>CADCCO010000009.1:54254-97705 GCA_902799965.1 uncultured Spirochaetaceae bacterium
GGGGGGGGGGGGGGGGGGGGGGGGGGGGGGAGTAAACAATATCTGAATTCGAATTAAACAAACCCCAAGTAAAAATTCTAAAACTCTAAAAAAAGGATTGGCATATATAGAAGAATACCCCATATAAAATTCAACTATAGGAGCCCATGTCAAAATACAAAAAATAAATAAACTTAAACAAACAACTTGTTTCTTTGTCATTTGCATAACTATTCTACATAAGAAAGGAAACAATAAATAGCATATAAAAACACATGAGAGAAACCAAGTTCCCCCGTTATGTAAGGTATCAAATGAATTGCCAAATACGGACTGAAACAACGTTAATTCCACAGGTGTTACAACAAGGTTCTGAATAACAGAAAGCTTCATTGTATGTGTCAATAATAATTTTATTACAAATAAAATATATAAAACAATATATGCAGGGTATATGCTTATTATTCTCTTCTTAATAAAAGTAATGTATTCATTTAAACAAGTAAGGTCTTTATCCGCATAATTATACGCTAGAGAAATTCCAGACAGCATAAAAAAAACTGTCATAAAAATTGCTCCAGTACTTACAAAAGGATTTAGAATACCATAATTTATACCAATATGCATATTGGAATGGAAAAGAAAAACAAAAAAAACAGAAACCATTCTCATATAATCCAAAAATGGAATAAACTTTCTTTGTGTTGTACTAATATCCGATGTATTCATTATCTATTTTCCACATCTTTTAGAGACTTCAAAAAATCATCATAATTTCTAATATACTCTTTTTCATCATAATATTCGCTAGCTAAAACAACAAGTTTGCAGCCATAAGAAAAATCATGCATCTCGCGCCACATGTTCTTACCGATGTACAAACCAACATCTGGACGGTTCAATAGAACCTGTTCACGCTTTTCGCCATCGTCAAGAATAAAACGACAGGCACCATCCATTGCTATTATTATCTGCTCCAGCTCCTTATGAGCGTGAAAACCACGAGCTTCATTGGGCAGTGTGTCAAACATGTAATAAACACGCTTAATTTCAAACGGAATATCTTTTAACGCTTCTATCGCCACAAGTTTGCCGCGGCGGTCGCCATGCACTTGCATATCAATAAGTTTGTAATTCATATCGCTTATTCACTCAGCATTTATAGCAACAGACGGAAAAATTGAATCATCATGAACCTTTACGGTTGCATTAATAATTATTTCAAACAGGTCTGGATCTATAATCCATCTTGTATTAATTTCCGTAGACTCAAGCGTAAAAACATAGTTACCTGGCAACAATGTTTTTTGGGGAATATAAAATTCAAAAATATTGTCCCCCAACTTATACTCTTTCACCTTAGGCATGGGCATTGCAAAAAGCCGCTCAACACCCCTATATCCAAGCATTCTAAAACCGATTCGCTTGTCCGGCTTCTTTACATCAACCGTCAATCGAATTTTATAGTCTTTGTCATAATCAAGAGCTTTTGTCACCAACTTGCCGTCGCTGTCCAACATTTCCATGCTCAACGGATTAAAACTCTCATCAAAAATCTTTCCTGGATTTTTCCAAGAAGTTGTCACTACATCGCTATTATCTTCATTCTTTCCCAAATAATAATTAATCGACTTCTCAATGTCGTCGTCCATGCGAACGACCCGCCCCTTCTCCAGCACAATGCCCTTGTTGCACAAATTCTTCACTTGCGCCATGTTGTGGCTTACAAACAAAACCGTGCGGCCTTCGCCGGAACTCAGCTCGTTCATTTTGCCAAGCGCCTTCTTTTGGAAGGCCGCGTCGCCGACGGCAAGGACTTCGTCGGCAATCAAGATGTCGCTGTCCAAGTGGGCGGCCACGGCAAAGGCAAGGCGGACGTACATGCCGCTGGAATAGCGCTTTACCGGCGTGTCAATGTGCTCGCCGATTTCACTGAACTCTATGATGTCGTCTACCTTTTTGTCAATCTCGTCGTGGCTCATTCCAAGAATAGCGCCGTTCATATAGATGTTTTCGCGGCCGGTCATTTCCGGGTGGAAGCCGGTTCCGACTTCCAAAAGGCTCGCGATTTTTCCGTTGATTTTTATGCTGCCCTCGGTGGGGCTTGTGATTTGGCTCAAAAGCTTTAGGAGCGTCGACTTTCCGGCGCCGTTGTGGCCGATGATTCCCACGCGGTCGCCCTTCTTGATTTCAAAGTTCAAGTCCTTGAGCGCCCAAAAGCCTTCCGCCGTCGGGTCGTACTTGCTTCCGATTTTGGCGTGCGGGTCTTCTTTTCCGCGTACCCTCGCCCACCAACTCTGAATGTCGCGGAAAAGCGTTCCGTTGTTGATTACGCCCAGCTTGTAATACTTTGAGAGATTTTCAACTTTAATCGCAATGTCGTTCATTCTAAAATCCTATATCACGTCCACAAAGTTGCGCTCGTTTTTGGTGAACAGAACCAGTCCCAAAAAGGTCAGGACGACGGTGGCGGCAACGCTGGAAATCCAAACGCTTTGGTCAAGGTGGCCCGCGCCGTAAAAGGCAATCCTAAAAAATTCGATGGGCGCGCACATTGGGTTCAGGCAGGCCAGCCATTGCAGCTTTGGCGGAAGTTGCGAGAGCGGGTAAACGACTGGCGTGGCGTACATTCCAAGCTGAACGCCAAAGGCCAGCAGAATGTTCAAGTCGCGGTACTTTGTCGTAAGCGAGCTTATGATTAGTCCCATGCTTCCGCCCAAAAGGCCGATCCACAAAACAATCAGCGGAAAGGTCAGCGCAAGCCAAGAAATGTTTATCTTCGCCTTTTGAATGAAAACCGCGTGCAAAAAAATCACGGCCAGCAGCGCGAACTGAATCAAAAGCTTTATCACGTGAAAGCCGCAAGTGGCTATCGGGCTTGTCAGGCGCGGAAAGTACACCTTTCCAAAAACCGCTTGGTTGGCCGAAAAGGTCGCGGAGCAGCTGGTCAAGCAAGAAGTGAAATATGTCCACAACATAGTTCCCGCAAAATAAAACAAAATGAAAGGAACGCCGTCCGTGCCCACGTTGGCAAGACGCCCAAATATGAACATATACATAATCGACGTTACAAGGGGCTGGACTAAATACCAAACAGGGCCAAGAACAGTCTGCTTGTAAGTCACGACAAAGTCGCGCTTGATGAACATCTTGACCAAATAGCGGTAGTCCCACACGTCGCGAAGATGCAAGTCGAGCAGGCGCTTCTTTGCCGTGATGACCTTGGTCCACTGCTTCGCGCCGCTTGTTTCAAGAGCCTTGTTTTCGTTCATTTCCTAACATTCCCATGCAAGAAGTCGTCATAGCTGATTTCAACGCCTTGCCGCACGTCAACCTTGGCCCTCCAGCCAAGCGCGTTAAGGCGGGTCACGTCGCAAAGTTTTCGCGGAGTGCCGTTGGGCTTGGAAGAATCCCATTCCATCTTGCAAGTCCGTCCGGCCGCGGCGACATCCGCGTAAACAACGTCGCGGACAGTCTCGGCCAATTCCTTGATTGTGCATTCCTTTCCCGTGCCGACGTTGACAAAGTCGCCGGTCGGAGTCCGCAAGTCGGCCGCGTCCTTGTTTTCCATAAGGTAGACCACCGCGTCGGCAAGGTCTCCGGCAAACAAGAATTCGCGCAAGGGGCTTCCGTCGCCCCAAAGGTGGACCACGTCCTCGCCGCTAGCCTTGGCCTCGTGGAACTTGCGTATCATCGCGGGAAAGACGTGGCTTCCCTGCAATTCGTAGTTGTCGCCAAGGCCGTAAAGATTTGTGGGCATCACGCTAAGAAAGTTCGTGCCGAACTGCTTGTTGTAAGCGGTACACAATTTTATGACGCTGATTTTGGCCAAGGCGTAGGCGTCGTTGGTCGGCTCCAAGGGTCCTGTCAAAAGCGACTCTTCCTTAATCGGCTGCGGCGCCATCTTGGGGTAGATGCAAGTTGAGCCGAGGTTCATCAATTTTTTCACGCCATTTTGGCGGGCGGCCTCGACCACGTTAAAGCCGATGACCATATTTTGGTATATGAAGTCCGCGGGATAAGTTGAATTGGCTCCGATTCCGCCAACGTGAGCGGCCGCCAAAAAAACGTATTCAGGCTTTTCGGCGGCGAAGAATTCATTGACGGCGGCTTGGTTAAGCAAGTCCAGCTCTTTGTGTGTTTTCTTTATGATGTTCGTGTAGCCCTTTGCTTCAAGGCAGCGGACAATCGCGCCTCCAACCAATCCGTGGTGGCCGGCGACGTAAATCTTACTACTATAATTCATAATTCGTAATTCATAATTCGTAATTACGCATTCTTAATTCTTAATTACGAATTAACTGTTCTCCTTTTTGTTATGGAAACTAAAATCTTTATAATTTCCTGACATTCAGAATAGAGCGACTCAAAGTCTTTCTCCTGTCCTTTTAAGTATCCGCTTTCGTTAAGCAACTCAAGCCAATACTCTGTCTCGCTCGCCTCTTTTAACGCTATGCAAAACTTAGCGTAAAAATCAGCCTTTGACTGCCCCCTTATTCCTTCCTTTACATTCGCTCCGACGCTTGTTCCGCTCCGCAACACTTGCTTAGAAAGAATAAACTCCTTTTTCTTGTCCGACAAATACTGATAAAGCTTAATTATCCTCAACGCGAACGCTTTAGACTTATCAACTATGACATTATCAGTCTTCATATTAATTCTTAATTCATAATTCTTAATTATGAATTACCTCGCGCGCACCGTTCGTTCGGCTTTGACGTATTCCATATCATGTTTTACCATTATTCGTACTAATTCCGGGAAGCTGGTCTTTGTCGGGTTCCAGCCCAGGACGCTCTTGGCCTTTGTCGGGTCGCCGAGCAAGGTTTCGACTTCCGCCGGGCGGAAATACTTGGGGTCAACCTCAATCAAGACTTTGCCGGTGGCCTTGTCGTAGCCCTTTTCGTCAACGCCCTCGCCCTTGAACTCGATGTCGATTCCCGCTTCCTTAAAGGCCAGCTGGCAGAATTCGCGCACGCTGTGCTGCTCGCCGGTGGCCACGACAAAGTCGTCGGGCTTTTCCTGCTGCAAAATCAGCCACATGCATTCCACGTAGTCCTTGGCGTATCCCCAGTCGCGGAGCGCGTTCAAGTTTCCAAGATAGAGTTTTTTCTGGAAGCCCTGCGCGATGCGGCTTGCGGCCAAAGTGATTTTTCTCGTGACAAAGGTTTCGCCGCGCCTTTCGCTTTCGTGGTTGAACAAAATTCCGTTGGCGCAAAACATTCCGTAAGACTCCCGGTAGTTCTTCATAATCCAAAAGCCGTACATCTTGGCGACGGCATACGGCGAGCGCGGATAGAAGGGCGTCGTCTCCTTTTGCGGAATTTCCTGCACAAGGCCAAAGAGCTCCGAAGTGGACGCCTGGTAAATGCGGCAAGTCTTTTCCATTCCCAAAAAGTGGACGGCTTCCAAAATGCGCAAAACGCCGGTCGCGTCGCAGTCGGCGGTGTATTCGGGAACGTCGAACGAAACCTTTACGTGGCTCTGCGCGCCAAGGTTGTAAATCTCGGTAGGCTTAATTTCGCGGATAAGGCGGATCAGGCTTTCGCTGTCGGTAAGGTCGCCGTAGTGAAGCTTGACCTTCTTGTCCTTGTGCATGTCCTCGATGAGGTCGTCGATGTAAAGGTGCTCGATGCGGCCCGTGTTGAAGCTGGACGAGCGGCGGATGATTCCGTGCACGTCGTAGCCCTTGTTCAGCAAGAATTCCGCCAAAAACGAGCCGTCCTGGCCCGTGATTCCCGTGATTAACGCGATTTTGTCTGCCATAATTTTCCCTCGCAAATTGCCGTGTTTATTTTTTTATAGAAGAATATTGTTTTTCGGCCCAAAGGCCGCTTTTTTTTGTCAGAATAAACCTTTTCCCTTCCGTATTGAATCTTTAAAAAAAAGACCCTTCCGTAAAAAAGCGCTTTTGCCCGCGCTTTCAGGGACCAAGTGGTCGAAGCGCCCGGCCGCGCTCCTACCGAGCGTCACGGCTGGCATTCATCTGCTTGAAAATTCATTATATAGTAAAAAGCCGCTCTTGTCAACCAGCCGCGCTTGGCCAGGGTTAGGCTTTGGCGAGGCAGTCCGCGACGTCAAAGCCGTCTTCCCAGGCAAAGTCAAGGCAGTAGACGCTCTGCCCCTTCTCTTCCTTTTTGGTGCTGAAGTTGGACACGTATTTTAGAATCGTGCGCGCGGTTTTGGCGGTGTTTTCGTCGTCCTCAACAAAGAATTTGTCGCCCTTGTCGCGGAATTTGACGCGCATGAAATTCTTGAAAGCGCGGACTTTCACGGTAATTTCGCCCACGTCGACGTAGGCGTTCAAAATTCTGTCCGTAAGAATGGCCTGCACGGCCTTTTTGATGTGGCCGACGCGCAGAGGCTTAAAGCAGAACTTTTCGGCAAGCGAGCCGACCATGCTCAGAACCGGCTCCACGGAAAGCGCGCTGTTCGTTACGGTCGTTGAAACGATGTACAAGCCTTCCTTTAGCTGGTCTTCTATGCGCAGGCGCTTTAGGCGGGCAAGCATTTGCGCCTTTAAGGCGCGCTGGTCCAGCTTTCCGTTGGCCAAAAGAGGAAATTCGTCAAAGACAAAGAAATGCGACGGAATCTTGAACTTGGAAATTTTCCCCATCAATTCCAAAAGCAGGCGCTCGCGGTCAAAAGCCTTTCCCTCGTAAAGAACCACGCAAGCCTCGATGCTTTCGCCGGTGACCGGATGCGGCGCGCCCATAACCTTCACTTCTTTAATCGCTTCGTTCTCGATGATTTTGTTTTCGATTTCGACAGGCGAAATGTTTTCTCCGCTCTTTATGATTATGTCCTTTATGCGGCCGGTAAGGTGAAGGAAATTCTCTTCGTCAAGGTAGCCCAAGTCGCCGGTGTGAAGCCAGCCGTCCGCGTCGATTGACTGCGATTCAGGCGGCAGCTTGTAGTAGCCGTTCATCAGAATGCAGCCTTTGACGACGACCTCGCCAACGCGGCCCTTTTCCAAAAAGCCGTTCTCTTTTGTCCAGATTTGAACTTCGATGTTTGAAAGCGGCGTGCCCACGCTGGACGCGCGCTTTTCTATCGGGTCGGACGGGCTGCTGTTGGTTATGGCGGGGGAAGATTCGGTTTGCCCGTATCCGTTAAGGAATGTGGCGTGGGTGAATTTTTCTTCAAGCCGCATCATAAAGACCGGCGTAGAGACGCTTCCGCCAATAAGGCAAACGCGCGCGTAGGGAATTACCTTTATGTCAAAGTCGTGATGCTCCACCAAGGCCGAATAAACCGCGCCAACGCCCGCCAAGTCTGACGTTCTGTAAGCGCCGATTATGCGGACCAGCTCGTCGGCCTTTATGATTTCCGCAAAGTAGGCGGAGTGTCCTTCCATCAAATACAAGGTGGCCACCATAAGGCCAAAGCTGTGGAACATCGGCAGGGCGCTGCAAAGGGAATCTCCGCGCGCCGACGCGTATTTTTCGCCGTAGCCATAAGCGTCGTTTATGACGCTGGACTGCGAAAGCTGAACCGCTTTTGGGAGCGCCGTAGTTCCCGTGGTGAATATTATCAGCGCTGTCCTGCGCGGGTCGTCGGTCTCGGCAAAGGCGGCGATTTGGGAAACGTCAACGTCTTCCGAAAGCAGCGCCTTAAAGTCCGTCTCCGCGTAGTTGAAAAGGCTCTTTTGGCTGATGCCGCAAGCGTCGGCCAGTTTTGCGACCGTGTCCCTGTTTTTTGAAAGCTCGCGGTTGTTTCCGTATATGATGAACTTGCTGTCGGTCAGCTCGATTAGGTCGCCGATGTCTTTTGAAGGAAGGCTGTAGTTCATAAGAACCGCCACGCCGCCCGCCTTTATTATGGAAGCGTAGGCGATGAACCATTCGGGGCTGTTGTAGCCCCAAAGAGCCGCGCGGTCGCCAGGCTTTATGCCAAAGTCGCGCAGCTTGGCGGCGAATTTGTCGGTTATTTGTTCAAGCTCTTTGTAGGTGTAAGAGCGGCCTCCGCCCCAAACGGCTGTCTTGTCCGCGAACTCCGCGGCGTTCTTCTTTAAGAATTTGGCGTATGTGTTTTCCTTAACTTCCATTCGCCCATTATACAATTTTCGCGCGCCCGTTTCAACCTGCCCGCGGGGTTGAAAAAGAGCGGGAATAGCGCTAGCATTTAGGAATGGACTGGTACTGCGTTATGGTGAAAAGCGGCGGCGAGAAAGCGTTCAAGAAGGACTTTGAGGAAGCCCTGACCCGTTCGCGCGCGGCCAACAAAAGCTTGCCGGACGCAAAGGCCGTTTTCTTCATGAAAAAAATGCGCGACTCAAAAAGGCGCGAGTTTGAGCAGGCGCTTTTTCCCGGCTACGTTTTTTTGTCAGCCGGCTCGGTGGACGCGCCGCTCTTGCAGGCCGTCAAAAAATGCCGGGGCTTCTACCGCTTTTTGAACGCCAACGACGACATTCAAAAACTGCAAGGCAAGGACTTTGACTATCTTTCAAACTTGATGAAATTCGGCGAGACGCAGGGAATCTCGCAAGCGGCCTTTGACGAAAACCAGCGGATTGTGATAAAGAGCGGCCCCCTTTTGGGCTTTGAAGGCCAAATCGTCAAAGTGAACCGCAAGCGCGGCCGCGCCACGGTTCAAATCGACCTATGCAACAACGAAATGAAATTCGACCTGGCATTTGAAGAAATTTCGTTAAACGAAAGCGCGCGGACGGCGGCGAATTGACAAAAATAAAAAAACGCGCGACAAAGGGGGCGGGACGCAGAAAAAAGAGCCTTGGTGGGGCCCTGTCAGCGTAGGCTTGGCCGCAGGCAACAAGCCGGAGCGAAGGACGGGGGGAACCTAAGGCTTTTTTTTCGTCGCTGGGACCCGCACATTAAGTCCGCGTGTTTTTGCTTTTTTTGATTTAGGCCGCCGCCTCGTACTTGCAAATCTTGATGTCGCCAAAAAGCCGGCTCTGAAAAATCGTGGCCATCTTGAACTTGACCGCTTCCAAAAGAGCCATAAAGGCGCAAATCACGTCCATTTCGTTTCCGCGCCTTGTGATAAGGTCGGTGAACATGCAAAAGCCGGCTTCGTCAAGCTTTTCGTTCATCAAAGTAATCTTTTCGTTGACGCTGATTTCCTCGTAGTTGTTCAAAACCTTTTCGTGCGAATACTTTGACACCATGCCCCGGTAAATCTTTTGCATTTGCTGCAAAAGCTCCCAAGTGTCCACGCGCTCCCACTGGCTTTCAGCGTCGTCAAAGGGAAGCATGCGCTGGATTTTCTTTCGCTCAAAGGTGTAGGCGGAATCGTCTTC
This sequence comes from uncultured Spirochaetaceae bacterium, assembly GCA_902799965.1. Lineage (GTDB taxonomy): Bacteria > Spirochaetota > Spirochaetia > Treponematales > Treponemataceae > Treponema_D. Next base: position 63,493 of record CADCCO010000009.1, read on the forward strand.
CTGCTCTTCCATAAGCTCGGAAAGCTTCTTGAATTTTTGGTATTCGATGAGCTTTTCCACCAATTCGTGGCGGGGGTCTTCGATGTCGTCTCCGTCGTCGTAGGCGAATTCAACAGGAAGAAGCATGCGGCTCTTTATGTAAACCAACTTGGCCGCCCAGCTGTAAAAGTCGCTAAGGTCGGTAAGGTCGGTGTCGACGATGCTGTCAAGGTAGTCCAAGTACTGCTCGGTGATTTGCGCGATCGGAATGTCGTAAATGTTCACCTTGCTTTCGCGGATAAGGCTCCAAAGCAAGTCAAGGGGGCCTTCAAACTGGCCGGCCAAAAATTTTCTGGCGGGACGGGCTTCAGTTTCCTGCGCGCTTGTCTGTTCCAATGTTTCTTGTTCCATAGAGTTCCTCTTTTACATAAGATGAAAAGGCCGCCGCGTCCATAAATTTTTCAACGCCGCAATTCCGTGTTGACGGAACTTCCCGCCCGCAAAGCGTTGACAGCGCGTCCTTGAGCGAGGAAATATTTTCCAAGCCCAAGCCTTTCCATTTTATATTATCGGCATCTTTTGCCAAAATCTCCACTAAAGGAACAAGAACAAAGGCTCTTTCTTTGAGCCTTGGGTGCGGAACGATTAAATTTTCCGCGTCAATCTTTTTCGAGCCGTAAAGCTCTATGTCAATGTCCAAACTGCGCGGCCCGTTGCGAATTTCGCGCGAACGGTCACGGCCAAAGCGCGCCTCGATTTTATGAATCGCGTCAAGCAAGTCAAAGGCCGCTTTTGGCGAGCCGCCGCCGCTGTCATCAACATTCAAAAAGCCCAGGGCGGCCATATTGTAAAAGTCGTCCTGGTCTTCGTAATACATCGCGCGGGTCTTGTAAACGCCCGAAAACTCCAAGCCCTCCAAGGCCTTTGAAAGCTCCGCCGCCGCGCCAACCAAAAGTTGGACGGGCGAGCGGCCGTCAAAGCCCTTGTTGCTTCCAAGGCCCAGCGCGACGGGAACCATCAGAACAATTCCTCCGGCCCTTCTTTTGCGGCCGCTTTTTTTGTCGCCTTTGCGGCTGCTGGAGCGGCTTTGGCTTCAGCGGCGGGCGCGGCGGCAGTCTTTTGTTCGGCGGCGGGCGGAGTGGCATCGGTCGGCAAAGAGCCGGTTCCAACGCCCTTTTCCCTCATAGCCTTTTCGTAGGCGCGGATTTGCTCTTCGGTGACAACCTCGCCTTCCTTGTTGCGCAGAACCTGTCCGGGGAAAAGCTGCGTGCGCAAGTCCTTTTCAAGCTTCATCTTGTAGTCGGGATTGTTTTCGATAAAGGCGACGGCGTTTTCCTTGCCCTGCCCCACCTTTTCCTCGCCGCGGGTGTACCAAGCGCCGCGCTTGTCGATAAGGCCGTGCTTTACGGCGCTGTCCAAAAGGCTGGCCGCGGAAGAGATTCCCTTTCCAAAGTAAATGTCCAGTTCAACTTTTCTGAACGGCGGCGCCACCTTGTTCTTGACAACCTTTACGCGCACGCGGTTTCCGATGGCCTCTTCGTCGCCCTTTCCGTCAATCGTTTCGATGCGGCGAATTTCCAAGCGGACGCTGGAATAAAATTTAAGCGCGTTTCCGCCGGTCGTGGTCTCCGGGTTTCCGAACATCACGCCGATTTTCATTCGGATTTGGTTGATGAAAATGACGGTGCACTTGCTCTTTCCGACAATCGCGGTAAGCTTTCGCAAGGCCTGGCTCATAAGGCGGGCCTGCAAGCCCATCACGCTGTCGCCCATCTCGCCTTCGATTTCCTTTTGCGGAGTGAGCGCGGCGACCGAGTCGATTACGATGATGTCAACCGCTCCGCTTCGCACTAGGTTTTCGCAAATCTCCAAGGCTTGCTCGCCGGTGTCCGGCTGGCTAACCCAAAGCTCGTCGATGTTCACGCCAAGATTTTTTGCGTAGACCGGGTCCAGCGCGTGCTCCGCGTCGATGAAGGCCGCGATGCCTCCAAGCTTTTGAGACTCGGCCACCGCGTGAAGCGCGAGCGTAGTCTTTCCGGAGCTTTCAGGTCCGTACATTTCGATTACGCGGCCGCGCGGATAGCCGCCGATTCCAAGCGCTTCGTCCAACAAGATGGAGCCGGACGGAATCACGTCGATTTTAGCCGTGTCCGTCTGAGTCCCCAATTTCATCAGCGAGCCTTGGCCAAACTGCTTTTCAATTTGCAGGCGAGCCGCTTCCAAAGCCTGTAGCTTTTCGTTGGAAGAAGCCGCCTCCTTTTTTTCTGCCATATGAAAAAACCTCCACCCTTAAGGTATAAATTTTATTCAAAAATTCGCTCTATTTTAAAAAAAAAATGAAAAATTTTCAATAGAAAAACGGAAAATTACAATACAAATTTACGGATTTCTAAAATTCTTTCACACTCTGATAGACGGAGCGGCCTTTTAGGACGATGTTTTTTTCTTCCACGGAAACCTTGCCCAAAACGCGGACGGGCTTTTCGGGGTCCAAATCGGGATTGGGCAAAAAGTCAAAGTAAACGCGGACAACGCCCTTTAGGTTTTTCAAGTCTTCGTAGCCAACCAGCAAGTCGAACGAAAGGGATTTTTCGTCCTTCTGCAAATTGGAAAGGCGGCCGGACCAGTCAACGTAACAGTCGATGTAAAGGCCCGCGTCGGCGGCGACTTCTTCGTAAGAAAAATTGTCTTTTAGATTGTCAAAGCCCGGCGCCTCAAAGTACTTTGCCAAAAGGACGGCCTTTTTTTTAAGCCCGGTCGAAGCGTCGGAATTAAGGACGCGGTTAAGCTCGCGGCGCGCGGCGTTGTCTCGCTTTTGGTCAAAATATTCCAGCGCCTTGTTGTAAGCCTTCTTTACGTCGCGGGCGTTGGACGCGTCCCCGGCGCCCAGAACCAGCGAAGACAAGTCCGCGCGCGAGCTGTTGGAAAAATTTTTGGGCCAAAAACGGACGGCCAATATTCCGGCGGCGATTCCGACGCAGAGGGCAATCGCGAGCGCGCGGACTTTTTTGGGATTGAAGCCAAGCCTGGGATAGTAAAGCTCTATGCGGCCGTCGTCAACCCAGCGGCAAATTTCCTCGTAATCGCCATGGGCGCGCACAAATTCCAAGGCCCGCTTTGCGTCTTGGTTTTGAGGGTCAAAGTCAAGAATGTCCAAATAGTATTGGACGGCGCGCTCGGTGTTCCCCCGCCTCAGGTGAATGGCTGCTTGGGCCAGCAAAAGGTTCGCGTCGTTAATCTTTATTTTTCGGGCTTCGTCAAAGCTTTGCGCGGCGCTTCCAGTGTCGCCCGCGTACAAAAAGGCAAGGCCCAAAGTGTAGTGGTAGTCAAAGGATTCTTCATAAACTTCGCGCTTTTCGTTCAGCGTTTGAATCGCAAGCGCAAAGTCGCGGCTTCTCATCAGCCACCGCGCCCGGTCTATGGCGCTTTTCACTTGCGGCTCCTTAAGACTTGAAGCACTTCGTCAACTTCAGTTTGCAGCTGCTGAATCTTAATCTTGTTCAAGCTGGGGTCGCTTTGCTCTAGCGAGTTGATGTGGTTTATCAATTGCTGGACGTATTCCGCGTTCAGCTTTGAAGGGTCTACGCTGTCAAGTTCCGAGGCGAGCGCGTCGTCGGATTTTTTTTCAGGCTCCGGAAGGGGAACGTCTTTTTTTTCCTCTTCCTGCTTTTCCGCCTTTGGAGCTTCCGCGGCCTTCTTGCCGGAATTTTGGAAGTCGCTTATCGAAAAATTAATTTTGTAAGCATAGTTCGCAGTGTCGTTTTCGCCAAGCGCGACAGGCGGCCAAAAAAGCGCGAGCGACGAATTGTTGTAAGACAAAAGAGAGTCAAAGGAATTGCCCGGCGTAAAGTCGGCGGAAGGCGTCGCGCGCTCAATCGTCTCTTTGTTCGCCACAGCCGCCCTTTGCGGCGCGGTCACGCCTGCCCCGCAAAGAATGAATTCAACGGCGTTCTGGCTGTCGCTTGAAATTATCCAGCTGTCTTCGGCAGAAGGAGTGATGACGTACTCGCTTGAGATTTCATTTTTAAGGGCGGAAGAATAATGCGCCTTGCGGTTTTCGCCAAGCCGCAAATTGTAGACGGCCTTTAGCGCGAGCGGCTTTTCTTTTCCAAGAAGGCTTTTGAGCGAATACTTGACTTCGACCGAGTTTATGATTTCGTCCTTTGGATCTTTTTTGGAGAGCGTGTAGACGGCCCTTAGTTCCGCCACGCCCTTTACCGTAAAAACTTCGGTTAAAGACTTTTCGTCGCTTTCAAAATAATACTTGCAGCTTCCGCTTTTGTTAAGGCGGTATTCGCGAGTTCCGTCGTAAAGCGAAATGTAGCTGGACTCGCCGTAGCCGCTCGGCTCGACGGCGGGATAAATTTTCTTTCCGTTGACCACGTAAAAAAGAACGGCTCCGCTGGCGCTAACAGTTTCCATGCGGACAAGGCCTTCTTGCAAGGCGGAATCTTTTCCCGCGCGCCATGACTGTTTGGGCAAGGCCGCCGAAACAGCGACTAAAAGGCAAGCGGCGGACAGCAATGCCTTTTTCATTTAGAGCCCCCTTCTTCGTCCAAAAGGCCTTGGGCTTCGGCGGCCGATTTTTTGAGCCGCGCCAAAGCGTCGATAAAGGTGTAGTCGTCCGCGTTCTTAGAGGCGGCAAGATCGACGGTCTTTGCCTTTTCGCTTTGCGCGGCCGCGGGAGTCTCGCCGCTTTCAGCCGCGCCCGAGCCGTCGCCCTGGCCTTCTTCCGCTTCTTGAGCGGGGCTTACGCCCATGGCGTTCTCCAATTCGTAGCGGCGCAGCGCCTTTTCGTAGTTTTCTTTTGAAGAAAGGTAGCTTTCGCCCGTTTGCTGCAAGAGCGCCAAAAGCTTTTCTTCGCGCAGGCGCTGGGCGATTGCGTCAAGCCGGTACTTGGCTTCTATGGCCTTTGGGTCTTTGGGGAACTCGTCCACGATTCTTTCGTAAAGCGGACGGGCCTGCTCAAAGTTGTAGCCGGCGTAAAAACATTCGGCGATCCAAAAAAGCGCCGAAGGATACATGCGGTTGCCCGGATTTTGGTGGCAAAAGTCGCTCAGCGCCAAAACGGCCTTGTCAAATTCTCCCATAAAGAAGAGGCTGCGGCCCTGCTGGTATTTGACAAGCGGGGCGTATTCGGAATCGGGATAGTTTTGCAAAAAGTACGTCGCGTCGGCGTATGCGGCCTTGTAGCTTTTTGAATAAAGGCCGGCCATGATCAGCATGTAGAGCGAAGAGTCGCTTTCGTTTTGCGGGTCGCTCAGCGCGCGGCGGAAGAGCATCACGGCGCTGGGATAGTCCGCGGAGGCGTAGGCGTTGTAGGCCGCGCCCAAAACCTCGCGGGCGGGATTGTCGTCGGAGCGCGATCCGATTCGGGCGGCGGTGGCGCAATCGAACGGGCGCAAGAAAAAGGCCGCGCAAAAGGCAATGGCAAAAAGGCGCTTGAATGTGTTCTTCACTTTTATCATCTCCAGCCTAGAGAGCCGTTGAAAAAGGCCGAGCCCGAAACCACGATGTCGACACCGCTTTGCAAAACGGAATCCAGAGTTTGGGCGTTCACGCCGCCGTCAACGGAAATTTTATAGTTCAAGCCAAGCTCGCTTCGGATTTTGGCCAATTCCCTAACCTTTTCCAAGCATTCGGGAATCAGCTTTTGCCCGCCAAAGCCAGGCTCGACAGTCATTATCAATATAATATCGGCAGAATTCAGCGAATTCTTCAATACATTTATGCTGGTGGCGGGTTTTACGCTTATTCCGGCCTTTTTTCCGAGGGAATGGATTTTTTCTATAAGCTGAACGGAGCTGTCGGGAGCGGCCTCTTGGTGAAAGGTTATCCAGTCCGCGCCAAGGGCGGCGAAGGACTCGATTTGCCGCTCAGGATTTTGGACCATCAAGTGAACGTCAAAGGGCAGCTTTGTGAGGGGCCGCAGGGAACGGACGACGGGCTGGCCAAAGGAAACTTCGGGCACAAAAGTTCCGTCCATCACGTCAACGTGAACGGCGCCCGCTCCGCCCTCTTGTATTTTTTGAACGGCTTCCGCCAAGCGGCCAAAGTCGGAGGCCAGCAATGACGGCGCCAAGATTTTATCTTTCATCGCGCAAAAATTATATCACATTTCGCGCGATTGTTCTAGATGTTGCGGCCGTATATTTTGCTTAGGAAGGAGAGCTCTTTGGCGCGGGCGTCGGTCAGGTCGGCAAGGTCAAAGCGCCAGGTCCAGTTTGTTCCCACGGTGGAAGGCGCGTTCATGCGGCCCTCGTCGCCAACGCCCAAAACGTCCTGCATCGGAATCACGGCGGTGTCGGCGGCGCTGGCTATCGCGTCGCGGACGAGGGCCTTCCTTAACTCGCCGCTCTTGGCAAGGCGGCGCGCCTCTTCGGCGGACATTTCGCGGCCGTAGGCGTATTCCGCAGTTATTTGGACGGCCTCGTCGCCGGCGGAATCAAGCCAGCCCTGCATTGTCTGGTTGTCGTGCGTTCCCGTGTAGACCACGCAATTTTTTTCGTACATGTGCGGAAGGAAGGCGTTTACCATTCCGTCCTTTCCCGCCTCGCCGGGGTCAAAGGCAAACTGCAGCACTTTCATTCCGGGAAAGCCGCAACCGTCTCGAAGGGCGCGCACGCCTTCCGTTATAAGGCCCAAGTCTTCGGCGATAATCGGAATGTCGCCCAGCTCTTTTTTTATCGCGTCAAAAAGAGCGGCGCCCGGCCCCGGAATCCATTCGCCCTTGACGGCGGTTTCTTCCCCAAAAGGAACCGACCAATAGGCCTCAAAGCCCCTAAAGTGGTCGATGCGGGCGATGTCCACCAATTCCAGCAAGCGGCGGATGCGGGCGACCCACCAATAATAGTCGGTCTTGGCCATCGCGTCCCAGTCGTAAAGGGGGTTGCCCCACAGCTGGCCGGTCGCGCTAAAGTAGTCCGGCGGAACTCCGGCAACCGCCTTGGGCGTTCCGTCCGCCTGCAGCTGGAAGAACTTTTGGCTTCCCCAAACGTCCGCCGAGTCCGGCGCCACAAAAATCGGAATGTCGCCGATTATTTTTATCCCTTTTTCGTTGGCGTAATTTTTAAGCTCGCCCCACTGCCGGGCAAAAAAGAATTGAATTGTCTTTATGCGTTCGATTTCCTGGACGTGTTCCGCGTTCCACTTGGACACGGCGGACGGGTCGCAGGCGCGGAGGTCGGCCGGCCAATACTTGAACCAAATGCCCGAAACTTTTTCGTCGGCGGCCTTTTTGTCGTAGACTGCCTTTATGGACATAAAGTTCGCGTAGTTGTCAAGCCAGGCGGAATTGTCGTTCTTAAAGGCTTCGTAGGCCGCGCGGTCGGCGGCGGAGCAATTTTTTTGGAAAAAATCGGCCGCCGCGTCCAAGACAGGGTTCTTCCACCAAACGACGGCGCCATAGTCGACGCGGCCGGAATTCTTTATGTAGTCGGGGGCCGCGACGGAAGCCGGGTCCGCCCAGCCGCGCGAGGCCAAGTCGTCAAGGTCGATCAAAAGCGGGTTTCCCGCAAAGGTGGAAAATGAGGCGTAGGGGGAGTCACCGTAGCCGGTCGGCCCAAGCGGAAGGATTTGCCACAAGGTTTGCCCCGCCTCCGCCAGCCAGTCGATGAATTTAAAAGAAGGGGTTCCCAACGTTCCGATTCCCGCGGAGCCTGAAAAGCTTGTGGGATGGACCAAAATGCCGCTTTTTCGATTTGTTTTCATATAGAAGATTATAGCGCGGCGGCGTTTTTTTGTAAAGAAAAAAGCGCAAATTTTTTAACGATTTTCGCCATTACGCGGCGGCGTTTTGAGTATTTTTCGCAATTTTTATAAGGATTTTCACATTACAGGCGGACTGCAAGCGCGTCACAAGCCCAGTTGCCGCAAGGCCAATTGGGCGGCGGCCTGCTCGGCTTCCTTTTTGCTCTTCCCCTTGGCCGGGCCGTAGGTCTTTTCGCCAAGACGGACGGAAACAAAAAAGTCGCGGTCGTGGTCGGGGCCGCTTGTCTTAACAAGCTCGTAGCGGGGAACGTCGTTGGTCTTGCGCTGGAAAGCCACTTGCAAAAGGCTCTTGTAGTCGCGGCCGGCCTTGTTTTCCTGCACGGCCCTAATCGCCGGAACGACAAAGCGCAAGATGTATTTTTCCGCCGCCTCGTATCCGGAATCCAAATAGTAGGCCCCGATAATCGCTTCCATGCAGTCGGCCAAAATCGCGGGCTTGGTCCGGCCGCCGCTCATCTCTTCGCCCTTCCCCAAAACCAGCATTTTGTCAACGCCGTATTCCAGCGCCACGGGAGCGAGCGCCTTTTCGCTTACGACCGCGGCCTTGATTTTTGCCAAGTCGCCTTCTGGGTTTTGCTCCATGTCTTGGTACAAGAACGCGGCGGCGGCCAAGCCCAAAACGCTGTCGCCCAAAAATTCCAGGCGCTCGTTGTTCAAGCCCTTGTATTCGCGCTTCTCGTTGGAATAAGAGCGGTGGTGAAAGGCCAAGTCCAAAAGTTCCAAGTCGCGGAATTTAAGTCCAAGCGGCTTCGCAAAGGCCAAGAGCGCGGCTTTTCGCTGGGGAGACATTCTCTTTGAAAAAAATGCTTTCATATACAAAAAAAGCGCGGCAATGCCGCGCCCTTCTTCTAAGATATTTTCAAAAGCGTGGCTTTTGAGAATTCTTACTTAGACTGCTCTGATTTGATAAAGTCGTAAGCGTCCTGAACAGTCTCGAACTCGTTGGCCTTTTCGTCGGGAATGGAAACGCCCAACTCTTCCTCGATGGCGTAAACCAACTCGTAAGTGTCAAGGCTGTCGGCTCCCAAGTCGCCGCGGAAAGATGAAGAAAGCTGAATTTTGCTTTCGTCAATTTCGAGCTTGTCAGCGATAAGCTTTTTGATTTTCTCAAACAATTCGTCCATGTTAGTCTCCTAATAAAATATTTTACGCGTTCGCTTCAGGCGTAATCACCTGACGGCCGCGATAAAAGCCGCATTTGGGGCAAACGTGGTGCGGGCGGACAAGGTTTCCGCAGTTGTTGCACGGAACAAGCTGGGGAGCGTCAAGCTTCATGTTGATGCTTCTGCGCCTTCTGGTCACCGCTTTTGACGTTTTCGCTCTGGGTACTGCCATATATTCAACCTCTCTTAATGTATTTTATAGTGTATCGGTCAAATATACCGCAAATCCACCTATAGTGTCAATATACTACACCAAAAAAATCGTTTTGTCAAGGCTTTTTTTGACAAAAAATTGAAATTCGTCAAAAAAAAAGCAAAAAACGCAAAACTAAACAAACGCTCCCAGTCGAAACGCCCGGCCTTTCTCGCGACTGAGGCTGCTAGGAAAGGTGTACCTTTACATCAATTTCGCTTTGCGAAATTGGCAGCCTCAGAGCGAGCGGCCAGTCGTTTCTCCTTCGCGCGTTTTTTTCTTTACCGCAATTGTTTTCTTTCTATCATTTATTGTCGCTAACAATCGCGTCGAGCGCTATTTTCATCATGTTGGTGAAGGTGGTTTGGCGCTCTTCGGCGGTGGTAAGCTCGTGGGTTACCAGATGGTCGCTTACGGTTAGAATCGCGAGCGCCTTGCGGCCAAACTTGGCGGCCAGCGTGTAGAGTTCCGCAGCCTCCATTTCCAAGCCCAATACGCCGTACTTGGCCCAAAGCTTCCAATAGTCGTTTTCGTCGTAAAAAGCGTCGCTGGACGCGCAAAGGCCCACGTGGACGGGGATTTGCAAATTTTGGGCCGCGTCATAGGCGCCTTTAAGCAAGCCAAAGTCGGCGGCGGGCGCGTAGTGCAAGTGGCCAAAGCGCGACGTTTGCATGGCCGACTCCGAACAGGCGGCGCTCGCGATGATTGTGTCGCGGACCTTTATGTTTTGGCTGAGGCCGCCGCAAGTTCCAACGCGAATGGCCTTTTGAACGCCGTAAGATTCAAAAAGCTCGTTCACGTAAATCGAAAGCGACGGCTGGCCCATTCCGGTGCCCTGCACGCTGACCGGAACGCCCTTGTAGGTTCCGGTAAAGCCCAGCATTCCCCGGACTTCGTTGTAGCATTTGGCGTTTTCCAAAAAGTTTTCGGCGATGAATTTGGCCCGCAAGGGGTCTCCCGGCAGCAAAATGGCCGGCGCTATGGCGCCCTCCGGCGCGTTAATGTGTATGCTCATTCTTCTATTGTAACATGGGAATTGGGAAAACGCAAATTTTTTTGTTGAAGTTCCGCGGATTATTGCGGCGACCGCTCCTACTGAGCGTTGCGAACCACGCGACAAGCTGCCCTACAATTTGCTGGTCAGCATCGGCTACGACAAAATAAAAAAAGAAAGCGACTGCGTCAAAAACTGCATAATTCGCGCCGACGAAAAGCTTTATTTGGACAAGGAAAAGAACCATAAAATGAATAAATAAGGAGAGAATATTATGAAAAAGTTCCTTGGACTAGCCGCGCCTTGCATTGCGGCGCTTTTAGCGGCGAGCCTTTTTTCTTGCTCAAACTCAAGCGACAACTCGGCGCTGCTGGCAGCCCTGGCAACGTTTCGGCGACGCTGCTGCCAGACACGGTTCGCTACGACATAAAAAAGGAAGAAGGCTGGGGCGCGAGCGATTAATTTTTTCTCGCTTTAGGCCGCTATTGAGCATAGTGTTTTTTTGTTATACAATGGGCGTCATGAAAGCGACAAAAATAGCTCTGGCGGCCTTGTCCGCCATTATTGTTCTGGCAAGTTGTTCAAAAAACGAGGGCGGCTCAAGTTCCGCAAAGAAAACAGCCGCGGCCTCCAAAATCACAATCGTAAAGGAAGAAGGCGGAGAGTACGCAAGCTACAGCGCGATGAAAAAAATCTTAACGCCCGACTTTTCGTTCAAATACACGGAAGACAAGGACGACGATGATTATATAGAAGCGGAAAGCGCCAAAAAATCCAAAAAAGAAAAGAGCGAGGCCGCGATTCCCGGAATCCGCGAGCTTTCAAAATACAAGACCAAGTATTCCGAAAAGCGCGCAAAGGCGGAAAGCCCCGACACGGAGGAAGCCTTTGCGGACGAAAGCCTTGCGGCGAACGAGGAGCCCAAGGCCGGCGGCGAAAAAAAGGAAGAGCGCGCTTTGCTTCCGTTTATGGTGGAGTCCTTCCCCAAAAACGCGGACTACGCGCGGGGAACGAGGGGAAACTCCGTTTCGATTTTTTTCTCGCAAAAAGTTGACGCGGCCACGGTGGCCAAAAACATTTCATTCAGCTTTGACTTTGACTTGACGGAAAAGAATTTCGCGGTGGAAGGATGCAGGCTTGTGATTTACAACCTTCCCGTCTCCTACGACGAAAGCAAGGCCGAAAACTCGTTTTGGCTTTTCGTTAAAAAAGGATTGAAGGACGTTTTTGGACAAAGCCTTGTGGGAGGAAGCGAAGGCTTGAGCGCCAAGGTGTCGGTTCTTCCGCCAAAGAGCTACGTTAAATTCACCGATTGGGGCGCGCGGCTTTTGGAAAGCCAGTTCAAGCCCAAGCTTTACATTGAGTCGCAAAACATTTTGCCGCTTTCATTCTACAAAGTGACTGAAACAAAAAATCCCCTTTACACCGAATGCCGTTTGGACGGCGGCGCGGACAAGGTTCCCGACGGAGCAAAGGAGCTTTTGACGCTCGTTAAAGACCAAAGGCAGTTTGACGAAATAGACTTGTCGCCCTGGCTAAACCAAGACGGCTTTGGCTGGATTGACTTTGAGGCCCGCGTCGTCACAAAGGATTGGAACAATTGGGAAAACGTCTTTGAAGTCAACGGGCACGAAAACAAAGTGACGATTCAAGTGACCGACTTTGGAATTACGGCTAGAATCGGAATCAACAAAGCCGTCGTCCTTGCGAGAAGCCTAAAGGAAAACAAGCCGATCGCGGACGCGGAAATTTTTCTTCTTGCCGCTTGCGAGGAAAAAGACAAGGACATTGACTTTGGCGGGGACTTGATCGCCCAGGGAAAGACCGACAAAAACGGCTTGGCCGTGATTGAGTTCACGGAAGAGCAAGTTAAAAAAATCGAGGCTTCTGGAAGAGAGCGGAACGGCTCGGAACTTAGGCTTTTAGCGCGAAAGGGAGCGGACAAGGCGATTTTTTATCCGGCCAGCCACAATCCTTGGCGGCACAACATTCCGACAAACGACATAGAGCAAGCTAGAAAGGCGACGACAAGGGCCCTTCTCTTTACCGACAGGGGCCTTTACAAGCCGGGCGAGACGGTTTCCTTTAGGGGAATTGTCCGCGACCAGAGCCTGGGCCAATTGATTCCGCGCGCCAACGAGCCATACGTTCTAATGATAATGGAAAACAAGTGGCAGGGAAAGGAAATCCTTCCGCAAATCGAAGGAACGCTTTCCGAAAGCGGCGGCTTTTACGGCTCGTTCAAGCTGCCCGACGGCATAGAGCCCGGAAACTACAAAATCAGATATAAAATGGGCGAATACGAATGGCAAGACCCCAGCGTTGACTTTACCGTCGCCAATTTTGAGCGCCTGAAATTCGAGGCGGCAATTTCAAAGCCCGACTTGACTTACTATGGCGGCGACAGAATTTCAGCGAGCCTAAAGGCCTCCTACCTTGCGGGCGGAAGCCTTGCCGGCGCGGACTTCGACACGACTTGGTTCAAGCAGGCCGCGAGGTTTGAGCCTGACACGCCGGAAACAAAGGGCTGGTCTTTCGGGCCGTCAAGCGCCTATTCCGGCCGCGTGATTTGCTCCAACGAAAAAGGCTCGCTTTCCGCAGACGGCAAGGCGGAACTTTCCTGCGCCACGGAAAAAATCAGCGACGGAATGCCTTGCTCCTACCGCGTGGAGGCCAACGTGACGGACGCCTCCAACCAAAGGATTTCCGCAAAGGCAAACATTCTTGTCCACCCGGCAAGGTTCTACGTAGGAATGAAGGCGCCGGCCGAGCTTTCGGGCTTCGCGAAAATCAATTCCAAGCTAAGCTTCCCCTACGCGCTTTTTAGCGCCGGCGGAAAGCCTTTGGAAAGCGCCGCCGCGGTTTCCGAGCTTGAATACAAGCTGGTCCGCGAAGAATGGACCATGGCCAACGAGCAGAGCGTTGACGACTCAATCTACTCGCGCTGGGAAAAGACAGAGATTTTCGAGGCCGGCGGAAAGCTTGAGCCAAAGGTTTCCGGAAAAGTGACCGTGGAGCTTAAGGAAGCCGGCTGGAGAGTCCTTTCGATTTCCGGCCGCGACGCAAGCGGCAATTGGACAACAAGCGAATACGGCTTTTATGTGACGGGCGGCTCGTCGTCTTGGTACGACCGCTACAACAGCCAGTCGGTAAACCTGACGCCGGACAAGCCGATGTACAATCCCGGCGACAAGGCGCAAATTCTTATGGAAAGCCCCCTACCCGCCGGAGACTATTTAATCACCGTCGAGCGCGAAGGAATTTTCACGGAAGAAGTCAGGCGCTTTGACACGCCTTCAAGCGTGATTGAGATTCCAGTTTCCATAAGCTACACGCCGGTTGTTTACGTCGCGGTATCCTCTTACTCAAGCAGAAGCGGAGAGCCCAGCCACCAGTACGGCGAGCCGGACTTGGACAAGCCCAAGGGCTATTTTGGAATCGCCCCGATTTTCGTAAACCCAAAGGCCAAGTCATTCAACGTAAAAATCGAAAGCGACAAAAAGGTCTACAAGCCGGGCGAAAAGGCGACGCTGACGTTCACCGCGACAAAAGGCGGAAAGGCGCTTGAAGGCGCCGAGCTTACCGTGATGGCCGTTGACCGGGGCGTTTTGGACTTAATCGACTACCATGTCCAAAACCCGATTGAATTTTTCTACGACAAGTGGAACTTCCCCCTTTGCGTGATGGGCGGAGACTCCCGCGACATGCTGATGGATCCCGTGACTTACAGCGTTAAGAATTTGCTGGGCGGAGATTCCGACGACGCAAAAGACGGCGAGCGCGTTGACTTTAGGCCGACGGCGCTTTTTGAGCCCCTGATCACGACCGACAAAAACGGAAAGGCCGTCTGCTCGTTCACAATGCCGGACAGCTTGACCGCCTACAGGATAACGGCGTTTGGAGTGAAGGACGAAATTTTCGCCTTGAAGGAAGGCGAAGTCAAAGTCCAAAACCAAATCAACGTCCAGCAAGTCCAGCCCAGAAGAATGAGGGAACGCGACACAGCCGAATGCGGAGTCTTGATTACCAATCTTGACGGCAAGGGCCAAAAGGTCACGGTGAAAATCGAGGCGCGAAGCCCGGAAAAGAACACCGCGCAAGACGAGCTTGAAGGAAGGGCCACGATTCCCGGCAAGGCCGAAATTGACGGCGCCTCGGAAAGAACGGTTTACGTCGCGCCCGGAGATTCCACCGTCGCCTACTTTGACGTGGCCGCAATTGAAAGCGGAACCGTTGAGTTGGTCTACGAAATAAAATCTGACATTCTAAACGAAACGCTTGTTTCTCCGGTTCAAATAGAAAAAACTTTTGTCTACGAAACGACGACGATTTCGGGCGCGACAAGCGGCGACGAAAGCGCGGCCGCAAAGGAAACGGTTAGAATTCCTTCATGGGCAAAGGAAGGCCGCGGCGACTTGACGATTACATTGGACACAAGCCGGCTCGGCCCCTTGGGCTCTTCGGTCCGCTACTTGTTCGACTACCCTTACGGCTGCCTTGAGCAGCAGGCGTCAAAAGTCTTGCCGCTTATTTTGTTCGCGCCTTACATCGACGCTTTTGGAATGGACTCAAAAGTTTCCAATCCAAAAAAATGCGCGCAAAGCTTCATCAAGTCTTGGGCAAAGAGCCAGCGGCCAAGCGGAGCCTTCCCCTACTGGCCCGAAGACGCGGCCGGCGAAAGCTTCTTCGCCTCGACAAGAATCGCCGGCGTTTGCGCGGCGGCAAAAAAAGCGGGCTGGAAAGATTCCGAGCTGAAGATAGACCTTGAGGCCTTGACGGCTTGGATAAAAAAGAGCGCGGCGCAAAAAGACCTTAGCGACGGCGAAAAAGCCGCCGCCTGCAAAACATTCGCGCTCTTGGGCGACAACGGCCTTGACGGAACGCTTTCGGAGCTGCACTCGAAGCTTGACAAGCTAAGCCTTTCCGCCGCCGCCGACGTGGGATTCGCCTGGGCCGCGAAAGGCAATTTGAAAAACGCCGGCGCGGCCGCGAAAAAGATCAGGGCGCGCCTGGAGCCGGCCGGAAGAGGCGTTTCCGTTAACGACAAAAACGAGGACGCCCGCTGGCCTTGGCTTGAGTCAAGTTCCGAGCGCCTTTCAAAAATTCTCAACCTCTTTGTGGAACTGGACGCGGCCGACGACATGGTTGACCGCCTTGTGTTCTCGCTTTTGCAGGAAGAGTCAAAGGGCTATTGGAAAAACACGGCGGCGACCGCCAGCGTCCTGGAGGCGCTTTCAAATTACATTCAAAAGCGCGACATTTCAAAGACTGACTTGTCGGCGAAGGCGCTCTTGGACGGAAAGGAAATAATGGCGGGAAAATTCAAGGGAGCCGCCGCGAAGCCGCAAAGCGTCGCGCTGCCCTTTGAAGGCGCCGCCGTTTCCGCCTTGCAAAAAGACGCGGACGTTCCGCTAGTTTTTGAAAAGAATGGAAAGGGCCGCCTCTTCTACACGGCGCAAATGACTTGCGCGCTGCCGGACGAAGCGCAAGGCTCGCGCGACGAAGGAATCGCCGTCAGCCTTAAAATCGTTGACTATGAAAGCGGAAAATCGCTTGTAGAAGCGAGCAAGGACAGCGCGCGGCTTGACCTTGAAAGCTCCAAAATTTACAAGGCAACGGTAAAAGTCCGCTCAAGCAAGGACAGGAACTTCCTTGCCTTGCGCTGCCCCATTCCGTCGGGCGCGGAAATTCTTGACTCAACATTTGTCACGACAGGCTTTGCCGGCGAAAACGAGGAAAACGAAAGGAGCGGCGGCTGGAGGCAACGGCTTTCAAGCAAGACAATCCGCGACAACGAAGTCCAGTTCTTCTGGGACACTTTCAAGTCCGGGGAGACAAGCGTAACCTTTACCTTTAGAGCCGGCCGCCGCGGAGTTTATCCAACGCCGCCAGTCCAAGCCGAGCTTATGTACGAGCCGGAAGTCTTTGGCCGCTCTTACGGCCGCTTGTTTGTGATTAAATGAAATTATTTTTAAAGGCGGGCGCGAAGGATTTTTTTTCAAGGCATAAAAAAGCCCTCTGTCCCTTGGGCATCGCGGCGGCCTTATACTTGTCCCTGCGCTTTTCGCCGTATCCGGAATTCGACCGCTTGCGGAAGATGGAACGGAGCGTCCGCTTTTACGACAGAAGCGGAATTCTTTTGCAAGTGTCCTCGGCAGGCGACGGATTGAGGCGGGAATGGGCCGACTGGGAGCGAATTCCCAGGGCCGTAAAAAAAGCCTTTCTAAAAGCCGAGGACCGCCGCTTTTATTTCCACTGGGGAATCGACCCATTTTCGGCGATAAACGCGGCGGCCCAGAACGCCAGCGCAAAAAGAACCGTCCGGGGCGCGTCCACAATCACGATGCAATTGGCAAAGATGGCCTCGCCCGGCGCCCGCTCTTCAATCGGAGAAAAGCTAAAAGACGCATTCAACGCCTTTAGAATCGAGGCGAGGCTTTCAAAGAAAAAAATACTGGAACTTTACCTTAACTCAATTCCCTTTGGGCAAAACTGCGAGGGCGTCGCTTCCGCCGCGAGAACTTATTTTGGAAAGGAACTGGACGGCTTAAGCGCCGAAGAAATCGCCTGCCTCGCGGTGATTCCAAGAAGGCCGGGCGGCTACAACCCAATCCAAAATCCAGAGGCTTGCGCGGCTCGGGCGGCGGAAGTTTTTGGCCTTTCCTACGACAGCTTGCTTTTGGCCGCAAAAAAAAGCGGAAGTTATTCCTACCCTTTTGAAATGCCCCATTACATAGAGCGGGTAAAAAAGCAAATGAAGGCGGCCGGAAAAAAAGCGTCGGAAGTTCGTCTTTCGACAAGCCTCGAAATTCAAAAGGAAGCCGAGCGCAACATAAAGGAAGCCGCCAAAATCGCAAAGGGCTCGCGCATTTCAAACGCCGCCCTGCTTTTGCTTGACAACAAGGACAATTCAGTCTTGGCCTGGGTTGGAAACGGCGACTGGTTTGACTTTTCCCACAGCGGGCAAATTGACGGCGCGCTTTTAAGGATGCAGCCGGGAAGCTCGATGAAGCCATTTTTGTACGGCCTCGCGCTGGACGCAAAAGGAAAGGACGGCCAGCCGCTTTTTAGCCCCGCGTCGGTTTTGCCGGACATTCCGCAGGAATTTGGCGGAGAGAAAATTTACATTCCGGAAAATTTCAACAACCGCTTCAACGGGCCTGTCCGCTTTAGGGTTGCGCTCGCATCCTCCCTCAACGTTCCGGCGGTTTTTCTTTTGAACGAGCTGGGCGTGGACGCGTACCTGAAAAAGCTGGACGAGCTGGGCTTTGAAAGCCTTAAAAACGGCGGACAAAAGGCGGGCCTGGGGCTCGCGCTTGGAGCCGGCGAAGTGAGCCTTTACGAACTAACCGCCGCCTTTACCGTTTGGACTCGCGACGGAAAGGACGCGGCGGGAAAGGAAATTTATTCCAGGGACGCGGCCCGCCTGATTTGCTCGATTCTTTCCGACAAGGATTCCAGGGCCCTGGGCTTTGGATACAGCCAAAAATTCCAAACTGAATACCCTTCGATTTTCAAGACGGGAACTTCAAACCAGTACCAAAACATAACCGCGCTCGCCTCCACAAAAAAACACACAATCGGCGTTTGGATGGGAAATTTTTCCGGCCAAACCGTGATGGGAAAAACCGGCAGCTCGCTTCCGGCTTGGACAGCCAAAAAGACCTTGGACTTTTTGGAACTTAAGGACAAAACGCGCGAGCCGTTTCCGGAGCCGGAGAATTTTGTCAAGGCGAAAATCTGCCCTCTTTCCGGAGAGCTCGCGACGGAAAGCTGTCCTTCCTATGTCTTTGAATACGTTCAAAAGGGCCGGAAGACAAAGGCTTGCAGCTGGCACAAAAGCGACGGCGGACAAACGAAAACAGTCTACCCGCCGGAATACCAGCGCTGGCTTATGGCCAACAATTATTCGGCGCGCTTGAACCATTCGTCCTCGCCGTTGAAAATCATAACGCCAAAAGAGGAATCGGTGTTTTTCCAAGTTCCGTCAAGCGCGCAAAGGCAGGCGATAATCGTGGAGGCCATTGGCGGAGAGGAAGACAGCGCGCGGGTTTATTACGACGGAAAATTTTTGTTTGAGATTGAAAGGCCCTTTGTCTTTAAAATTCCGCTTGAAAAGGGAAAAAAGTCCTGCAAAATCGTCTGCGGACAGGAAAGCGCGGAAGTCGGCTTTGAAGGAAGATAAGGGCTTTTTCAAAAAAACTATAGCAAAAAGAAAAAAAATGGAGTATAATGAAAGAATGAAAACAACAGCATTAATCATGGCGGGCGGGCGCGGAGAGCGCTTTTGGCCCAAGAGCAGACAGAACCTTCCAAAGCAGTTTTTAAGCCTTACAAACGACAGCCGGACGATGATTCAGCTGACCGTTGACCGCATAAAGCCCTTGGTCGCGATTCAAGACGTTTACGTGGCGACCAACAAAAAATACAAGGCTCTCGTCAAAGAGCAGCTTCCAGGAATTCCCGAAGAGAACATTCTCTGCGAGCCGGTTGGCCGGAACACCGCGCCCTGCATCGGGCTTGGAGCCGCCTGCGTCCAAAAGAAAGACGGCGACGCGCTGATGATGGTTTTGGCAAGCGACAGCCTCATAAAGAACGACGGCCTTTTTGTGGAAACCTTGAAGAACGCCCTCGCGGTGGCCGAAAAAGGACAAAACCTTTGCACGCTTGGAATAACGCCCAACTACCCGGAAACAGGCTACGGCTACATAAAGTTCGACTCGCAAAAAAAAGACGGAGAAGCCTTTAAAGTCGAGCGCTTTGTCGAAAAGCCCGACATCGAAAAGGCCAAGGAATATTTGGCCGACGGCTCCTATCTTTGGAACAGCGGAATGTTCATCTGGAAAGTCTCGACGATTCTTTCCTGCATAAAAGAATTTATGCCCGACCTGAGCGCGGGCCTTGAAAAAATTCAGGCGGCGGTTGGAAGCGCGAACTACGACAATGTTTTGGAAAGCGTGTTTCCTACGCTTCCATCGGAATCAATCGACTACGGCGTCATGGAAAAGGCCAAGGACATTTACACCCTGCCCGGCGACTTTGGCTGGGACGACGTGGGCTCTTGGCTTGCGGTGGGAAGAATCCGCGAGTCGGACGAAACAAATTCCACTGTTGAAGGAAACGTCGTGACGGTGAACTGTTCGGACAACGTCATCATCGGCGGAAAAAAATTGATCGCCGCGGTCGGCCTGAAGAATATGGTCGTGGTCGACGCTGACGACGCGCTTTTGCTTTGCCCCAAAGAGGCTTGCGGCGACATAAAGAAAGTTTTGGCCGCCCTGCGCGAAAAGGGCTTGGAACAATACTTGTAATGAAAATCGCGGTTGACCTCCGCATGAGCGGAAAAAGCGGAATCGGCGCCTTTTTGGACAACATGCTTCCGACGCTAAAAGCCGGCGCGGAAGTGGTTGAAATAAAGCCCGCCATAAAGCCCTTTTCGCTCAAGGAAATGTTTTTCTTTCCGCGCGAAGAAATAAAAAAAATCAACGCTTGCGACGCTTACTTTTCGCCTTACTGCAACGTTCCCGGCCGCCTTTTTGGGCGGGGAATAAAAGTCCCGACATTCACGACGATTCACGACGTGATATTTTTGGACTTGCCGCTGGCCGGAAGGCTTGGAACGGCGGCGCGCAAAGTCATTTACCAAAGGGCAATCAACAAGTCGCGGGCGGTTTTTACCGTAAGCGAATTTTCCAAAAGCCGCATTTTGGCGCGCCTTAAATGCAAAAAGCCGATTTACGTCGTCCACAACGGCGTTCCCCTTTACAACGAAGAGGCGGCCGGGACTGGCCAAAAAGTCCAGAAGACGCAAACGATTATTTTTGTGGGAAACATCAAGGCGCACAAGGGGCTTAAGACGCTGGTTCCAGCCTTTGTCAAAGCGCGGAAAATTTTGGCGGAACAAGGCGCTGCGGACGAAAATCGGACGCAAGCCCAAGAAGCGCCGCGCCTGGCGGACGGGCTTCCCAAGCTGCTAATCGTAGGCTCAAAAGAAAATTTCCGCACAAGCGACACGGAGCTGGACGCGCTTATGAAAGACGCGCAAAAAAACGGCGTGGAGTTCACGGGCTTTGTTCCCGACGAAACGCTAAAGACGCTGATCGCGCAGGCGCGGCTCTTGGTTCAGCCTTCATTGTACGAGGGCTTTGGAATTCCGCCCCTGCAGGCGCTTTATTCCGGCACGCGCGCGGTCATTTCGGACATTCCGGTCTTTAAGGAAATTTACGCGCGGCTTCCTGTGACCTTTTTCAGGGCGGGCGACGCGGACGACTTGGCGGCGAAAATCGTTCTTGCCTATGCCGAAAAACGCGCCCTTCCCCCCGTTGAGCGAATCTATTCCTACAAAAAGAGCGCCCAAGCGCTATTGAAAATAATGGAAGATTCAATTAAAATGAAAAAATGATTATCACAAAAACACCCTTCCGCATGAGCTTTTTTGGCGGCGGAACGGACATGAAAGAATTCTTCAACGAATACGGCGGAGCGGTTCTTTCGACGACTTTCGACAAGTACTGCTACGTGACAGTCAGGCATTTGCCTCCTTTTTTTGACTATAAGACAGAACTTTCCTATTCAAAAATCGAGCGCGTCGCTGAAACAGCGCAAATAGTTCACCCCGCCGTCCGCGAGGCGATGAAGATGACGCAAACCCGCGACATCCGCTTGACTTACGAGGCCGACCTTCCGGCCAGAAGCGGCTTGGGAACTTCTTCTTCTTTTGCGGTGGGAATGTTGAACGCCTTCTACTGCCTTAAAGGAAAGTACGCCGACAAGCGGACTTTGGCCGACCAAGCGATTCATTTGGAGCGCGACTTGTGCGACGAAGCGGGCGGCTGGCAAGACCAGATTGCCGCTAGCTTTGGCGGCTTGAACAGAATAAATTTCAAGGACAACGATTACAGCGTCGTTCCGATTATCATTTCGCCGGAGCGCAAGCGGCTTTTGAACGAAAGCCTTTTGATGTTCTTCACAGGATTCACCCGCTTTTCTTCGGACGTGCAAAAGGCGAACCAATCCACGCCCGAAACTAGAACGGCCAAAATCGAGCGCTTGAAAAAAATGCTCGGCTTGGTTGACGACGCGCAAAAAGTCTTGCAAGACAAAGATTCCGACCTTGACGATTTTGGCCGCCTCTTGGACACAACCTGGCGCCTAAAGCGGCAAACAGGAAGCGCGGTTTCCACAAGCGGAATCGACTCGCTTTACGAAAAGGGAATCAAGGCCGGCGCCTTGGGCGGAAAGCTTTTGGGCGCGGGCGGCGGCGGATTTTTGGTTTTCTACGTTCAAAAAGAAAAGCAAGAGGCTGTCAGAAAGGCGATGGACGGCTTGCTTGAAATTCCGTTCAAATTTGAAAACGAAGGAACGAAAGTCATTTACTTCAACGCTGAAGACGAGCGCCAATGACAAGGAGAAAAGCATGGACTACATTAAGGAATTAATCGAGCGTTACCCCGCCCTTTCGGTTTGCGAAAAGGACATTCGCGCCGCGGCGGACGCAATCATCGGCTCATACAAGGCGGGCGGAAAGTTAATCGTCGCGGGAAACGGCGGAAGCGCCGCAGACAGCGACCACATCACCGGAGAATTGCTAAAGTCATTCGTAAAGAAAAGAAAGCCGGAGCAAAAATTTTTGGAGGCGCTTTCCGCAATCGACGCGGAGACGGGAGCGTATCTTGGCGACAAGCTGCAAGGCTCCCTGCCCGCCGTCGCGCTTACAAACAACAGCGCCCTTATGACGGCGAGCTTGAACGACGTTGACGGAAACGTTTTGTTCGCGCAGCAAGTTATGGGCCTTGGAAAAAAAGAGGACGTCTTTTTGGGAATCAGCACAAGCGGAAATTCCAAGGACGTTATTTACGCGCTCGCCGTCGCTAAGGCGCTTGGCGTAAAGACCGTCGCGCTTACAGGAAAGACGGGCGGAAAGTGCAAGGCGCTAGCCGACATTTCAATCGTGGTTCCGCAAAACGAAACATTTAAAATCCAAGAATTGCATTTGCCCGTCTACCACGCCTTGTGCTTGACGGTTGAAGAATATTTTTGGAAAGAGTAAAGGCGCGGACGGAGACTTATCGATGAAAGCGGTGATTTTAGCGGGCGGAAAGGGAACAAGAATCGCGAGCGTAAGGAGCGACATTCCAAAGCCGATGATTCCCGTTTTGGGAAAGCCGATTTTGGAATGGCAAATCGAATGCCTTAAAAAGAGCGGAATAACTGACATTTTGATAGGAATCGGCCACCTTGGCCACTTTATCCGCGAATATTTTGGCGACGGAAAAAAGTTCGGCGTTGACATTTCCTACTACGAAGAAAAAGAGCCTCTTGGAACGGCCGGCGCGCTTTTTAAGATGAAAGGCTTGGACGAAGACTTTTTGCTTTTGTGCGGCGACACGATTTTTGACATAGACTTTTCGCGCTTCATAAAATTCCACCAAGGAAAAAAGGCGCTCGCAAGCCTTATGTCGCACCCCAACAACCACCCTTACGACTCTTCGCTTTTGGTCACTGAAATTCAGTATCCAAAAGAAGGGAGCGGCGGCCTTCCGCTTGACACACATAGAGTTTGCGCCTGGCTTGCAAAGGAAGACGAGCGCATTTGGTACAAAAACCGAGTCAACGCGGGAATCCAAATCATAAGCCCGGAACTTTTGGAACTTACAAAAAAAACGCTCGTTCCCCGCCACCCCGAAAACCCCGACAAAATAGACCTTGACCGCGACGTGTTGAAGCCCGCCGTCAAAACAGGCCGCATTTACGCCTACGACACGACCGAATACATAAAGGACATGGGAACGCCCGACCGCTTGGAGCAAGTGGAGCGCGATCTAAAGACTGGACTAGTCAACGCTAAAAACCTCTCTAACAAGCAACGCGCCCTTTTCCTAGACCGCGACGGAACGATTAATAAAGAAGTCAACTTTTTGACAAACATAGACGACTTGGAGCTTTTGCCGGGCGCGGCGGACGCGGTAAAGGCGGCCAACCAAAAAGGCTTTCTTGCAATCGTAATCACAAACCAGCCGGTAATCGCGCGCGGCGAGGTCACTCTCCCGCAATTGAACGAAATACACGCAAAGCTAGAAACTCTTTTGGGCCGCGAGGGCGCGTACATCGACGGCCTTTACTTTTGCCCCCACCACCCCGACAAGGGCTTTGCGGGCGAGCGGCCTGAATACAAGACCGACTGCGACTGCAGAAAGCCCAAGGCCGGAATGATTTTGCAGGCGGCGCGCGACTTTAACATTGACCTTTCGGCCTCCTATATGATTGGCGACCGCGACAAGGACGTTGAGTGCGGGGCCTCCGCCGGATTGAAGAAAAGCCTTCTTTGCGAGCGGAACGGAAACCTGCTTTTAGCCCTGAAAAAACTTCCTGAATTTGGAGAAGAAAAATGAAAGTCGCTTTGGTTCACGACTGGCTTGTAAATTACGGCGGCGCGGAAACTGTTTGCGAATTGATTTTGCAAGCCTACCCCGACGCGGACATTTACACGCTTGTTTACGACAAAAAAAAGATGAAGGGACATTTTGAAAATAACAAAATCGTCGCAAGCCGCATTCAAAAAATCCCCTTCGCGACAAGAATTTACAGAAAGCTGCTTTCGTTCATGCCGGCCGCTTTTGAAGCCTTTGACCTTACCGGCTACGACTTGGTCATTTGCTCGTCGTCCTCTTGCGCCAAGGGTGTGATCACCTCTCCGACGACGGCGCACGTCGCGTACGTCCACACGCCTATGAGATACGCCTGGGACTTGTTCTTTGACTATAAAAAAAGGAGCGGCGCGCTCACACGCTTTTTTATGGACCGCTGGATGCCAAAAATCCGCTTGTGGGACTACATAAGCGCCCAAAGAATCGACACGCTGATAGCGAATTCAAAATACATCGCGCGCCGCATAAAAAAATTCTGGAACCGCGACGCTTTGGTGATTTGCCCGCCGGTAAACGAAGAGCGTTTTTTTCCCAGCGAAAAAGAAGTTCAAAAAGAAGACTATTATGTTTTCTTTTCGCGCCTGGTTCCGTACAAGCGCGCCGACATCGCGATTGACGCTTGCGCGGCGCTTGGAAAAAAGCTTGTGGTCATCGGCGGCGGCCCCTGCGAAAAGGAAATGAAGGCGCGCGCCGCAGGAAACAAGAACATAATTTTTGCCGGCCGCGCGGCGGACGAAACAATCCGAGAACATTTTTACAAGGCCAAGGCGCTGCTTTTTTGCGCGGAAGAGGATTTTGGAATCGCGCCGCTTGAAGCGCAAATTTGCGGGCTTCCCGTAATCGCCTACGGAAAAGGCGGCGCGACCGAAACGGTTGTGGCGAACAAAACAGGCGTGTTCTTCAACGAACAAAGCGCCGCCTCTTGCGCCGAGGCAATCAAGGCCTTTGAAGGCCTTGACGCGGCCAAAACGTTTGACTCAAAGAAAATCGTCGCCCACGCCAAAACTTTTAGCCGCGAGCGCTTTGTAAAAGACTTCAAGGCCGCTTGCGAAAAAACGCTGGCCGCCATTCGCGGCTAGCCGCCCCGCTATTTTCAACCGAGAACTTCTTTTATAACCGCAAGCAGGCGGCGCGCGGAATTGGCCGCCGTGAATTTTTCCAAGACCAAAGCGGCGGGCTCTATCGGCTCCTTCAAAAGCTCGCTTATGTCGACGTTCGGATTGTCGGGGTCAATGTAATGGGCGGACGCGCCGTAAATTTCAGGAAGAGCCGTCCTGTTTGAAATCACAATCGGCGCGCCGCAGCTCAAGGCCTCAAGCGGCGGAAGCCCAAAGCCCTCAAAGTAAGTCGGAAAGACAAAGGCCTTGCATTTTGAAAGAAGCGCCTTAACCTCGCCGTCCGAAAGATAGCCTGTCATCAAAATGTTCGGCGCGGCTTTCATCGACTCAAGCTCCGGCGCGACAACGGACGGGAGCGGCTTTCCGCTTACGGCGAAAAAGGCGTTTGGAAAAAGCCTTGCGTTGGCCGCAATCCACTTTAAGTTTTTCCGCGTCGAAAGGCTTCCCAGCGTAAAATAAAATTCCCTTTCCTTTAGTTGCGGAAGCCGCTCAAAGACCGAAAAGTCCGGCGCGATGTCCTTGTAGGAGCCAAGTCCGTCGTAAACGACTTCTATCCGGCGCGGGTCAACCTTGTATTTTTCTATAATCGTCTTTTTGGTGAACTCGCTCACCGCGATAATTTTTTTGGCCTTCTTGGCCACCCGCCAGTACATCAAGTTTGAGTAGAGGCGAACCAGCTTGTCGCGGCGGCTTTTTAGGTCTTCAGGATGCAGGCGCGCGTAAATGTCGTGCAAGTATTCGATTCCGGGACAAAAATACGGGCAGGTATTGGAAAAGTCAAGGGGAACGCGCCTGTTTTTCAAAACATATTTTTGGAAGGCGATTTGCGTCCATTTTGGAAAAAACGCCGCCTCGACAGGCAAACGGACACATCGAATGTTGGCGTATTGCGGAACGTTTTGGGCGTTTGCGGGAAGAACCAATTCCACGCGAACTTCCGCTTCCTCCGACAAAAGAATGTCCAGCTCTTTTAGCGCGTCAATAGCCACGCGCTCAATGCCGGTCAAATTGCGGCAAAAAAATTCGCCGTTAATCGCAAGCGTTTTTCCAACGTTTTTTTTCACGACTTCCCCCGCGCGGCTATGTCAGTCGCCCAGCCATTCGGAAGCGTCGGTGCTAAAGTATTTTTTGTCCGCGCTAAAAAGCGGATGTTTTTTGTCTTTTTCGGACAAAAGCGGCTCGACCGCTTGGCCCGCGCCTTTGGCGGCCCCCAGCCAGTCCACGTTAATCGTAGGGTCGTTCCACATAAGGCCGCCCTCGTCTTCCGGGTGGTAAAAGTCCGAGCACTTGTAGGCAAAGACCGCGCTTTCGGTCAATACAAAAAAGCCGTGCGCGAAGCCTTTTGGAATGAAGAATTGGTTTTGCTTTTGCGCGTCAAGGACAACGCCGTGCCACTTTCCGAACGTGGGGCTTCCCTCGCGCAAGTCTACGGCAACGTCAAAAACCTGTCCCTCAAGCGCGCGGACCAGCTTGTCCTGCGGATGGCGCTTTTGAAAGTGCAAGCCCCGCAAAACGCCCTTGCTTGACGAAGACTGGTTGTCCTGCACAAAGCGCGCGGTTATTCCCGCGGCGAAAAAATCGCGCTCGCTGTAAGTTTCCAAAAAGTATCCGCGCGCGTCGCCAAAAATTTTGGGCTGGATTTCGAACAAGCCATTTATAGGACATTCCTTGATTTCAAAAGCCATAAAAGTTCTCCGCCAAAAAGCCTATTTTTCTTCGGCCAAATACTTTAGGTACTCGCCGTAAGTCGTTTTGTAGCCCGCGGCCAGCTTTAGAAGGTCGTCGCGGCCAATCCACTTGTTCGCGTAGGCGATTTCCTCAAGGCAGCTTACGTAAAGGCCGGTGCGCTTTTGAATCGTGGCGATGAAGTTTCCCGCGTCCAAAAGGCCGTCGTAAGTGCCGGTGTCAAGCCAAGTAAGGCCGCGGCCGAACAATTCCACGCTGAGCTTTCCTTTTTCAAGGTAGGCGTTGTTCACGCTGGTGATTTCGATTTCGCCGCGGGCGGAAGGCTTGACGTTCTTGGCTATTTGGACGACCGAGTTGTCGTAAAAGTAAAGGCCGGGAACGGCGTAGTTGGACTTGGGCTTTGCCGGCTTTTCTTCGATGCCCAAAACCCTTCCGTCTTTGTCAAACTCCACGACGCCGTAAGCCGTCGGGTTCTTGATGTAGTAGCCGAAAATGACCGCGCCGCCGTCTTTTTCTATCTTTTTGGTGGAATTCAGCAATGACTGGCTGAACGACTGGCCGTAGAAAATGTTGTCGCCAAGGACAAGCGCCACGGAATCGCTTCCGATGAACTTTTCGCCCACGATGAAGGCGTCGGCCAAGCCGCGCGGGCTTTCCTGCACGGCGTACTCAAAGCGCATTCCAAGCCAAGAGCCGTCGCCAAAAAGCTCCTTGAATACGCTGATGTCGCGCGGGGTTGAGATTATCAAGACCTCGCGGATTCCAGCCAGCATAAGGACGCTGACCGGATAATAAATCATCGGCTTGTCGTAAAGGGGCAAGATTTGCTTTGAAACGGCTTTTGTAATCGGATAAAGGCGGGTGCCGCTTCCGCCGGCAAGAACAATTCCTTTCATATCTTTCTATTTTATCACAGTTCGCGCGAAAATTCAAGCCGCCCGCGGCATTGAACAAAACACAAAATTTCTATATAATATTCCGCAAAATAAGGAACGAGAATGACGCTTTTATACATAGACCCAGCGGCAGTTTGCCCTAAGCGCGGCTGTTGCTGTAGCCGCGCTCTGCCGCGCGCTTACTGGAATGCCTTAATGTCGAAGGAATGGTGTGACAAATGATGATAAATTTTCTTTACATCGACCCAGGCACGGGAAGCATGCTTTTTTCCATCGTTATCGGAGCGGCGGCCACGCTTTTCTTTTTGGCAAAGGCGGCTTGGCTCAAATTCAAGCTTTTTTTCCGCGCCAAGAAAAACGGCGTTTCCGTCGCGGCCGACTCAAACTACAAAAAATACGTGGTTTACAACGAAGGCCTCCAGTATTGGAACGTCTTCAAGCCAATATGCGAAGAATTCGAACGGCGGCAAATTCCGCTTGTCTACTACACCTCGGCGCAAAAGGACCCCTGCTTTGACGCTGGCTATAAATTCGTTCAACCGGAATTCATCGGCGAAGGAAACATGGCCTTTGTAAAGCTGAACATGATCAGCGCGGGAATCGTTCTTATGACAACGCCCGGCCTTCAAGTCTACCAGCTAAAGCGCAGCAAGAACGCCGGCCACTACGCGCACATCCTTCACGCGCCCAGCGACGCGACTATGTACAGGCTTTTTGGAATCGACTACTTTGACTCGGTCTTGCTTTCGGGCGAATACCAAAAGGCCGACTTGCGCTATTTGGAAAAGCAGCGCGGAATAAAGGAAAAGGAATTGGCCGTGGTCGGCTGCCCCTACCTTGACACGCTAAAAGAAAAGATGGCATCGATTCCGCCGGAAGAAAAACATTCGTTCACCGTCCTTGTCTCGCCCAGCTGGGGAAAGAGCGCCATTCTTTCGCGCTACGGCGAGCGGCTTTTGGACCCGCTTGTCGCGACCGGCTGGAACATAATCGTCCGCCCCCACCCCCAGTCAAAGAAGTCTGAAAAAGAAGTCCTTGACCGCTTGGAAAAGAGGTACGCGGACGCGAAGAACCTTGTTTGGAACTACGAGCGCGACAACATTTTCGCGATGAAAAAATCGGACATAATGATTTCGGACTTTTCGGGAATCATATACGACTACACTTTCCTTTGCGACAAGCCGGTAATGTACGTCAACTCGGACTTGGACCTTATGCCCTACGACGCTTGGGACTTGCCGGAAAACGGAAAGAAGATTTGGCAGTTCGAGACGCTTAGAAAAATCGGCGTAGAGCTAAAGGAAGAACAGTTCGCCAACATCAAGGACGTGATCCAGTCCGCGAGCGACAGCGAAGAGCTGGCAAAACTGCGCGCCAAGGCCAAGGCCGAGGCTTGGATGAACGAAGGCGCGGCTGGAAAAGCCGTCGCGGATTTTATGCTTTCAAAGGTTCAGTAAAACAAAAAAAAACATAAACGATAGGAGAAAGAAAGAATGCAAGCCCTTATGTTGGCCGCCGGAATGGGAAAGCGGCTCGGAAGATACACAAAGAACGCCACAAAGTGCATGGTTCCCGTAAACGGAAAAACCCTGATTGAATACGCGATTGAAGCGCTGGTCAAAAACGGCATAAAGAAAATGGTCATCGTCGTGGGATACAAGGCCGACGTTTTGATTGACTTCATTCACTCCAAATTCAACAAAAAGAATTTGAACGGAATGGAAATCCAGTTCATCGAAAACAAAGTCTACGACAGGACAAACAACATTTACTCGCTTTACATGGCGCGCGAAGAGCTTTGCAAGGACGACACGATTCTTTTGGAAAGCGACTTGATTTTCAAGCCGGAAATAATCACTTCGCTCATAAAGTCAAAGGACCCCAACCTTGCCGTCCTTTCGCGCTTTGAAAGCTGGATGGACGGAACCTGCGCGCTTCTTGACGAAAAGAACAACATCACCGAAATCTTGGACAAGGCGCGCTTCAACTGGTTTGAGACAAAGGACTACTACAAGACGGTCAACATTTACAAGTTCTCAAAAGAATTCTCCAAGAACTACTACATACCCTTTTTGGAAGCCTATCAAAAGGCATTCGGCAAGAACGAATACTACGAGCAGGCGCTCAAAGTGCTTTCCTTCCTTTCATCGTCATCGCTGAAAGGCCTTCCGGTTTCGGGCGACGACTGGTATGAAATCGACGACCCCGCCGACCTTGCCATCGCCACCACAAGATTCGCAAAGGGAAAGGACAAGCTTCATCTTTTGCAAAAAACTTACGGCGGCTACTGGCGCTACCCCGGCCTAAAGGACTTTTGCTACTTGGTCAACCCCTACTTTCCGCCGCAAAAAATGATAGACGAAATTCAGGCCAGCTTTAAAGTCCTTTTGACCCAGTACCCAAGCGGCGCCAACCAGATGAGCCTTTTGGCCGGAAAAATTTTCAACATAATTCCGGAACACATCGCGGTCGGAAACGGCGCGGCGGAATTGATTTCCTCGCTCGGAAAAAAAGTCAGCGGCAAGGTCGCCGTGGTCTACCCGACGTTCAACGAATACCCGGAGCGCTTCACCAACTGCCAAATCGTTCCGATTGACACAAGCAAAAACAATTTCTCCTACACCGCCGCCGACATTCTTTCAACGATAAAAAAGCAGGGCGCGGACTGGCTTTTGCTGATAAACCCCGACAACCCCAGCGGCAATTTCCTGCCCAAAAAGGAAGTCTTGCCGCTTCTCAAAGAGCTTAAGAAAATCGGAACAAAAGTCATATTCGACGAATCATTCATAGACTTTGCCGAATCCGAAGAGCGCTACACGCTGCTTGACGAAAACGTTCTTTCCGAATTTGACAACTTGATTGTCGTAAAGTCAATCAGCAAAAGCTTCGGCGTGCCGGGCTTCCGCCTTGGAGTGCTGGCTACGGCAAACGCTGACTTCATAACTTCAATCAAAAAGACGAACGCGATTTGGAACATCAACTCCTTCGCCGAATACTACCTCCAGATTTACGAGAAGTACTCAAAGACATATTCGGCCGCCTGCGACAGCATAGCGGAAGAAAGGGAGCGCTTCTCAAAGGCGCTCAAGGCCGCCAAGCTGGGAATCAGCGTTTACCCCAGCCAGGCCAACTACTTGCTTTGCAAGCTTGACAAAAAGATTTCGGCCGAAAAGCTCGCTGAAACGCTCTTGGTGAAATACAAGATTTTCATAAAGGACTTGTCGTCAAAGCGGGGTTTTGAAAGCGGCCAGTTCATCCGCCTTGCAGTCCGCGACCAAAACGACAACGACCTTTTGCTTTGCGCGCTGAAGGAAATTCTTAAAGGCTGAATTTTATGGCCGAATTCTTGTACGCGCTGATTATATATCCTCTTACGATAGCGATAGAAACTTCCTATCAGCTTGCCTACGAAATTTCGGGCAACGCGGGAATCGCGGTCATCGCGGTAAGCCTTGCCGTTTCCTTCTTGTGCCTGCCCCTCTACGTCGTGGCCGAAAAGTGGCAGCAAATCGAGCGCGACAAGCAAAAGCAAATGGAGCCGGGAATAGCGCGAATAAAAAAGGCCTTTAAGGGCGACGAGCAATACATGATGCTCACGACCTTTTACCGGCAAAACCATTACCACCCGATGATGGCCTTGCGCTCGTCGTTCGGGCTTTTGATACAAGTGCCGTTTTTCATCGCGGCCTACAGCTTTTTGTCCAATATGAGCGCCTTGCAGGGCCAGGGCTTTTTGTTCATACGCGACATGGGAAAAGCCGACGCGCTTTTTTCAATCGGCTCGTTTCCGGTGAACGTCCTTCCAATCGCGATGACCTTGATAAACATCGCTGGAAGCGCCGTCTACACAAAGGGCTTCAAGCTAAAGGACAAGGTTCCGATTTACGCGATGGCGCTGATTTTTTTGGCGATACTTTACGATTCTCCGGCGGGCTTGGTCCTTTACTGGACGATGAACAACGTCTTTAGCCTTGCCAAGAACGTCTTCTACAAGTTGAAGCGGCCCCTTCTTGTCCTTTACATAATGGCCTGCGCGGCGGCCGCCTGCCTGCTTTTGGCGCTGGCCTTCCACAACGGCCTTGCCTCAAAGCGCCTTGTCCTTTGCGTGATTTTGGCCGCAGTATTCTTGTCGCCGCTAATAGTCCGGGCCGCTTCCTGGGCGCTAAAGAATCCCTTGGCCGCCCTTGTCCAAAGCCCGCGCGAACGGGGAACGCTTTTTTTAGCCAGCGCCTTTTCGCTCGCGCTGCTTTCGGGCATAGTGATTCCGTCAAACGTGATTCTTTCTTCGGTGGTGGAATTCACCAACATCGACAACGTCCAAAGCGCGGCCCACTATGTTTGGGCGGCCTTTTTCCAAAGCCTGGGATTGTTCGTGTTTTGGCTTTGCTGCGTTTACTTTTTGTTCGGAAAAAAAGTCCAAAGCCTTATGGCGGCCGGAAGCGCCCTGCTCCTTTTGTGGGGAACAGTCAACGCCTTTGCCTACGGTGACCGTTACGGCGCGATAAGCCGCTCGCTCATTTTCAACAACGGAGTTTCTGACGCTCTTTTAGCCAAGGGGCTGAACGCGCTTGTCCTTCTTGCGGCGGCGGCGGCCTTTTTGCTCTTGTTAAAAAAAGCGAAGCCAAAGAACGGCGCGATTCCCCTTTGCTTTATACTGCTCGCCGCCTTTGCCTTTATAAGCGCGGTGAACGTCTTTAAAATCCAAAAAGAAAGCGCCGTTCTGGCGCAAAACAGAGTTCAAGAGGAAGAAAAAATAAAGCCCGCCTTCCGCCTTTCAAAAAGCGGAAAGAACGTCGTAGTCATAATGGCCGACCGCGCGGAAAGCGTCTACGCGCAAACAATCATCGACTCAGTTCCAAAAGCGCGCGAAGCCTTTAAGGACTGGACGCTGTTCAGCAACGCGCTTTCCTACGACGGCCACACAATTTTGGGCGCGCCTCCCCTTTACGGCGGCTACGAATACACTCCGCTGGAAATGAACAAACGCGTGGACGTTCCGCTGAAAGACAAGAACAACGAGGCGCTTTTGCTGATGCCGCGCGTCTTTACCGAGCAGGCGGGCTTTGAGGCCTTTGCCTACGACTTGTCTTGGGCCAACTACAAGTGGATTCCCGACATGTCGATTTGCGACCCCTATCCAAAAATCACTGGCGGAAACTTGGAGCGCAAATACGTCACAAAATGGCTGGACGAGCACCCCGAATGCGCGCAAAAAAACGCGGCCAGCAAAACGATAGAAAGAAACTTTTTGTGGCTTTCTATCTTCAAGGCAACGCCTCTTTTCTTTAGGGAAGCGGTTTACGACGACGGCTCTTGGTGGTCAAGCGACGAAGGCTTCACCGACTTGCTCGACTTTATTTCATACTATTCGGTTTTGGACTACCTGCCCCAGCTGACCGCCATTGACGAAGGCGGCGCGGACAGCTTTACCCTCTTGCAGTCAATGGCGACCCATTCCACAATCGCGCTCCAAGCGCCGGATTTTGTTCCCGCAAAAAAGGTCACGAATTACGGCGCCTTTGAAGGCTTCTTTTGCTACGACGAGCTGAGCGTAAACGCCGCCTTTTTCCTAAGGCTTGCAGAATGGATGGAATATTTAAAGGCCAACGGCTGCTACGACAACACCCGCATAATCGTCGCCGCCGACCACGGAATCGGAACCGTGAATCCCAAAGACCTTTTCTTTGACGGCTCTGGAGTTTTTGGCGCGCAAAACGAGAGCGGCGCCGGCAGCGAGGACAGCCCCGAACAAGAAAAAGAGCGCGCGATGTCGTTCTTTTACGGCCTTATGAAATTTGGCTGGAACCCCGACCACAACCACCCTCTTCTAATGATGAAGGATTTTACCGGCGGCGCGCTAAAGGCGGACGGCTCCAAAGCCCAAGACGCGGGGGCGACCGCCGCGGACCGCAAGCGGGAATGGACGGTTGACAAGAGCTTTATGACCAACGCCGACGTTCCCGCGCTGGCGTTTGAAGGCATAATCGAAAATCCAGTCAACCCCTGGACAGGAAAGCCAATCCAAAAACGGACACAAAGCGCGGCTTACGGAATCGCGGCGGACGCCCCCTACGATCCGGCCAAGCACGGCGTTTATAAATACAACCTTAAAGGCGTAAGAATGTTCGACGTGTTCGACGACATGTCAAAGCTTTCAAATTGGAAGGAAAGAAAAGAATGAGCGGAAAGAAAATTCAAATCTTGGACTCCACCTTGCGCGACGGCGCGCAGGGCGAAGGAATCAGCTACTCGGTGCAAGACAAGATTCACGTTTGCCAAGCGCTTGACGAGCTGGGCGTGGACTTTATCGAAGCCGGAAACCCCGGCTCAAATCCAAAGGACATGGAATTTTTCCAAGAGATGAAAAAAATTCCGCTAACGCATTCCAAGCTTTGCGCCTTTGGCTCGACCCGCCGCAAGGACATAAAGCCCAGCGAGGACGCCAACCTGCAAAGCTTAGTTTCCGCAGGAACCGAATGGGCGGTGATTTTTGGAAAGTCTTGGCTTTTCCATGTTACTGAAATTCTCCACACAAGCGAAGAAGAAAACCTTGCGATGATAAAGGACTCTTGCGAATTCTTGCGCCAAAACAAAATGCGCGTGATTTACGACGCGGAGCACTTTTTTACCGGCTACAAGGACAATCCAGAATACGCGCTAAAAACTTTGCGCGCGGCAAAAGAAGGCGGCGCGGAAGTCCTTAACCTTTGCGAAACAAAAGGCGGCGCGATGCCCAACGAATTGCAGGCCGCAGTCGAGCGCGTCGTAAAAGAGTTCGGAAGCGATTGCGCGATTGGAATCCACACCCACAACGATTCGGGCTTGGCGGTCGCAAACTCGCTAATCGCCGTGACAGCCGGCGCCACGCACGTGCAGGGCGTCCTTTTGGGCTTTGGCGAGCGAACGGGAAACGCAAACCTTTCGACGATCATTCCCGACTTGCAGTTAAAGATGGGCTACGAGTGCCTTCCCGGCGAAAACATAAAG
>CADCCO010000010.1 GCA_902799965.1 uncultured Spirochaetaceae bacterium
GCGCAGTCGGGAGCCGAGTGCTGGATCCAGAACCAGGCGCAAGCGGCGCGGCGGCGAAGTCGTTCTTCTTGGTCTTGCTTTACGTCTCCAAGGGACTTTATCACAGCGTCGATGTCGCCCGAATATGTTTGCAAAAGGGTTGTCAACATTCGGAATGTAATTTGATACGGCATCGTGTCGGGAATCTTTCCGTCGATTTGGCTAAGAATGTAAATGCGCTTTTCTTTGTTGAACTGGTCCTCGCTCTTGGCCTTGTCGATTCCGTAAACAATGCGCTCTGTCTTGTCGTAGTCTTCGTAAACTTTAAGAACGTCAAGGTCAAAGCTGATCGCGAATTCCGTGTTGGGGCGGGTTCCCGCAAAGATGTAGCGGAGAACTTCTGCCTGGTAAACGTCAAGCGCGTCGGGAAGCGCGATTACCTTTCCCTTTGAAGAAGACATTTTTCCGGGAACGCCCTTGAGGTTCACAAAGTCGTAGCGCATTGTGATAGGCGCGTCCCAGCCGTAAACTTTTTTGGAAACAAGCTTGGCCGTGTCGTAGCTTCCGCCCGGGCTTATGTGGTCTTTTCCGCCCGGCTCAAAGACTACCTTTTCTTCGTTCCAGCGCATCGGCCAGTCAACGCGCCAGCCAAGCTTGGCGCCCTGGAACTTGCGGATGTCGACTGTTTCTTCGCAACCGCACTCGCACTTGTATGTAAGGCCGTACTCGCCGTCGTAGCCTGTGATTGTTGTCGTGTCCTTGTTGCACTTTCCGCAGAAAATGCTGACAGGCCAGTAAACGTCCTCCGCCTTCATCTTGTGCTGCTCGTCGCGGTATTCGTTGAGACATTCTTTGATTAGGTCGCGGTTTTGCAGCGCCTTCTTCATTCCCTCGGCGTAGCGGTTGGCGCGGTAGCGGCTGGCCTGATACAAAAATTCAGGAGCGATGCCCACGCGGGGAAGCTGGCTTTCGATGTCAACTTCGTGGTGGCGCGCGTAGTTTTCGTCGCGGCCGGTCGTGTCGGGAACCATCGTGATCGGGAAGCGCAAATATTTTTCCAGCGTTTCGGGATCGGGCATGTTGGCCGGAACTTTGCGGAACACGTCGTAGTCGTCCCAAGAGTAAATGAAGCGGACCTTCTTGCCGCGGTCGCGAAGGGCGCGGACAACCAAGTCAACGGTGATGATTTCGCGGAAGTTTCCAAGGTGAACGGTTCCGCTTGGCGTGATGCCGGACGCGCATGTGTAGGAGTCGCGGTCGCCTTTTTCGGCGATGATTTTGTCAGCCATCTGGTCGGCCCAGTGGCAGAGAAGGGGATTATCATTTTTTCCCATAATTGTTACCTCAATAAATAATTTTATTTCTAAAAAATAATTTTCGTTTCAAACGCTTGCCAAAAAGCGGCTCCCGCTAAAAAATCGGGTAGCATTCAAAGCCGGCGCTTCTAAGCTGGTCGCCGATGTTGCCCTTTGCGTTTTCGTCTACGACAACGATGTAGTATGTCGTGCCGCTGGGCCGGGTCTCTTCCGTGATGTAGGGCTTGAAGCCTTTTTCCTTTAGCCGGTCGCAAAGGCCTTGCGCGTTGTCGCGGCTTTTGAACAAGCCCAACTGCTGTTTCTTTATTTTTTCGGAAGAGCCGTCGCCGCTGTCGGAACTCGCGCCGTTTTCGGCGCTGCCGTTCGCGCTCGCGCCGTCGTCGGATTTTTCCATAGGAATTGTTTGCGACTCGGCGGCGCTTTCGGCGGCGGCTTCAAGCGCGCTTCCTTTTTTTGGCATAAAGTACCAAAAGGGCGCGGGAACCATTTGGACGCTTCCCGCCACAATCGCCGCCTCCGGGCTTTTTGGAAAAGCGGCGCGCAATTTTTTGCCCCAGCTTTCTTGCCCAGTGATGTACCAAAGCGTAAGCAAGACCGACGGCGCCACCGCCTTCATCGAAGGAAAGTCCGCGTAAGCCGTCAAAAGCGCGACGCTTTCGTCAAGCTGCGAATTGGATTCAATTTGGCAAAGGCGGCTCCAGATTTCGTACAACTTTATGTAAGCCTGAATCGTTTCGTCCTGCGAATTGCGGACGGCGGAATTAAGGTAGCTGTCGGCGGTGGCGGAGTCGCCGGAACAAAGCGCGCAGCGAACCGCGTCCAATACCAATTGCGGGCTTGTCTTTTTTGGCATGCCCTCAACGTTTGGGGCGGAAATTCCGGCCGCCTGCGCGTAGGAAGCCGACGCGTCTTTGTAGGCGCCAAGCTGTTCTTGCAAGCCGCCCAAAAAGGCCAAAAGCGCCCGCTTGTCCGCCGCGCTTTTTTGTTGGGGAATTTGCTTTTTTAGGTAGTCGACCGATTCGCCCGCGCTAGAAGAGTCCAAGGCCTTTTGAACGATTTCCTTGGCGGAATTTTGCGCGGACAAAAGCGCGCCGCAAAGAAGAAGCGCGGCGGCAAACAAAGAGCGCTTCATTTTTTTTCCTGCTGGTCGGAAGAAGCCTTTTCTTTTGGCGCGCTTGTTTCGGCGACGGCGTTTTGTTTTTTTCCAAAAAGAGGCTTTCGCTCAATGACTTGCTGCGCCTTTTTTTTGGCTTCCTCCAATTTTTTTTGGCGGGATATTTGCTTTTCCAATTGCTTCTTTTCGTTTTGCTCAAGGCGCTCGGCCAAAGCGCGCGCCTGCTCGGCGGTCATCTTTTTTTCGCCGCGCAAAAACACGGCGGGGAGCGTTACCAAAATGCCCGCCGCGAACGAAACCAAAATGCTCATGAAAATGGGCGCGTTGTTGAAAACTTTTCCAAAAAGCCAAATGTTGCAGCGGTTGTCCAAGTTGAAGCCGCTGAATATCGCCACCGCGACCAAAAGCGCGATTGTAAAAATCAGTTTTAAGACCATGCGGACATTATATAGAAAGCCGCGAATAAATTCAAGCCGCCCGCCGCTGCCTGCGGTCGTTGCCTTTTTGCGCAATCTAGACATTTCCGCTATTTTATGGTAACATTAACGCGATTTTTTTGCAGTCTTTTGGAGTGAACCATGCCGGAAACGCAGGGCAAAAAGGTTGAGGTTGACAGAAACAAAGTTCGAACCGCGATAAACGCGGGCATTCCGCTTTCTCTCACAACATATACTCTTCCGCACGAAATGGAAGTGTATATGAACGACATCCTGCGCGTCTTTTTGGAAGAGCTGGATCAAAGCCAAATGATTGAGTATCTTTCATACTGCCTGAGCGAGCTTATCACCAACGCAAAAAAAGCCAACACAAAGCGCGTGTATTTTAAGCTTAAGAAACTTGACATCGCCAACCAAGCCGACTACGAGCTTGGAATGAAGACTTTTAAAAGCGACACGCTCGACGACATAAATTACTACCTTGGCTTGCAAAAAAAAGCCGGCCTTTACGTCCGCTTGATACTTCAGTTCCGCAACAACAAGATTAAAATCGAAGTGCGCAACAATTCGGATTTGACCGTGTTTGAGTACAAGCGCATTCACGACAAGCTTTCGCGCGCGCAGCAATACACTTCCGTTGACGAGGCTCTTGAGCAAGTCATCGACGATTCCGAAGGCGCGGGCCTTGGCCTTGTCATCATGATTTTAATGCTGGAAAAAATCGGCCTTACCGAAGAAAATTTCCAAGTCCTTTGCGAAAACGGCGAGACAATCACGCGCATAATTCTTCCGCTCAATCCAAAGACGCAGGAAGAAATCGATTTTATTTCCGAAGAATTCATAAAGGTCATAGAAGAGCTTCCGCAATTCCCAGACAACATCACGGCGATAAACCGCTTGCTCAGCGACCCTGACTCAAAAATGAGCGACATCGCCATGCAAATTTCAAACGACGTTTCGCTTAGCGCCGAGCTTTTAAAAATGGTCAACTCGGCGGCGTTCGCGCTCGCAAGCCCTTGCTCAAGCATTTACGACGCGGTAAAGTTGGTGGGCTTGCGGGGCATCAAGAACTTGCTTTTTTCAATCGGAGCGGTTCAGTCTTTTGCAAAGGTTGGCGACGCGAGCGAAGAGCTTTGGGAGCACGCCTACCAGACAGCCTTTTATTCCTACAATTTGGCGCGGAACTTTTTTACGGGCCAGCGCAACGTAATCGAAGACGCTTATGTTTGCGGCCTTTTGCACGACATGGGAAAGCTGGTTTTTGAAACAAGCCATCCTGACTTTATAAACGGCGTTCGCAAAATGAGTTCCGAAAAAAACATTCCGCCGGAAATTTTTGAAAAGCTTTTGGCCGGCGTAAACCATGCCGAAATCGGCGCGCGCGTCGCTGAAAAATGGAATTTTCCTGACATAATTGTAAACGCGATACGCTACCACCACGCGCCCGACAGCGCTCCCGCCGACGTAAAAAAATTGGTCAACGTCGTTTA
This sequence comes from uncultured Spirochaetaceae bacterium, assembly GCA_902799965.1. Classification (GTDB taxonomy): domain Bacteria; phylum Spirochaetota; class Spirochaetia; order Treponematales; family Treponemataceae; genus Treponema_D. The sequence goes on from CADCCO010000010.1 coordinate 4,337, forward strand.
CTTGGCCGACTTGATGACGCACTACCAAAAGGGCGACGTGGCCTTTTATCAAATCGACATCGACGCGCTCAAGGAATTCAAGCTGGCCAACGAAAGCCAATTCCAAAAGATTTCAGACCAGTTGCTCGCCGCGTTCAAACAACAAGAAGAAAAGTAATTACTTTAAACTTTCAACCCATTTTTGCATTAGGATGCCAAAGGCCACGCCGACGTTGAGGGAGGCTTTTAGGCCCTTCATCGGAATCGTCACGCGGCCGCAGTTGGCTTTGGCCAGCGCTTGCGGGCTTGCGCCTAATTCTTCCGAGCCGATAATGCAAATTCCCGTTTTTGGAAATTCAAATTCTTCTATTGGAGTACCGCCGGTTTCAAGGACAAAAATGTTTTGGCTGTCGTCCAAAGCCTCTAGCGGCGCGCGCTCCCATTCAATCGTTTTGTCGCAGCCCATCGCGCTTCGGACGGCGCGGGGGTGGGCCGGGTCGCAGCAGCCGGGGCTAAGCCAAACTTTTTGGGCGCCCAAGCCTTCCGCCGTCCGAAAGATGGAGCCAAGGTTGAAGGGCGAGCGGATGTCTTCGGCGTAAACTGCGATTCCGGGGTAAAAGCCGCGCGCCGCCACCTTTCCGTCTTGGGCTGCGTTGGCCGATGGATGCGGGGCGATGATTAGGTCCCATTCGGCGGGAAAAGTTCCCAGTATTGAAAGAAGCTCGTTCCGCGCCAAGTTGCAGGCCGCCCGCTCGTCAAAGCCTTCTTGGCTTATGAGGGACGATATTTTTTTTGCGGCTTCTGGCGAGATTTTTGGGTCTTTTAAAAAGACGCGGCACAATGCCTTTATGTATTCGGCGCGCGGCATCGAATGAAAGTTGTATTCGCTGCCTTTTTCCGCGATTCCCAAAATGTCTCGTTCCAGGGCGCCGAAGCAAAGCGCCAGTTTCCTTCGCTGTTGGCCGCCTTCCAACTGAAAAAGCTTGTTAGGATTAATCATTCTTTCATTATTAAAAAAAAACTTGAAAAAGTCAATTTTATGGCTTATAATTAAGGCCTATGAAGAATCTTTCTTTGAGGGTTAAATACACCCTTTTCATCTCCGCGTTTTTCGCGATCGCCATTTTTTTGTTTTCCGCCCTTGCCATCAACACTTCGGCCAGAATGTGCGTTGACATTTTTGTGGAGGAAGGAAAGCCGCTTGTGGAGCACGGCTCTAAGTACGTAAACTCGAACATCAAGGATTTTAAAAAAATCATCGATGAGCAAAACCCCGACTCCCTGCGCTACAACAGAATGCGTTCGGAATTGCTCGCGATGAAAGAGGCTTCTTCCGCAAAATACTTTTACACGATGGTTCCCGCGACCGACAAGGATTACATGTATGTAATCGACGGCTCTTGCGACCCCAGCGACCAAGAGAATTTTTCCGCGATGGGAACCCTTGAGACAAAGGACAACTACGGAGAGCCTGCTATTTTGGCTATGGAAACCGGAAGAATCCATGCCAGCAAAATGGAATGGCAGGACGGTTGGGGCTGGTTGATAACTGTGTTCGCTCCGATTATGGACGGCGGAAAGGCGATTGGCTTTGTTGCCGCCGACTACGACGCGACCGCCTTGCGCTCTTCAATCAAATGGCTGATTATAAACATCGCGCTTGTTTCGCTTGTCTTGCTTGCCGCCGCAATTGTCGCCGTCAATTTGTCGCTGCGAGTTTTGTTCGGCAGAATGAAAAAGGTGACTCAGGAAATCAACGACATCGCCACCGGCAAGGCGGACTTGTCGCAAAAGATTCCGGTCAAGAGCCGCGACGAAATAGGCGAGTTGGTCGAAGGCTGCAACACGCTTACGGAAAGCCTTTCAAAGATGTTCGCGACAATAAAAGAAGCGGTTTCGTCGCTGGTCGTTTCGGGCACTGAGATTGTCAACTACTCCGCGACCACGCTGGACGGCGTTCAAAGCGCCACGCAAACTGCGGAAGAAATAAATTTGCGCGCCAAGACGCAGAACGAAACGATGGATTTTGTGGCCGAAAGCAGCGGCAACGTCAGCAAGACGATTCAGCTTTTGTCTTCAAGAATCGGAAGCCAAACTTCAGCCATCAGCGAAGTGTCTTCAAGCGTCACTCGAATTTCAACAAACATTCAGAGCATTGACCAAAACGTTTCAAAGATTTCGCAAAAATACGAGCAGCTTGTAAGCGATTCCAAGAACGGCCAAAAGGACCAAATGACGGTCGTTGACAAGGTTGGAGAAATTCAGGCGCAGGCGGGAAAATTAAAGGAAGCCAACTCGGTGATCCGAAGCATCGCAAGCCAAACCAACTTGCTTGCGATGAACGCCTCAATCGAAGCGGCCCACGCGGGCGACGCTGGAAAAGGCTTTGCGGTCGTTGCCGGCGAAATCCGCTCGCTTGCGGAAAGTTCGGCCAAGCAGTCAAAAAGCATAGGCACTCTTATAAAGTCGATTACTGAATCGATTGGCGGAATTGTGGACGCTTCAAAGCTTTCGCTCGCGTCTTTCCAAAGCCTTGACTCAAAAATCAGCGAAATCCAGTCGATGCTTTCGGACGTTTTGGGCAACGTGGACGAACAGCAGGAAGGCGCCAAGAATTTGCTTGGCTCAATGTCTGAGGTGGATTCAACTTCGCATTCGATTCAAGAGGCGAGCCGCGAAGTGGAGAACGAAAGCGGAAAGGTTTTTTCCCGCATGGAAGAGCTCCGCACAGCCGCGAGCGAAATCACGATTCTTACGGCCGGCATAAAAAATTCCATCGAGCAAATTTCAAAGCAGGCCAAGAAGACTTCGGAAGAGTCGCGCGCCAACAGCCAGCTTAACAACAAGGTGCTGGACTTGATCAAGAGCTACAAAGTGTAAGCGTGTCCACCTCGCGCCGCTTTTCCCGCGCTATTATTACAGGCTGCCAACCACTCTGGCGGTTCAGGGGATTCAAAGCGGCGGCGCTCTTTGGTCCACGGGTCGGTGTATTCCAGCGTGCGCGCGTGCAGGGCAAGGCGGCCAAAAGGGTTCGTTCTTGCCCTGTAGTTTTTGTCGCCCGCCAGCGGAAATCCCAGGCTTGCCAAGTGCGCGCGGATTTGGTTTTTGCGGCCGGTGTCCAAGGACAATTCAAACATGGCCAAGTCTTTTCCGCGCGCGATTATTTTGTAATGCGTGCGCGCCGGAATCGTTTTTAGCTTGCCGCCGTTTTGGCCTTTCAATCCCTTTTCGCCCGCGCCGCCTTTTGGAACGTAGGCTTGGTTGTAGGCGTTGTAGGCCAGCGGGCTGTCGATTGTTCCGCTGTCGGCAAGCGCGTTTAGGGCGGCGGCTTTGGCTCGGGGAACTTCCGCCACGGCGCGGTAAAGGCGCTCGGTCACCATCGTTTGCCAGGAATCCATAATGATTTTTTGCGCGCGCTCGTTAAGCGCGAACATCATCACGCCGCTGGTCTCGCGGTCAAGCCGGTGGACTGCAAAGGGCCTATGCTTGCTTGAATAAGTTCCGCGCTTCCTCATGTTTTCTTCCAAAAGGCCGAGCGCCGTTTTTCCGCGAAAGCCGGGATAGGGCACGCTCAACAAGTTTTCGCTTTTGCAAATGACGGCGATGTTTTGGTCTTGGAAGAGAATGTTAAATTTCAACAAAGGGCCGCCTCCATTTTTTTTACTATTTGCGCGATTTTGTTTTTTTGGATGCCCGAATAGTTTATCACAAAGTCCGCGCGCGAACTTTGGTCTTTTGGCTTATTGTAATAAAAATCGCTAAGCAAGGCAACATTTATTCCTTTTTCCGACAGGCGGCCCTGGAGTTTCTTGCCGGATTCAGTTGACTTGATTCGCAGAATAAAGTGCAAGCCGGAATTTTCTTCAAGAATTTCGCAGCTCTTTGAAAGGCGGCTGGCGCTCAAGGCGCGAATCAAGTCGTTGCGCAGATTGCGGTAGTGGTTTTTCATTTTTGTCAAATGCTTTTCGTAGTGGCCTTCGTCTATGAAGCGAGCGAGCGTGTATTGTTCAAACGCGGAGACAGGGCAGGAATAAAAGCCGTTTTTTTTGTAATATTCTTGAAGCAAGTTTTGCGGCAGAATCATGTATGAAATTCTTATTGACGGAGCGAGCGTCTTTGAGAACGTGTTGATGTAAATCACGTGTCCGCGCGTTTTTTCCGAAGCGGCCGCCGCGCTAAAGAGCGGCTCTATGGGCTTTGCGTTGAAGCGAAATTCCGAGTCGTAGTCGTCTTCGATTATGAAGCGCTTTTTTTCGCTCGCCGCCCATTCCAAAAGCTCAAAGCGGCGGGCGTAGGGCATTACGATTCCTGTCGGAAAATGGTGCAGGGGAGAGACGTGGACGATTTGCGCGTCCTTAAGCTTGCTTGTCTTTATTCCGCTTTTGTCCAGGCCGGCCGCCACGCATTTTGCGCCGCACAGCTTTGCCACGGAAGCGAATTGCCGGTAGCCGGGGTTTTCCACGGCGTATGTTTTGTCCGCTCCAAAAAAGTGAACCAGCTGCGTGTACAAAAAATCAGTTCCCGCTCCGATGACTATTTGCTCGGGGCTGGCCTCAATCATCCTAAAGCGGCGCAAGTGGCGGGAAATGGCTTTGCGCAATTCGTCCGCGCCGCCGCTTGGAATTTTTTGCAGGAGCCGCTCGTCGCCGGAGTTCAAGACTTGCCGCATAAGGTGGGCCCAAAGGCTGAATGGAAATTTTTCAAAGTTCGTGGAATTGCTTTTAAAGTCCGCAAGCCAATTGGCGTCCTTGCCCTTTTGCGGCTCCTCGTCCTCTTGCGGAATTTTTCGCGCCGCCTCCGCCAAGAAAGTTCCGCCTGAAGGAATTCCCTGCGCAAAGTAGCCACGTTTTTCTTCCGAATAAATGTAGCCTTCGCTTATCAGGCGGGCGTAGGCGTTTTGCACGGTGATTTCGCTTACCTTTAAGTTTTGCGCCAGGGCGCGGCGGGAAGGCAGGCGCTCGTCGGCCGCTATGCTGTTGGAGACGATTTGCCTTTTTATAGAGCTGTACAAAAAGTCTGAAAGGCCTTGGCCCTTTCTTTTGCTAAAGTCTATCGTTATCATCTGGCATTATAAAAATTTATTAAAATTGGGTATATGAATGATACCAGTTTTTCGTTAGATTTACAAGCATAGGAGATTAAAAAATGGCTCAAGATCACAGACTTTTGACAATTCAGGACATTTCTTGCGTTGGACAGTGCTCGCTTACAGTCGCGCTTCCAATAATCAGCGCTTGCGGAATCGAGGCCGGCATTTTGCCCAGCTCGGTTCTTTCAAACCACACTGGAAAAGGCTTTAGCGCCTGGACTTTCCGCGACCTTACCGACGAAATGCCCAAAATCCTTGACCAGTGGCTTAAGGAAAAAATCGACTTTGACGCCTTTTACACAGGCTATGTTTCTAAGGCTCAAATTCCCCACATCCTTGACATATTCCAAAAGGCGGCCCGTCCAGGCGCGGTAAAAATCGTAGACCCTGCGATGGCCGACAACGGAAAGCTTTACGCCGGCTTTGACGCGGACTTCCCCAAGGAAATGGCCCGTCTTGTGGCTGTCGCGGACTACGCGCTTCCCAACTTGACCGAAGCCTCCTTCCTTCTTGGCCAGGAATACATCGAAAGCGGCTACGACAAGGCTTACATTGAAAAGACAATCGCCGGCCTTCACAAGCTGGGCGCCAAAAACGTCATCTTGACCGGCGTTTCTTTTGAGCCTTCAAAATTGGGAGTGGCCGTTTCCGACGGAAGCAAGGTTGAGTATTACTTCAACGACCGTCTGCCCGCCCTTATGCACGGAACCGGCGACGTTTACGCCTCAGCCTTTGCCGGCGCCCTCTTGCGCGGAAAGCCGGTCTTGGAAGCCGCCGCAATTGCCGCCGACTTTGTGGTTGAGTCTATGAAAAAGACGCTTGGCGACGACTCGCACTTTTACGGCGTTAAGTTTGAAAAGGCCATTCCGTTCTTGGTGAACAGACTAGAAAAATAATTCTTTTTGCGCTAATATTTATAGAATGGCGGAAGGTTTTGAGCAGCTTGAGACCCGTTCTATTCACGGAATCTTGGCGCACTACAAAAAGGAAGATTTTTTCATAAACAAGACCGACGACGAAGTTGAGATCGACGTCGGCCTTGTCCAAAGCCTCATAGATAAATTTTTTAGAATCCTTTTTCCGGGCTTCTTCCGCGAGCGCGAATACAAGGCCGCCAATTTGGAAAACTACATTTCAGTTTTGTGCCGCGAAGTGATGCTGGCGCTGAACAAGCAAGTTTTCTTGGCGCTAAAAAAGCTTCCCGAAAATTCCGGCAAGGACGAAAGCTCTCTGCGCGAGCGCGCTCTTTTGATAGTCCACGAATTTTTTGACAGAATTCCCCGCGTGCGCGAATATTTGGAAAGCGACTTGGAGGCCGCCTTTGACGGCGACCCGGCCGCCTTTGACAAGACCGAAATAATTTTGTCGTATCCCGGCTTTTACGCCATCGCTGTGAACCGGCTTGCCCACGAGCTTTTTGTTTTGGGCGTTCCGCTGGTTCCTCGCATCATGACCGAATGGGCGCACAGCAAGACCGGAATCGACATTCACCCCGGCGCCACGCTTGGAAAATATTTTTTCATCGACCACGGAACTGGAATCGTCATCGGCGAAACGACAGTCATTGGCGAGCGGGTAAAGGTTTACCAAGGCGTGACGCTTGGCGCGCTGAGCACGAACGGCGGACAAAAGCTAAAGAGCGTAAAGCGCCACCCGACGATTGAAGACAACGTTACGATTTATTCGGGCGCGTCGATTTTGGGTGGCGATACGGTTATTGGAAAAGACTCGGTAATCGGCGGCAACACTTTTGTCACCAAGTCGGTCGCTCCGCAAACCGTCGTAAGCATTAAAAACCAAGAGCTTAAATTCAAGCCGGCCGCAAAAAACGTTTCTCCTGAAGAAGAAGCGGAATTGCAGCGGGCGATGTGGATATGACAAGAATGAGGGAAGATATGAAAAAAAGTTTTGGCAAGCTTGTTTTAAAGGCCGCGCTTTTTGCGGCGGCGTTTTTGATTGTCGCGCTTTTTTCTTCTTGCAAAACAAAGAAAGAAAAAAATCTGCTTGAAAGGGTAAAAGCCAAGGGCGAGCTTTCGATAGCGACAGAAGGAGTTTGGGCGCCTTGGACTTACCATGACGCGACGGGCGAGTTGACAGGCTTTGACATTGATTTAAGCAAGGCGCTTTGCGAGCGGCTTGGAGTTAAGGCCAGATTCATAGAGACGCCTTGGGACAGAATTTTTGAAAGCCTTCAAAACAATGAATGCGACGTGATTGTCAACGGCATTGGAATCACCGAGGAGCGCGCCGGCCGCTTTTATTTTTCTGATCCCTACGCGTACAGCAGAATGGCGCTCTTGGTTCACAAAAAAAATGACAGCGTAAAGTCCTTTTCCGACTTGAAGGGAAGGACTTCCGCCAATTCTTATGGAAGCACATTTTGCAATCTTGCCGAAGAGAACGGCGCGATACCGATTTACATAGACACGTTTGAAGAGTCTATTAACTTGCTTTTGCAAAACCGCTCGGAAACGACCATTAATTTGGATTTGACTTATTACGATTACGTCAACACCCACCCTGGTTTGCAAGTAAAGGTCGCCGCGCTTTCGGACGTGTCGTTTCCGATGGCCATTCCATGCAGAAGGGAAGTGGAAAACTTGCCCTTGCTGGACGAGTTGAACAAGCAGCTTGCCGCGATGCGCGACGACGGAACTTTGGAAAAAATTTCGCTCAAGTATTTTAGAAGGGATATAACAAAGTGAAATGGTTTGTTTTGGCTGTTTCTGTCTTGATGTACGCGCTGGTGATTTGCATCCAAGACAAAAAGGTTTTTTGGTCGTTGGGAGCGGCGGCGCTCTTCGTTGCGCTAGGAACTTTTTTTCCGGCCGGCGTTTTTGAAGGCGGCGGCGGGCTTTTTGCCGTCCGGCATTGCTTTGCGGACTTGATAAATTGGAACGTGCTTATGATTTACATAGGCTCGATGATTATAGCCGCGCTTTTCATTTACTCAAAGGCGCCGTCGCGGGCGGCTGACGAAATCATAAAGCTTTCCCCAAGCGCGGGAATCGCCATTGTGCTGATTTTGGCGATGACCGGAATCATTTCGATTTTTGTTGAGAACGTCGCCACCGTTTTGGTCATGGCTCCAATCGCTTTGGCGCTTTGCAAAAAGTTGGCTCTGCCGCCCGCCAATTTTATGGCTGGCCTTGCCGTGATGTCAAACCTTGAGGGAACAGCGACGCTTGTGGGCGATCCGCCGTCAATGATTTTCGCCTCTTTCGCTGGCTACACATTCAACGACTTTTTTGTCCACAATTCAAAAATTTCGATTTTCTTTTTCATTCAAACCGGCTTGCTTGTCGGCTGCGTCTTCTTCTATTTTATATTCAGGAACGCGCGGCAAAAGATTCAAGTTGAAGAAACAAAAGTCATTTCGATGCTTCCGACCGCGCTTTTGCTTTTGATGATTTTTGGCCTGGCCGCGATTTCTTTCTTGAAGATTGAATTTGCCTTTGCGTCAGGCGGCTTTGTCTTGGCGCTGGGAATCGTCGGCTTGCTTTGGTTTTTGGCCGCGCAAAAAAAATCCGCCGCCGAAACTTGGGAATTGGTCATGGGCTTGGATTGGGAAACGATTTTTTTCCTAATCGGAATTTTTGTCGTCGTCGGCGCTTTGAGCGAGTCCGGCCTGCTTATGGACTTTGCGAACTTTTTGTCGCGCGCCACTCACGGAAGCAATGCGGCGGCTTTTATTCTTATACTTTTGGTTTCTATAATTTTGTCTGGCTTTATCGACAACGTTCCGTACATAATAGTAATGCTTCCGGTCGCGGCTAGCCTTGCCGCGTCGGTTGGCAGCGCGCCGGAGCTGTATATGTTCGCGCTTTTGCTTGGCTCTTGCCTTGGCGGAAACCTTACGCCTTACGGAGCCAGCGCCAACGTCGTCGCTATGGGCATTGTCAAAAAGGAAGGGCATCCGATGAATTTCGCCGGCTGGCTAAAGCTTGGCGCGCCCTTCACGCTCCTGACCACCGCCAGCGCCGCCGCCCTTTTGTGGCTTGTGTGGAGTTGATTTTATAGAAAATTCGTTGGTCAATCGAAAACGCGCGAAGGAGGCGGGCGGGTAGCGGAAACACTCTGTTTGAGCCTGCCGCGCAAGCGGCAGCGTGAAATAGTTTCAAGCGAAAACAGTGTGTAGCGACGCTAGCTAGCGGTTCCGCTGCCCGCTCGACGACTGGGAGCGTTTTTGTCTTGATTAATCAATCAATATTTACTATAATATTCACTCTATGTTCACTATAAAGTTCGCGCTCAAAAACATCGTTTCGCGCAAAAGCTCATTGGTCATAATTTTGTTCATCGCCTTTTCAATCGCGGCGCTTGTAATGGCCAACGCCGTTTTTGACGGAACAAAGTCTGGAATAGAAAAAACGTTCAGCCAAAATTTTACCGGCGACATCGTCATTCGCCCCAAGGCGCAATTCCCGATGAGCCTTTTTGGCGACGAGACTCCGATAACGGGAAACTTGAGCGAGCTTCCGCAGCTGCTCCCGTACAGCGACATTTTTTCATTCGTTTCAAATTCTGAATTTATAAAGGAAGCGGTTCCGCAAATAACAGGCCAGGCCGCGCTGCGCTTTGACGACAGCAATTTTCCGGCCTACTTCTTTGGCGTTGACGCGCAAAATTACGTCCGCCTGATGCCCGGAATAAAAATTCTTGAAGGCCAGCCATACGGCGACGAAGACGCGATTATGCTTTCCAACGAAATGCTCAAAAAGATTCAGGACGAACGCGGCGTTTTGCCAAAGGTCGGCGACACAATTCAATTGGCGGGCTTTACCGGCTCTTCCTACACTTTGCGGGCGGCAAAGCTTAGCGCCGTTTACGAGTACGCGGTTCACAACGACTTGCAGGACAAAATCGTCTTGATAAGCCCCAGCCTTTTGCGGCCCCTGATTGGCTTGAACTCAACAGAAATCGATCCCCGCCTTTTTACAAGGGAAAATTCAGGCTTGCTTGAAAGCCTTGAGGAAGACGGCATAGACAGCCTTTTTGGCGAAAGCGAAGACTTTGAAGAGGATTCCGATTTTACCCAAGAGGCAGCGCAAGCCCAAGAGCCGGCGGCGGCTCTAGAATCTGATTCCGAAACCCTTAACGAAGAGACCGTTTGGAATTACATTGTTTGCTCGGCAAAGCCTGGCGTTTCCGCAAAACGGGCCGTAAAGCTTTTGAACCGTGAATTTGCCAAGCGCGAATGGACTTGCCAAGCGGTTGACTGGCGAGCCGCCGCCGGCATGGCAGCCCAATACATTTACTGGATGCGCCTAATCTTCAATATCGGACTAATCGTAATAATCGCGACCGGCTTTATCATCGTGAACAACACGCTTGTAATCGCGGCGCTCGACCGCTCAAAGGAAACCGGAGCCTTGCGGGCAATCGGAGCGGGGCGGCGCTTTGTGGCCTTGGAATACCTTGCCGAAACTTTAATCCTTACAATTGCGGCCGGCGTTTTGGGCTGCATTTTGGGCGTGGTCGGAAATTCATTCTTGTCCAACGGCTCGATTCATTTTGGCAACACGTATTTGATACAGCTTTTTGGCGGCGACACCTTGCGGGCCGTCGTTCGTTTTTCTAACATTTTGGGCGGCATGCTTTTGTCGCTTGTCCTTGCGGTTGTGGCGTGGATTTATCCGGTCCGCATTGCGCTGGGAACAAGCCCTGTGGCCGCGATGGAGGCCGTTCGCTGATGAAAAGCCTTTGCTTGAATTTTGCCCTAAAATCCCTTTCTAGCCGCGCCAAGCAATACCGCTCGCTTTTTGCGGTTTGCGCCGTCGGCGTTTGCGTAATGCTTTCGGTCTTGATGGTTACGGACGGAATGCTTGCTTCAATGACCGAAAAAATGCGCCAGTATTACGGCGGCGACTTTATGGTCTTGGGCAGCATGGACAATGTTTTGGAATCGTACGGCGACATCGTTTTGGCCTTGAAAGAAATTCTTCCAAAGGGAACTGAAATTTCCTATCGCTACAAAAAGGACGACGGCGACAAGAGCCTTTTCTTTGAAGGGGTGAGCGTAAAGCAGCGCTCGCTTCAAGGCGTTGATTTTTCTTTGGAAAAGCCGCTCTTTGACAAATTCACTTTTGTGGAAGGCGGAATAGAAGTGAGGGAAGCCCATGACGCGGTTTTGATTTCGCTTCCCGTGGCCGAAAAGCTTGGCGTTCACATTGGCGACAGCGTGGTTTTGCTGCTTGAAACGCCGATGGGCTACAAGAACACGGTTGACCTTGTGGTGACCGGAATTTTCCAAGATTCTAGCGTCTTTGGAATGTACACTTCGTACTTGGACTACAAGGCGTTAAAGCGAGGCATGGGAATTGAAGAAGTCGAGGAGAGAGTCGGCTTTCCGTTGAACGTCATCGATAAAATTTGCGTTTACTATCCGAACGGCTCTCCAAGCAGGCAAGAGGCGCGCCGCGTTCACTCCGAGCTGCAAAAGCGCTTTAACATGTTTCCCTTGAATTATGGAAAGAGCGGCTGGCAAAGCTACGACATCCCCGAAGGCTCTGTCGTTTACGCCTTGATTCCGCTTGAGGCCAATGTTTCGGACTTGCAAAAGCTTTCAAAAGCCTTGCGAGCCATAGTGGCCATGATTGTCGTCATGCTTGTGCTGATAATTTCAGTCGGCATATCAAGCACGTTCAGGGTAATAATCTTGAAGCGCGCCGTTGAGAGCGGAACTTTCCGCGCCTTGGGAATGACCCCCGCCGGCCTTATGCTTCTTTATTTTACGGAAATTCTTTTGCTGCTCGTTTCTGGAACGGCGACGGGCTTTGCTGCTTCTCTTATTATTGTAAAAATCGCTTCGGGATACAACCTTTCGTTTGTTTCGGGATTCGACCTATTTTTGACCGGCGGCCATTTGGCTCCCCGCCTTGTCGGGGGCGAGGCCCTAGGATTGCTGGCGGTCATTTTCGTAACCACGCTGGGTTCTGTGTTGTTTACTTTGCGCAAGTTAGTTCATATAAGTCCGGTTGGGGCGCTTGCGACCGTTACCTGATGAGACCGGGCTTTATAGGAGATGGCATGAAAAAAATAGCGTTTGCATTGACAGTTTTGTTTTTGGCTTCGGCGTCGTTTTTCGCGCAGGCGATTCCTCTTGCGGAAGCCAAGGAAATGTTGGCGAAAGTCGACAAGACCACAGGATATTATGGCAGCGACTTTACCGGCGAATACGTTCTTGTTCAGGAAAGGCCGGGACAAGGAAACAGCATAACCAGCGCCATCATGCACCGCCGCGACTCAAAGGCGATGTGCGCCATTCGCATTACGGGGCCTGACTCGGACAAGGGCAAGGGCTACGTTCAGTTTGACCCCAAAAGCATTTGGTTCTACGATCCGTCAAACAAGCAGTTCACTTTTACCGCGCCAAAGGACAAGTTCCAAAACACCAATGTCAACAACTCCGACTTGCGCCCCCAGCGCTACTCGGAAGACTATGAGATAACCTCGGCGGAATACGTGACTCTTGGAAAATTGGACTGCGTTTGCTTTACGCTGAATGTCGGCAAAAAGGCGGCCAATGAAGTTGACTATCCCATGTTGAAGATATGGGTTACAAAGGACGATTTTCTTACCCGCAAGCGCGAGGACTACAGCCTTTCTGGCCAGCTTTTGCGCGTGACGGCGATTCCCAGCTACCAAAAGGTTGAAGGCCGTTCAGTTCCGTCAAAGATGGTCATCCAAGACCGCCTGCGCGGACAAAAAATCAACGGCAAAATAAAGTACGAAAGCACTCAGGTTACTGTGTCGAATGTGTCTTTTCAAAAGTTGGGAGATGTTGTATACTCAAAGCAATATCTTGAGAACATGAGCCTTTAGATGATAAAAAGTTTTGGACTTTCAAGCATAAGGCGAGCGACGGCGCCCGCCTTTTTTTTCTCTGTTTTGTTCGCTCTCGGCGCGTTTGGCGCGCGTGAATTGGGCGCTCAAACTTATGTTACCAACAACGGAATCATCATGGAGCGCGTCGCCGAAGAGGACGTGCGGGAAGTCGAGCGCCTTAACGAAGAGTCCGAGGCGGAAGACGAGCGGGAGCGGGCGCGGCTTGCTGAACTAAGGGCGGCGGGCGAAGCGGAAGGCGATTCTGAGCAAGAGGCGACTGAGGACATAGAAGAGGCGGACGCTATAGACGAACTCTTTGGCGACGACTCGGAAGGCGACACCGAAACAGCCGTCACCACTCCCACGACGGAAATCGTAAAGATTGACAAAAAAGACAAGCCGGTTGAATTTAGCGGCGACTTGAGCGCGGAATTGGGCGGCTATTTTTACCTTTATCCATGGAAAAAGTCAAAGCCGTTCGCGACGTTCAGCAACACCCTAAAGTTTGTAGGCCGTCCACGAAACGACTTTTACGTTTACGGCTCCTTTGTGACTTCTTTTCCGGAAATGGACTTTGGCGTTTACGAGCTGTATTTTGACTACACACTGTTCGGCCAAGATGGACATTTCTTGGGCGCTTTCAAGAATGTTGTACACAAACATTATCGAAGACGAATGCTTGATTATAACCGCCGAGGACGCTTTTCACAGGCGCAACAGAAAGTCCACCGACTCAAAATTCACTTTGTCCGCCAGCGTGCCGATTTTTTCTTATCTTTCAATACAGGGCTTGGCGCAATACGAAAGCAACGCGCTTCACGACGACACAATGGCGGACTACATTTCGGTTGTTGGAAAGGTTGAAGGCAACTTAAAGAACTTTTCGATTAGCGTTTTGGGAAAGCGTTGGGCAAAGTCTGACAACTTGAAATACGATCCGTGCGTTGGCGCGCAAATTGTTTCAACTATTCTGGGAAAGAATTCCAGCCTTTTTGTCCAAGGCTTGACGCACTTCTCAGTCTATTCAAAAGCCCTTACCCGCGCGCAAGTGACGGCCGGCCTTTACAAATATTTTTCCGCTCCGATTATGCTGGGGCTTGCCTTTGAGTACCAAGGCTCGTGGGGGCGCGACGAAATCAGAACTACGGGAAGCGACAACTTTACTGCCGAAGAGTTTGTCGCCAAAAATTACAGCATTACGCCTGGAAGCGGCGATAAAGAAAAATTGACTTCGTTGAAGAATATCTATAAAGAATGTACCGTCGCTCAATACAAGGGCTTCGAGCATTTGTTCGCGGCCGAAATAGGCTGGTCGCATTTTATATTGACCAAGAAATTCACTTTTGGCTGCAAGTGGTTTCATGACTACAGGGGCGAATACGGAGCGGTCGCGCCAGGCATAATAATTGACGAGATTCTTCCGCACGTTACGTTTAAAAGCACGGCGCCGATTTATTACGGAAGCCAGCAAAGCTACAGCCTTGTAATTGAATTGGTTTTGAACCTAAAGTATTAGTTGGCGTAGTCTTGGCCGGTAATCACGCCGTCTTTGATGTGGATTACATGGTCGCTCATGCTTACGATTTTTTGGTCGTGGGTGGAGAAGACAAAAGTCGTGTTCAACTCTTTGTTGAGCTTTTTCATCAATTCCAATATTTGGTCGCCGTTCTTTGAGTCAAGGTTGGCGGTGGGCTCGTCGGCCATGATTACGGGAGCCTTGGCGCTAAGCGCGCGGGCAATGGCTACGCGCTGGCGCTGGCCGCCTGAAAGTTCCGCGGGCTTGTGGTTTTTCCAGTCGGTAAGGCCCACTGTTTCTATCAAGTAGTCGACCCATTCTCCGGCTTCCTTTTGGCTCATCGCGCGGCTTTGCGGAAGGCGGCCCAGCTTTAGGGGCAGCTCTACGTTTTCGCGCACGTTGAGAACTTGAATCAAGTTGAAGTTTTGGAAAATGAATCCAAGGTTTAGTCGGCGAAGTTCGGTCATATGGCGGTCGAGGCTTCCTGGAATTGTCTTTAGGTCGGCCAATTTTCGGTCGCCGTAAACGTCCGTTCCGTCGATGATGATTTTTCCGCCTGTGGGCAGGTCAATCAATCCCATCAAATTTAGGAGCGTTGACTTTCCCGAGCCTGACGGGCCTGAAACTGACGCAAACTCTCCAGCGTTTATTGAAAAAGTGGCCGACTGCACGGCGTTGACGGAGATTTTTCCCATTTGGTAGACTTTGCTTACGTTTTTCAGTTCCAGTATTGCCATAGAAGAATAGTATATTATATTTGTAGAATCTATTCAATACTATACCAATAAAAATTGCTCCCGGTCGCTGACGCGCCAGACAAAACCGCTCGATATCGTCGCTACACACATTTTGTCCCTTGTAACTATATACGTCTGCCGCTAGCGCGGCAGGGACAAAATGAGTGTTTTTGCCCGTCGCGCAACTCCCTCGCGCAATTTCACTTTACCTATATTGAAACAATGCATAATTATTGCTATAATACTCAAATTATCATATCAAATTGGAGAATTATAATATGGCTAACCAAACAGGACACGAATGCACTTTGGACAAAATCATTTCTTTGTGCAAGCGCAGGGGATTTGTATATCAGGCTTCGGAAATTTACGGCGGCCAGGCCGGAGCGTGGGATTACGGCCCGCTCGGAGTGAACTTTAAGCGCAACATTCAAAACGAATGGTGGCATTACATGACGCAGCTGCGCGACGACGTGGTTGGCCTTGACAGCGCGATTTTCCAGCACCACAAGACTTGGGTAGCCAGCGGCCACGTCGCGCACTTTAGCGACCCGATGATTGACTGCACGGAATGCAACGCTCGCTTCCGCGCCGACCAGTTGATCGAGGACTACTGCCATTCCCACAACGAAAAGACGGACAAGCCCGTTGACACGATGAGCCACGAAGAGATGAAGGCCTTCATCGACGCCAAAATCAACTGCCCCACTTGCGGAAGCAAAAACCGCAAGTACACAGACGTGCGCGAATTCAACCTTATGTTCAAGACATACCAGGGCCCCGTGGCCGACGACTCTCACTTGATTTACCTCCGCCCCGAGACTTGCCAGGGCATCTTCACAGACTTCAAGAACATCGTTCAGTCTTCAAGAATGAAGCTTCCCTTTGGCGTGGCCCAGGTCGGAAAGTCCTTCCGCAATGAAATCATTTTCAAAAACTTTATTTTCCGCACTTGCGAATTTGAGCAGATGGAAATGGAGTACTTCTGCAAGCCGGGAACTGACGACGGAATCTTTGAGGACTGGCGCAAGTACCGCTGGGCCTTCTACCTTAAGTACGGCATCGCCGAAAAGAACTTGCAGTGGCACCACCATGACAAGCTGGCGCACTACGCCAAGGACGCTTACGACATTCAGTACAACTTCCCGATCGGCTTTGAGGAAATCGAAGGCATCCACAACCGCACCGACTTTGACCTTTCTCAGCACACAAAGACAAGCGGAAAGGACATGGGCTACATCGACCAGGAAGACGGAAACAAGAACTACACGCCGTATGTCATCGAAACTTCCGCCGGCTTGAACAGAAATTTCTTGGCCTTTATGTGCGAAGCCTACGAGGAGCAGAACGTTGGAAAGGATGGCGCCGAAGACTACCGCACAGTTCTTCACTTGCATCCGAAACTGGCTCCGATAACAGTGGCCGTTCTTCCTTTGATGAAAAAGGACGGACTTGCCGAGCGCGCCAAGGAAATTCAGCACACTCTCAAAGAAGAGTTCGCGACGGACTTTGACGTTTCTGGAACTGTCGGAAAGCGCTACCGCCGCCAGGACGAAGTTGGAACTCCCTTCTGCGTCACAATCGACTACGACACAATCACAAAAGATTCGCCCAACTACGACACTGTCACCGTTCGCGACCGCGACAGCATGGACCAAGAGCGCGTAAAGGTGAGCGAATTGACCGCCTACATCCAAAACGCAATCCGCAACTACAAGCCGGTTCAGCGCTAAAATGGACTACGTAGGCCTAGGCAAATCAAACTTAATGGCAAGCCGCGTCGGCTTTGGCGCGATGTCCCTAAAGGACATCGAAAGCGAGGAAGACGCGGCGATTCTCATTCACAAGGCTTACGACGCGGGCGTGAATTTTTTTGACATTTCGCACACCGTTCCCGAAAGCGAAAAACGCCTTGGCGCCTGCTTGCACGGAATCCGCCAAAACGTCATTCTTAGCACAAAGGCTTGCGTCCTTGACGCGCGCGAGCTTTCCGACCAACTGGAAGCCAGCCTTGACGCTTTGCAAAGCGATTACATTGACTTGTTCCAATACGAGGTTGACGAAAAGGGCTTGGTTCCTTTTGAAGAAGCCGTGGAGCAAATGAAGCGCTTGCAGGAACGGAATAAAATCCGCCATTTTGGACTTGCCACGGAAAATCTTGACATTGCCAAAAAGGCTTTGGACTTTGGGCTTTTTGAAACGGTTCAAGCTCCCTTTAACATGTTGATTGACGGAGAAGGCGAGCGGCTTGCGCGCGAGGCCGCCCAAAAAGACATTGGCTTTGTCGCGATGAGACCCCTTTACGGCGGCTTGGTGCAAAACACGCCGCTCGCTCTGGGCTACCTTTATCAATTTGAAAACGTCGTTCCCCTTTGGGGCGTTAGAAGCCTTGAAGAGCTGGAACAGATTCTTTACTTTAACGACCATCCGCCGGTAATCGACGAGCAGTTTAAGGCTGAGGTTGAGAAAGTCCGCGACTTTTTCAACTAATCGTCTTCGGTAATTCCCAAAGATTTTAGAACGTCAGAAACTTCTTGCTGGTTCAATACGCGCACGACCTTGTTTGAGGCTTCGTCGGTTTCCACCGTGCGCGGGTCGCCGTCCGCCGCTTTTTCGCCAAGAATTTGCGCGATTGGGTGGCGGGGATCGTCGGGCTTGGTGTCGGTTATTCGCGCGATTTTTCCGTTTGCAAGATAGACATAAACGCCAATCGGAAAAATTGAGAATGAATATAGCAAGGCTTTGATTACGTTTTCGTCGTATTGCTTGTTGGAGTTGCGCAAGATTTCCAGCATGGCCTCGTACTTGGGGCGGGCGCTTCTGTAATGGCGCGGCGCTGTAATCGCTTCAAAGGCGCAGGCCACCGCTATTATTTTTGCGTATGTCGAAATGTCTTCGCTGGTAATGTGGCGCGGGTATCCTGAGCCGTTTTCTTTTTCGTGGTGCTCCAACACGCCGCGCTGTATTGGAAGGGTGAATCCGATTTCTTTTACAAGCTCGTAGCCCAAAAGCGGGTGGCTGGCAAGCTTGGCTTTTTCCTGCGGCTGCAATTTTTTGTCGGTTATGTAAAGCTGGGGCGGCAGGCGCAACATTCCTATTTCGTGAAGAATGCAGGCTTGGCCTAATTCAATCAGTTGCGTGAACTGCATTCTAAGGCGAATGCCGATTGTAAGCGCGATTATGCTTGAGCGCATTGCGTGGTTGACCAAGAATTTTTTGTCGTTGCTTTCGACTTTTGGATTCATTCTTAAAACAAAGCGGCGGTTTTCGCGAACGAACGAAATCAATTCCTGCACGACTTTTGAAAGCTGCTCTTTGTCGATTTCTTTGTGAGTGGCGTAGTGCGTGTAAAGGCTTTCGATGTAGTCATAATATTTTTTGTAAACCTTGCGCGTCATGTCCAAGCGTGAGGCTTCCGTGTTGAGGGTTTGAATGAGCTTGGCGCCTTCTTTTAGGCTGGCGCCGAGAGCGTCCGCTTTTTCCGCGCGCTCCCTGGCTTTTTGTTCGTCTTCCGCTTTTGTTTCGGCGATGATGTCGTCGGTGTCGCGGTTGATTATGTCTTTGTCTTGCGTGCCGTCATCAATCGTTCCGTCGCAAGAAACAGACGTAAAGCCCCAAAGCTTAAGGCCGTTTATGACTTCTTGAGTAAGAGCGAAGCCTTTTCCTAAAACGAGAAACTGTTTGTCGAGCGTCAAGTCGCCTGTAAAAATCAGCGAAGGTTTTAGAGCGTTGACTTCAAAAGCGTTCATTTGAACTTTTCCTTGTAAAAAAAAAGTTGGAAACCTCACACAGCTTCCAACCTTGATGCATTATCAGTTCATACAGGCGTCTGGATGTCGTTACGTCTGTATTGTTGAACTCGTTACATTTATATTGTCGGAAACCGATTTTAAAAGTTTAGCAGATTTTTAAAAATTCTTCAATTGATTTTAGAAGTTCGTTGTAAATCAATTTGCTTTTTGCGGCGTTGGCAAAAAGCGGGTCCTGCGGAATTTTTGCGGAGGCGAAAAGCTGTTCCAATTGGCGCTGGCTGGGAAAAACAAGCGCGGCAACATTCTTGGCTCCGCTTCCCAAAATCTCTTCGTCAATCGCGTCAAGCTCGCCAATTCTTTTTGCCGCTCGGCTGTCTCCGCAAAGAATGTCGTTGCAAAGGGCGATTCCCTTTTGGGCAAATGCGGCGATTTTTTTTAGGCCGTCCAAAAGCTCGCGCAAAACGGCGTCGAATTTTTCTTTGTCGCAAGCGAAGGCGGCGGCGTTTTCGGCGCGGGCGAAGAATTCTTTTTTTTGCTCCGCGATTTTTGGCTTTTGCAAGAATTCTTGGAGCGGAAAAAATTTAACGCCGGCAATAGAAAGCCCGTTTTTGGAAAATGTGAAAGTTGTAGTTGCGGAATCCGCCGCGATTTTGCTTTCAAACCAAGCGGCAAAAAGCTTCATTCGTTCGTCGGTGATGATAGGCCTTCCTTCAAAGTCAAGGGCGGCTTGGTTTTTGGCGGAAAACAAAATGCGCGCCGTCTGCAGTTCGGCTGGATTAAGGCGGCTCGAATTTGCGTGCGACGCTTCTTCAAAGACGCTTCCTTTGACGTGCGTTTGCTTGTTGGGATAGCCCAAGTCAAGGCCGGCCGCGAAAATTTCTTTTGAGCCTATCGCGCGGGCAAAATCCCAAGCGCTTGTCGCCACCGAGCCGCCTGAAGCCAGCGCTCCTTTTTGGCCAAGCCGCGCCTCAAAATATTTTCCAAGCGGAAAAAGCGACGACATCAACACAATTCTTTTGCATGGAAAGCGGAAGGCGCTTGGATAAACGGCGCTTTCAGTGACCAAAATCGATTGAGGCGCGGCTAGTCCCGCGATGTGGCGGCTGGCCCAATATTGCGGGTCGGTCAAAAACACAAAGTTCGGCTGGACTCCCGCGCGAAGGCAGGCGCGCAAGGCGGTGTCAACGGCGATTGTCACGGCGCGCTCTTGGACTTCCTTTAAGCGGGGCAGAACTTCTTGCAAGCTGGGGCCCGCCGCAAGCAGGACGCTGGGCAAGTTTGCCGCGCCAAAAAAAGCCGCCGCGCCGCCAAGACTGGCCGTCCGCTCCAAATTGCGCGCGCCGTTCTTTAGCCACAGGCGGCCAAAACGTTCCAGCGTGTTTATGTTGGCTTGCGCTTGCTCGCGCTTTTGCCGGGCCAGCGCGAAAAAATTGTCGAACCAGGCTTGGGCGTGGGCGGTTTGCGCTTTTTGGCTAAAAATCTTGGCCTTGTCAAAGCCGCCCGCGTTTTGGACAAGATTTGCCGCTTGCGCGGCGTCCGCGCCGATTATAAAAAAGAGTTTTGGGATTTTTAAAAGCTCGCTAAAGTCGACGCTTGCAAGCGCGGCGAAAAAATGCGGCGCGGACGGTTCCAGGATTGCGAACGATTTTTGCTTTGCGCCTTCAATGCGGGCGGCGGCGTTTGGAAGCCAGCCCAAGCCTATTCCGGCAAAAACCAAAATGTCGCTGTCTGTGTCTTTGATTGCAGCGGCGGCTCGGTCGGCTTCCGCTTGCGGGTTGTAGGCTGAATGGAGCGCCAAGCCCTTTTGGCTTGCGGTGATTCCGCCGCTTTTGGCGAATGAAAAATTGTAAAAGGGAAAGGCCGCGTTAAGGAAGGAGAGGCGCTCTTCTTGGGCTTGCGGCTCTTCTTGGCGCGCGGCGCTTTTTAGGCATTCAGGAATTTCCGGCTCCAGCATTTTTGCCAGCGCGGGAAAGCGTTCCGCGAACAAAGAAAAATTTTCATTCCATATAGATGTCAATTTCCATGTTCTCCGTGACAGGCGTTCCCGGCGCGGGCGCTTGCTTTGTGACCCAGCCGCTTCCGTAAATGTTCACCTTTAAGTCCTTGCGGTTCAAGAGCGGAAGCAAGTCGCGCTTTGAAAGGCCTGAAAAATCCGGAACGACGCTTCCCATTTTTACGCCTTGCTTGGACGAAATTGAAATGCGGCCGGAGTGCGCGAGCGAAGCGGCGTCTCCGCGGCTCATTCCCAAGTGGTCGATGATTGCGTCCGCCGAATCCTTGATTACAGGCGCGACGATGCGGCTTGCGAAATTTATGCCGCGCGACTTTTGGATTACGATGTACAAAATTATCTCCGGGTCTTCAACCGGGAACACCGCCAGCACGTCCGACAAAAAGTCTGTGTCGCTGTAGCCGCCGTGCTCGTGGTCGGCCATTTGCGCGGTTCCGGTTTTTACGCCAATCGTTATGTCGCCAAGCGCGGCGCGCCAACCGATGCCTTTTTCGGCGCCGGTTTGCATGCAGCTTAAAATGTAGGCGGCGGTTTCTTCCGAAATGACTTGCGGCCTTTTTTCAACTTTGTTTTGGAAAACAGTGTTGCCTTCGCTGTCCGTGATTTTTGAAATTACCGAAAGCTTTAGGGGGTGGCCGCCGTTGGCCAAAACCGTCGCCGCCTGAATCACTTGCAGCGCGGTGACCGCGACTTCCTGTCCGATAGAGATTGTCATCTTTGAGCGCGCCGACCAAAAGCGGCTTGTTCTTCCCGGCAACATTCCCGCGCTTTCTCCCGGAAGCTGAACGCCTGTTTTTTGGCCAAAGCCGAATTGGCGCAGCTTCGCCAAAAATTCATCGGTGTCCATGCGGTCGGTGATTTGCGCGGTGACATCGTTGCACGACTGTTCCAAAGCGCCGCGAGCGGTAAGGTAGCCGTGCTTGGACAAACAGTTTATGTGGACGCGCTCGCCGTTTGGCATGACTTTTTCAAAAACGCGGTCGCAATAAAATGATTCGTCCTGCCTAAAAAGGCCTGCGTCGTAGGCCGCCGCGATGCTGAAAACTTTAAAGACCGAACCGGGCTCGTAAAATGTCATTGCGGGCCGGTCAATCGTTTCTTCTATCGTGGCGTTTCCGTAGTCGTTTAGGTTAGCTTCGGGCAAGCTGAGGTAAGACAAAATTTCGCCGGTCTTGGCGTAGGCGGCCAAGAGCATAAGGTTGGCGCCTTGGGTTTTTTCAAGGGCCTCGCGCGCGATTTTTTCAAGCTTGTACTGCAAGTTGGCGTCAATCGTAAGGTAAATGTTTTTTCCCTGCTCCGGCTTTGAGTCGCCCGGTTTTGCCGGCGGCTGCAATATCGGCTGCATTGAGTATTCGATTCCGGCCAAGCCCTTTCCGTCGTCGCCCATGTAGCCGATCAGCTGCGAGGCCAATGTGTTTTCGGGATAAATGCGGCCGGGAATTTTGTCGTAGCTGACGGCGGCTCGCCATTGCTTTTGGCTGGTGATTTTTTTTGCCGCCTCGTAGGTTGTAAGCGGCATTTTTTTCTTGATGTAGGCAAAGCGGGAATTTTTCTTTTCGAGCGACTTTCGGATTATTCCCAAAATTTCTTCTTGATCCATTTCCAGAACGGGAGCCAGCTCGCGCGCGAATTCTTCAGGATCTTTTATCTTATGAGGATTTACGCCCATGTGAAAGAAGTTTGTTTCAACGGCAAGGGGCTTTCCGTTGCGGTCTACGATGGAGCCGCGCTCTACGGCGGGCGTTTTGACGGATATTCGCTCAGGCTCGGAAACGGACAGGCGCGCGTATCGGATGAGCAGCGCCATGACCATTAGGCCGCTAAGAATAGAAAAGACGATTACGCGCCATTTTGGAAAAAAGCCGTTCATTAAATTCCCACCGCTTTCTATTATACAAGATTTATCGCGTTTTGGCAATTGCGGCGCTCGCAAACGGAAGAATAACGCGCGCCGTGACGTTCTTTACGGGAACAAAGCCGTAGTCGCGCGAGTCATGCGAAAGCTCGTAATTGTCTCCAATCGCCAAAACATAGCCTTTTGGAACGGCCTTTGTGGTCCGCAGTTTGTGGAATTGTATCGAGGTCAAGGGAATGCGTTCCGCGCCGGCAAGCAAAAAATGCTTTTGTCCGTCGTCCTCAAAGCTTAGTTCCGTTCCGGGAACCGCCGCGCAGCGCTTGACCACCCAGTAGTTTTGGTACATGTAAAGAATCGCGTCGCCGGCCTTTGGCTCCTTCCAGCAAAACAAAAGCTCCGGCCTAAATGGGTTTTGCAAGCCGTATGAAATTTTAAGCGCGGCCACGCTTTGGCCGTCCTTAATCGCCGGTTCCATCGAAAAACCTTTGACCCGGTAGAAGTCCACGATGAAAATTTTGACAGCAAGAGCCAAAAAAACGCCGATTGTCGCGCAAAGGGGCAGGTTTATTTTTTCGTTTTTTTTAGAGCTCATCTTCTTCACTTTTTTTAAAAATATGGTATAATAAAGTTAATGAATTTGGAAAGTTTGCGCAATAAAATGAAGCCTCTTTTGGACACGACTCTTAGGTCAAAAATTTTGGCCGCCTTTGTCGCGTCCTTCGCTTTTATGTACCACTTTTCGTTTATGTGGTTTTTTTATTCGCTTGGCGTCTTGCCAATGTTCTATTTTAACATTGGAAGCGTTTTCCTTTTTGTAGTCCTTGACGCGTTGGTTCTTTCCTGGAAGCCAACTTTCATGATGTACATCTTCGCGTTCATCGAAGTCGTCCTTCATCAAGTTCTTGCGGAATACTACATCGGCGCGCAGACGGACTTTCACTTTTTCATTTTGATGATGGGAATGATTCCCTTCATTATTTTCTTTGACAAGCCAAAGCCGTCTTTTTTCTTGGGAATGATTTCGTGCGCTTTTTTTGCCGCGATCGAAGTCATAATGCCTTCGTTCGATCCGGTTTTTAAATTGGACGGGAACGTGGTTTTTGTCATAAGCGCCATCAACGTTTCTTTGTTCTCGGTGGTAATGTTGGGCTTGATAACTTTGTTCAGCCTTTTCATTTTGTTTGTTGAGAACACGCATATTTCTGAAATAAACGACCAGGCCAAAAAGATTCAGTCGCAAAACGAACGCGTCATCATGATGCAGAACAACACGATTATCGGAATGGCCAACCTTGTCGAAAACCGCGACGTTGACACCGGCGAGCACATAAAGCGCACAAGCTATTACGTAAAGCTTTTGGCGGACGCAGCCCGGCTGACTGTCGAATACAAAAACATTTTGACGGATCACTACATAGAGCTTTTGGTTAAAGCCGCGCCTATGCACGACATCGGAAAGATTGTCGTTCCAGACGCGATACTAAAAAAGCCTGGCCGCCTTACGCTTGACGAATTCTTGCAAATACAGCGGCACACGGTTGAGGGCGCCAGAATCGTTCACGAAGTTCTTGACGACAACAGCGACCAAGAATACATAAAGATTGCCGCCGACATCGCGCTATGCCATCACGAAAAATGGAACGGCTCAGGCTACCCGCAACAGCTGGCCAATTTTGACATTCCAGTGTGCGCCCGCATCATGGCGATCGCGGACGTTTTTGACGCGCTGGTTTCAGTCCGCTGCTACAAAGAATCTTTGTCGTGCGAAGAAGCCTTTCACATAATCGAGGCTTCTTCGGGAACGCACTTTGATCCAGTTTTGGTGAAATGCTTCATGGACCTTAGGCCGCAGATTGAGGACTACCTTTCGCGGAACTAGAGCGAGCGAACGCGGCCAAGCGCAGCGCGTTCATAATTGCCAAGAACAAAACGCCAACGTCGCCAAAAACCGCAAGCCACAAATTTCCTATTCCCGGAATTGCGAGCGCCATTATGCCGAATTTTACCGCGAGCGAAAGCGCGATGTTTTGCCAAACGACGCGCATTGTCTTTTTGGAAATTTTCATCGCTTCGGAAATCTTTTGCAAATCGTCGTTCATAATTACAACGTCGGACGCTTCTATCGCCGCGTCGCTTCCAAGCGCTCCCATCGCTATTCCAACGTCGGCGCGCGCCAACACAGGCGCGTCGTTTATTCCGTCGCCCGCGAAAATCGTGGTTCCTTCGTTTAGCAATTCTTCCACGCGCGCGACTTTGTCTTGCGGCAAAAGCTCCGCGCAAGTTTGGTCCACGCCCAAAACTTTCGCCGTGGCCTCCGCCACAGGGCGCGCGTCGCCGGTGAGCATAACGGTTTTCTTTATTCCGGCTTTTTTGAGCGCGGCTAGGGCGGCGCGGCTGGCTTCTTTTATTTTGTCCGAAATGATTATGTGGCCTTGGTAGATTCCGTCAACGGCTATGTGAACGATTGTGCCGACGTCGTCTTTGGGGCAGGGGGTTATTTGCTGAACGCCAAAGGCTTCCATCAACTTTAAGTTGCCGGCCAAGACTTTTTGGCCTTCGATTTCCACCGAGATTCCCTGGCCGCGAATTTCTTGGACGTTCTTTAGCGCAAGGCTTTCGCACTTGGGACAGTGGTGCGCGATTTTGAGCGACTTTGAAATCGGGTGCTCCGAAAATTTTTCGGCGTGCGCCGCGACGGCAATCAATTCCTCTTGGCTGATTTTCGCGTCGGGGCTGGGATGGATTTCGCTTACGACAAAAACGCCTTGCGTCAAAGTTCCTGTTTTGTCAAAGGCGGCGATTTTTGCCTTGCTCAAAAGCTCTATGTAGTTGCTGCCCTTTATCAAAATGCCTTTGCTTGACGCCAAGCCTATGCCGCCAAAGAACGAAAGGGGAACAGAAATGACAAGCGCGCAGGGGCATGAAACGATTAGGAACATTATGGCGCGGTAAATCCAAACGCTCCAAGCGGCGTTGGCGAATATCGGCGGAACGATGGCTGTCAAGACCGCTCCAAAGCAAACGAGCGGCGTGTAGACTTTGGCGAATCTTGTGATGAATTTTTGCGCCTTGGCTTTTTTTTCGGCGGCGTTCTCAACCAGTTCCAAAATGCGGGAAACGCTCGACTCCGCGGCGGCCTTTGTTACCTTTACCGTGACCAAGCCGCTTTGGTTCACAAAGCCAGCCATAATAGCCGCGCCTTCAAAAATTTCTCGCGGAACGCTTTCGCCGGTCAAGGCGCTTGTGTCCACAAAGGAATTGCCTTCGATTACCACGCCGTCTAGCGGAACGCGCTCGCCGGGCTTTACTTGAATCGTTTCGCCGACCTTAACGTCTTCGGGCGCGGCTTGGACAAAGGCGCCGTCGCGAAGGATAAAGGCTTTGTCGGGCCGCAAGCCGACGAGGCTTTGTATTGAGCCGCGCGATTTGTCCACCGCGTAGTCTTCGAACCATTCGCCGACTTGGTAGAATAGCATTACGGCTACCGCTTCCGGGTATTCGCCAATCGCGACGGCGGCGATGGAGGCGGCGGCCATTAAAAATTGCTCGTCAAAGATTTGGCCGCGCAAAATGTTTTTGACGGCGTTTATAAGAACGCCCTTTCCGCAAATCAAAAAAGCGGCGGCGAACAAAAGCAGTTTGGCCGCGTTGAAAATTGCAGGGGCTTGCGCCACGTCGGAAAGGCGAGAGGTAAAGGCGCGTTCGGCGCCGGGAATATGCTCCAACAAAAGCGCGACGGCAAAAAGCGCGGCGGCCAAAATTATTTGGCGCAGGCCTAGTTCGCCTTCTTCGTCGTGGCCATGCTCGTGGCAATGTTCGTGTTCGTGATCGCCGTGGCAGCAGCAGTGGCCGCCGTGTTCATGCTCATGCTCTTCGTGGTGATGTTCGTGATTGTGTTCGTGGCAGTGACAACTCATAATGGTTCCTCCTATTCATTGACGTGCTCTAAGCCTTGGCTTAGAATTGATTTTACGTGCGTGTCGGCGAGCGAATAGATGCTAAGCTTTCCGTCGCGCTCGGCTTTTATTAGCCGGCTGGTTTTTAGAATCCGAAGCTGGTGGCTAATCGCCGACTGGGTCATGTTGAGAGCCGCCGCTATTTCGTTTACGGGCCGCTCGCCTTGCAAAAGCGTGAACAGTATTTTTATTCGCGTTGAGTCGCCGAAAATCTTGAAAAGTTCGGCCAAGTCAATCAGCGTGTTTTCGTCCGGCGTTCCCGCCGCCTTCTTTGTCATGTCCGCCTCCTTGCGCGCTTTAGTATTGAACATATGAACAATTGCTCATATGTTTGCAGTATAAGGCGCGTCGAAGATTTTGTCAAGCGCCGGCTGCCGTTTTGCCTGTGGAAAATTTTGTTGAAAATTGTGGAAAATTTGTGGAGAAAAAACGTGTCAACACCTATTCGTTTGCGCGGAGAAAAAAGACTAGTGGAAATGCGTTTTATTGACTTTTTAATTCTTTATAATATAACAAATTAAATCTGTCAATCAGGAAAATAACAGAATTTCGCTAAATTGCGGTTCTACAACGAAATAAAAATTTATTAAAAATTTTCAACTTTTTTTGTGGAAACATTGTGGAAAAAAGACAGAAAAAACGGTGTGGGTCCCAGCGACGAAAAAAAAGTCTTTGGTTCCCCCCGTCCTTCGCTTGCGGCTTAATGCCTACGGCCAAGCCGCTTCGCTGACAGGGCCCCACCAAGGCTCTTTTTTCTGCGTCCCGCCCCATTTTTCTGTCTTTATTCACCTTAAATGGTTCGGACTTGCTTATTTTCCGCCCTTTATGTTAAGATATTCTATTATGGAAAACAAAAACGCTTGGCTAAAATACGACAACACAAAGCAGGTTATGGACTTTGCGGAGGACTACCGCAAATTTATTTCGCAGAACAAAATCGAACGCGAGTGCGCGGCTTTTTTCATCGAGCAAGCCCGCAAAGACGGTTACATCTCTATAGAAGAAGCCCGTTCCAAGGGCAAAAAGCTAAAATGCGGCGACAAGGTTTACGCGAGCGCGATGGGAAAAATCGTCGCCCTCTTTCAAATCGGAAAAAAGCCGCTTGAGGCCGGAATGAACATTTTGGGCGCGCACATCGATTCGCCCCGCCTGGACATAAAGCAAAATCCCCTTTACGAAGACAACGGCCTTGCGCTTTTGGACACCCACTATTACGGCGGAATCAAAAAGTACCAGTGGGTCACTTTGCCGCTCGCGCTGCACGGAGTTGTGGCAAAGAAGGACGGAACGGTCGTCAAGGTCGTAATCGGAGAGGACGATGCGGAAGGCGTTTTGGGCGTGAGCGACTTGCTGATTCACCTTAGCGCCGACCAGCTGGAAAAGCGGGGCTCCAAGGTTGTGGAAGGCGAGGCTCTGAACATTTTGGTCGGAAGCATGCCGCTAAAGGCCGCGGCTTCCAAGACGGCCAAAGACTCAAAGGACGGCGCCGCCAAAAATCCCGTAAAGGAAAACATTCTCAAAATACTCAAGAAAAAATACGGCATCGACGAGGCCGACTTTTTGAGCGCCGAGCTTGAAGCCGTTCCCGCAGGCGAGGCGCGCAACTACGGTTTGGACAACTCTATGATTATGGCTTACGGCCAGGACGACAAGGTTTGCGCCTATCCGTCGTGGCGCGCGATTAAAGGCCTTCCCAAGACTGAAAGAACCGCCGTTTGCCTTTTGGTTGACAAAGAGGAAATCGGCTCGGTGGGCGCCACTGGAATGCATTCGCGCTTTTTTGAGAACGCCGTCGCCGAAGTCTACGAGCTTTGCGGCGGATATTCCGAGCTTGCCTTGCGCCGCGCGCTGGCCAATTCCAACATGCTTTCAAGCGACGTGAGCGCCGCCTTTGACCCCAACTACCCGGACGTGATGGAAAAAAAGAACGCCTGCTTTTTGTGCAGGGGAATCGCGCTCAACAAGTTCACCGGCTCGCGCGGAAAGAGCGGCTCCAACGACGCCAACGCGGAATTCGTCGCAAAGGTCAGGAAGATTTTTGACGACGCGGAAGCTTCGTTCCAAATATGCGAGCTTGGAAAGGTTGACCAAGGCGGCGGCGGAACAATCGCCTACATCATGGCCAACTACGGCATGAACGTCATTGACAGCGGCGTCGGCGTTTTGAACATGCACGCGCCCTGGGAAATCACCAGCAAGGTCGACATTTACGAATCGTTCAAAGGCTACCGCGCGTTCTTGATAAACGCATAGGAAATATTGTAGAATATTCATTGATTCTTTTTAAAAGAGAGGTATTTTATGAAGAAGTTGGGAAACTCCTTTGCCGGAGTGCTCATTGGCTTTGTCCTGCTGGTTGTAGGCACGGTTTTGCTTTGGTGGAACGAAGGAAACAACGTGCGAAATCTCAAAGCGACTGGCGAAGCGTCCAAAGTTTTGATTGACGTGTCAAACGAGAAAGTTGACAGGGACAACGAAGGCAAGCTTGTCGCCACAAACGGAAAAGTCGCGATAAGCGGCGAAGCGGCGGACCCTGTGTTCGGCGTAAAAGCCAATACAGCCCATATGGTTCGCGAAGTCGAAATGTTCCAGTGGCAAGAAAGCGTTCACACCGATTCAGATGACAAAAAGACATATTCCTACAAAAAGGTCTGGTCGCAAAGCTTGATTGATTCGTCAGAGTTTAAGGAAAGCGGCCACGACAATCCCGCCGCCATGCCTTACAAGAGCGAGGAATTCTTGGCGGCTTCCGTCAAAATCGGAGCGTTCAGCCTGAGCAAGGGCCAAATTAAAAAAATGTTCGCCAACAGGGATTTGTCTTTGCTTGACGCAAAGCCGGCCCGCAATTTGAAGATAAGCGGCGACTATATGACTTCTTCCGCGGACGAAGTTGACCCGAAAGTCGGAGACGTGAGAATTTCTTGGCGCTACAATGACTGGGAAGAAGTCAGCGTTTTGGCCAAGCAAAGGAGCGACAGCTTTGAGGACTTTGTCTCAAAGAGCGGCAAAACAATCAACCGCGTTGAAAAAGGCCTTTTGTCAGGCCGGCAAATCGTGGATGTGGTCAAAACAGAAAACAAAGCCACAAAGTGGTTCCTTAGAGCGTTGGGCTTTGCGATTGTTTTTGGCGGATACTTTTTGATTCTTGGCCCCATTTCTACAATCGCTTCGTTCGTGCCGATATTCGGAACTTTGGTTGGCGGAATGCTGGCTGTGGTTTCTTTCTTGGTCGGCGCGGTTCATTCGCTGGTGTTCATCGCCATCGCGTGGATAAGGTTCAGGCCCATTCTTGGCGTTGTGTTGCTGGCCTTGGCCGCGGGCTTGTTCTTTGCGGCGCGCTACTTGACAAAGAAGAACAAGGCATAGAATGAATTCCGGCTATCAAACAATCGTCATCGCCTTTATAATCGCGGGCGCTCTTTTAATGCAGTGGAACATAATCCGCTACGCGGTTTTTTTAGGCGGAATGAGCGATGTTATTTCTGCCGGCGACAAAAGGTCTACGGTTTTGCGCGCCGTGGGCCTTGTGCTGCTTATCTTCTTTTTGCTGGGCTACCTCTTCACCGCGATTTTTGGTTCGCCCGATTTTATGATGGGCGGAATTTTGTTCGGCGGAAGCGTCTTTGTCTGGATTGTGCTGAACATAATGTTCAACCTTACCGACATCGTAAAAAATCGAACGCTTGAAATTTCGGAAATGCTCGTGGGCGTGATAGAGGCGCGCGACCCCAACCTTAGCGGCCACAGCATTTATGTGAAGAACCTTACGATGCTAATCTACAAGCGCCTGCCGCTTTCGCTCAAGAACAGAATCAATTCCGTAAGCTTGGAATACGCCGCGCTTATGCACGACGTTGGAAAGCTTGCTGTTCCCGAAGCGATTCTGAACAAGCCCGCCAGCCTTGATCCGGAAGAGTGGAACTTGATGAAGCGGCATCCGGCGGCAGGCGTAAAAATGCTTTCGCCGATATCGTCGTTTGAAAAAATCGCGCCTTGGATACAATACCATCACGAGCGCATCGACGGCGGCGGCTACTACGGCCTTAAGGGAAAGGAAATACCTTTGGAAGCTAGAATCATTTGCGTGGCCGACAGTTTTTCGGCCATCACGATGAAGCGCGCCTACAAAGATGCCAAGAGCTACGAGGACGCGGTTGACATTTTAAAAGAATGCGCCGGTTCCCAGTTTGACTCGCAAATCGTTGACATTTTCCTTTCGATTCCCAGGTCGGAAGTCGAAGCCTGCGTTCCTCACATAGACTGAGCGCGCCCCGCAAGCGCAAATTTTTTTCAAGACAAAAAAACGGCCCGCGGTCTTGCAACCGCGGGCTTCTTGGTCTTGAAAGATTCCCGCGTCAAGCGCGGGAATGACAGCGCTTGCGAGAGCGCATATAAATAATTTCCTTGCCATAATGCCGCAAAGCGGCAGAATGACAGCGTTGTCATTGCCGGGCGTGACCCGGCAATCTTTTGACTTATTACGCTTTGTTCAAGCGGCTCTCAAGGTCGTCAAGTATTTCATTGAGTTCCTTGGGAAGGTGCTTTCCAAACTTGGGATAGTGGTTCTCGCGAACGTCCTTGACTTCCTTCTTCCAACCTTCGACATCAACCTTGAGAATCTCAGGCAATGTCTTCTTGTAGTAGTCGGCCAAGCCTTCTGTGTTGATGGCTCCTTCTTTGGGCATAAGTCCAATCGGAGTGTCAACGGCGTTGTCCTTTCCGTCGCAGCGGTCGAAGATCCAAGCCAATACGCGGCTGTTGTCGCCATAGCCGGGCCACATGAATCCGCCGGGAAGGTCCTTGTTGTTTTCGTCCTTGCGGAACCAGTTGACGTAGAAAATCTTGGGGAGCTTGTCCTGGTCTTTGGCGGCCTTGCCAACGTCGATCCAGTGCTGGAAGTAGTCGCCCATGTTGTATCCGCAGAAGGGAAGAATGGCGAAGGGGTCGCGGCGAATCTTTCCAACTTCGGCGGCGTTGATTGTAGAGGCGGCTGTGATTTCCGATCCTACGATAGATCCGAGGAACACGCCGTGGTTCCAGCTGCGGCTCTGGTGAACGAGCGGAACTGTTGACGGGCGGCGGCCGCCGAACAAGATGGCGCTGATCGGAACGCCTTTGGGGTCTTCCCAGTCGCTGGCGATGCAGGGGCACTGCTTGGCGGGAGCCGTGAAGCGGGCGTTGGGATGGGCGAACTCTTCTCCCTTGGGTGACTTGTCTTTGGGCAAAGCGGGGCGTTTAACGCCCTTCCAATCCACTAACTCACCTTTAGCTGGATAACCTATGCCTTCCCACCAAACGTCGCCGTCTTCTGTAAGGGCGCAGTTTGTGAAGATTGTGTTCTTTTCAGCTGAAACAAGAGCGTTCTTGTTTGATTCGGCAGATGTTCCGGGAGCCACGCCAAAGAAGCCGGCTTCGGGGTTGATGGCGTACAAGCGTCCGTCGTCGCCAAATTTCATCCAAGCGATGTCGTCGCCGACAGTCTCGACCTTCCAGCCGGGGATTGTCGGAATAAGCATGGCCAAGTTTGTCTTTCCGCAGGCTGACGGGAAGGCGCCTGTAACGTACTTGACTTTTCCTTCAGGATTTGTGAGCTTGAGGATGAGCATGTGCTCGGCGAGCCAGCCTTCTTTGCGGGCAAGAACAGTGGCGATGCGGAGGGCAAAGCACTTCTTTCCCAAAAGGGCGTTTCCGCCGTATCCTGAACCGTAAGACCAGATGAGTCCTTCGTCCGGGAACTGTGAAATGTACTTGTGCTCTACGTCAGCGCAAGGCCAAATGCCGTTGTCGCTTTCGCCGTTGTTGAGCGGCTTTCCGACTGAGTGCAAGCAGGGAACGAATTCCGCGTTGGGATCCTTGTTGAAGATGTCTAAAACTTTCTTTCCGGCGCGAGTCATGATGTCCATGTTCAAGACAACGTACTCAGAGTCCGTTACCTCTACGCCGTTCTTTGAAATCGGAGAGCCGAGGGGTCCCATGCAGAAGCACTGAACGTACATTGTGCGTCCGTGCATACAGCCAGTGTAAAGTCCCTTCATTGTGGCCTTGAGCTCTTTGGGATCGATCCAGTGGTTTGTCGGGCCGGCGTCTTCTTCCTTAACTGAAGAAATGAATGTGCGGCTTTCTACGCGCGCAACGTCTGAAGGAAGAGAGCGGAAAAGGAAAGAGTGCTCCTTCTTCTTGAGCGGAGTGGCGAGGCCTTTGTCAACGCAAAGCTGCATAAGGCGGTCGTATTCTTCATCAGAGCCGTCAACAACAACCACGTTGTCCGGTTCACACATTTTGACACATTCTTCGACCCAAGCTTTGATTTTTGGGTGTTTGATGTCATCAAGAGTCAAGCTCATATTAAACTCCTTAAAAAGCGAAATTTGGGAATCATTTTAATGAATTTTGCGGAATGTTTCAAGCGCGGCGCCGCTCGTCCCGTCGATTGCAAGACTATAATTGTCGCTTGAAAGTGACATAAAAATTCGTTATAATCGCGGCGAGAGGTGGTTTTTATGAAAACAAAAGTCTTGCGCTGGAAGCCGTCTTTGGCGACCTTTTTTTCCAGCGCCGCGGTATTGATAATTCTTTCGGTTGTGGCCCTTTCCACGGCGGCCACGGCTTTTTTCTTTCAAAAGGAAAGCCTTGAAAATTTTCATAACAGTTCCGGCATGGAGCTGTCGGAATTTTCCGACTCGATAACGATGTTTTTTGGCGCCAAGGAAGTGGAGCTGAACGTTTTCGCCGAGTCGGAGCAGGTCAAGGCCGCCGATGACACGATTCACTCTTTTGTGGACGAAGTTGGCGACATCCAGATTTTGGACTACGCAAAAAGCCCGGTGGAAGAAAACATTCGCGCGCTTTGCAAGTCCTTCGCAAAGAACGATTCCGACATCGCAGAAATTTATCTTGGAACAAAATGGGGCGGCTACGCCACAAACTTTGACAGCTCGATGTCTGGCGGCTACGACCCCCGCAAGCGCGGCTGGTACGCCACCGCCACAAGCGGAAACGGCAAGGTCATGATTACCGACGCGTTCGCCTCCACCGTTGGAGCCACGGTTGTGGGAATCACCCGCTGCGCCTACGACGGCGCGGGCCAATTCATAGGCAACGCTTCAATAGAAGTTTCGCTTGAAACTTTGACGGGAATTCTCAACAGCCTTGAATTTGGAAGAGACAGCTGGGTTATGATGGTTCAGCAGGACGGAACGATTCTTGCCGACACGAGCCCGGAAAAGAACAACTTTAAGAAAGTCGCGGAAGTGAACATTCCCAACTTGAAAGGGCTTTTGGACAGTACGAATTCACGGGGCCAGGTTTCCGTTGCCGGCACCTCTTATTTGACGCATTGCGTTACAAACTCAAGGACCGGCTACAAAATCATCGCCTTTTGCCCCGCCGCGACGGTTTACGAAGCCTTTAACAAAACGCTTTATTCCATTCTCTTTATTTGCGCGGTCTTTACCGTGGTCGTCGCGCTGCTTTCGGCAATCATAACAAGAAGGGTTATGAATCCGATGAAGGTTATTCGCAACGACATAATCGACTTTGCCAACCAAATCGCGGCCGGCAAGGCCAACCTAGGCAAGCGCATTGAAATCAAGAGCAAGAACGAAATCGGCGACGTCGCCGACGGCTTCAACATGTTCTCTGAAAAATTGCAGGACATCATTAAGAACATGCAAGGCTCCAAGAATTCCTTGACGGGCGCGGGCGACCTTCTTAGGAACGGAACGCGGGACACCGCCCAGGCCATCGAGCAAATCACCGGCGCCGTCAGCGGCGTGGTTGAAAGCATTTCTTCGCAAGGAGCCAGCGTGGAGCAGGCCACCGGGCAAATGAATTCCATTCTTCAAAGCATCGGCGGTTTGGAACAGCTGGTCGGCGTTCAGACGGGCGTTGTGAAGAACGCTTCGGGCGCGGTTGAGGAATTGGTAGGAAACATCGGCGAGGTGAACGCTTCGGTTGAAAAGATGTCGGAGTCGTTTGAGGTAATCGCAAGCGAAGCCGCGACGGGCGAAAAGACCCAGGCCGAATTGCAGGACAAGATAAACGAGATTGAAGACCAGTCAAACCTTTTGAACGAAGCCAACATCGTCATCGCGAACATCGCCGAGCAAACAAACCTTTTGGCGATGAACGCCGCCATCGAAGCCGCGCACGCCGGCGACGCTGGAAAGGGATTCGCGGTTGTGGCCGACGAAATCCGAAAGCTTTCCGAAACTTCTTCTTCCCAGTCAAAGACGATTGGCGAACAGCTTAAGAGAATTCACGACGCTATCGCCACTGTCGTCGAGGCCACCCAAAACGGCGTGCGGGGTTACGCGCGCCTTGCCAACGAGATTCAGCAAACGGACAGCGTGGTTCGCCAAATAAAGGCGGCGATGAACGAGCAGCAGGAAGGCTCCAGCAAAATCACCAGCGCCCTGCGCGATATGACCGACAGCGCCTCGCAAGTGCGCGACTCGTCAAAGAAGATGGCCGACGAGAGCGGCGCGATTATGGAGCAAGTTTCGTCTTTGCGCGAAAAGACAGAGTCTATGAAGCGCTCGATGGAGCAGATGAACAAGAACGCGGAAAAGATAAAGAGCGCCGGAAACTCGCTTTCGGAAATTTCCGACGTTATGGAAAGGTCCATCGGCGAAATCGGCGCGCAAATCGACCAGTTTAGGGTGTAAGCCGCTCGTATTGTTTCTTGCAAGACCATAATCGTTGTTTCGAGCGGTTCCGCCGCGTCCTTACGGACGCTGCGTGGTACTAGACAAGTTCCCCCAAAATGCGCTAAAATACGCGTAAATGACATATTTACAAAATTTGTCATTTTATCATTTTCAATAAAAAGAGGACGACTATGGCCGCAAAGAGCGCGTTTTTGTTTCCGGGACAGGGAGCGCAAGCCCCCGGAATGATTAAGGATGTGGCGGAAGCTTTTCCCGCCGCCAAAAAAGTTTTGGACGACGTTTCGCAGATTGCGGGGCTGGACGTGGCAAAGCTTATGTGGGATTCCGACGCGGAAATCCTTTCGCGAAGCGACAACAGCCAGCTTGCGATTACCGCGGCCTCGCTCGCCATTTGCGCGGCGCTTAAGGAAAAGGGAATCGTTCCGGCGGCGGCGATGGGCTTTAGCCTTGGAGAATTTCCCGCCTTGCACATCGCGGGCGTTTTGTCGTTTGAAGACGTTATAAAGGTCGTTCTTGACCGCGGAAGAATCATGCAGGCCGTTTGCGAAAAAATCGCCGCGGAGAACGAAGGCCACGCGCCCGGAATGAGCGCGATCCTTGGCTTGCCGCCCGAAAAGGTTTCTGAAATCGCCGCGGGAATCCCCGACGCATACGCCGCCAACTTGAACAGTTCCGTTCAGACTGTAATAAGCGGAACCGAAGCCGCGCTCGAAAAGGCCGAAGCCGCCGCCAAGGAAGCGGGCGCGAGGAGAGCCGTCCGCCTTAAGGTTGCCGGCCCCTTCCACAGCCCCTTGATGCAGCGCGCGGCCGACGAATTTGAAAAAGCGATTGACGGCGTTACTTTCAACAATCCTACGATTCAATTGTTCAGCAACGTTACTGGAAAAGAAGAGACCAGCGGCGAGAACGCCAAAAAGTCCGCCGTCCTTCACTTGACGCACCCCGTCCGCTGGACCGACGAAGAGGACGTTTTGGCCGCGCTTATCAAGGCCGACGGCGGCGAATGGAAGCTTTACGAGCCGGGTCCCGGACAAGTTTTGAGCGGCTTGTGGGCCAAGACAGCCTACGGCGAAAGCCTCAAGTGCGCGCCGGTCAACACGGCGGAAGCTGTAAACGCGTTGTAATTAGTGTCATGTTCGGGCTTGACCCGGACATCCTTTGACAAAAAGATTGCCGCGTCAAGCGCGGCAATGACAAATATGGAGATAAATATGAAATTGCTTGAAAATAAAAAAGCTTTGGTCACCGGCTCAAGCCGCGGAATCGGAAAGAAAATCACGGAAGTCTTTTTGGCAAACGGCGCCGAAGTTTGGGGCCTTTGCACAAAAGAAAGCGCCGGAAAGGCCGAGCTTGAAAAGCTTGCCGCCGACAACGGAGTGGCCTTCC
Organism: uncultured Spirochaetaceae bacterium; assembly: GCA_902799965.1. GTDB lineage: Bacteria > Spirochaetota > Spirochaetia > Treponematales > Treponemataceae > Treponema_D. Next base: position 41,114 of record CADCCO010000010.1, read on the forward strand.
ACGAAATTTACGCAGACGCTTCAAACGCCGAGCAGTTGAAGGAAGTCGTCACCGCCGCGCTCAAGGAAGCCGGCGCCTTTGACGTTTTGGTCAACAACGCCGGAATCACAAAGGACGGACTTTCGTTCCACATGAAGATGGACGACTGGAAAAAAGTTTTGGACGTAAACTTGACCGGCGCCTTTGTGGCCACGCAAATTGTTTCCAACGACATGATCCACAAAAAGCATGGCTCAATCGTCAACATGACAAGCATCGTAGGCCTTCACGGCGGCGCCGGCCAGGTAAACTATTCGGCCAGCAAGGCGGGCTTGATCGGCTACACAAAAAGCTTGGCCAAAGAAGTGGGAAGCCGCGGAGTCCGCGTTAACGCCGTCGCGCCCGGTTTTATCGACACCGACATGACAAAGGCCGTTGACGAAAAGATTCGCGAAAATTGGATTACGCAGATTCCGCTCCGCCGAGCGGGACAGGTAGACGACGTTGCCAACGCCGTCTTGTTCTTGGCCAGCGACTTGTCAACTTACATTACAGGACAAGTCCTCGGCGTTGACGGCGGAATGGGTTGCTAAAGGAGAAAAAAATGAGAAGAGTGGTAATTACTGGTTTGGGAGCGGTCACTCCGCTTGGAAATTCTGTTGAAGAAACATGGGCCGGAATCAAGGCTGGAAAGAGCGGCATTGGCCCGATTACATATTACGACACGACGACAAGCGCGATTAAGTACGGCGGCGAAGTGAAGAATTTTGAGGCCGAAAAGTACATGGACGCGCAAGCCGCCCGCAAGATGGCGCGCTTCACAAAGTACGCCGTGGCCGCCGCCAAGATGGCGCTTGACGACGCGGGCTTGACAGGCAACGCCGAAGTTTTGGACAAGACGGCGATTTACTTGGGCGTTGGAATCGGCGGCTTTGAAGTCACCGAAAACAATTGCATTAAATGGTACGAGTCAGGCAAAAAGCGCGTCAATCCGATGACGATTCCGCAGTTGATTCCCAACGAGGCCAGCGGAAACATCGCCATCGCTTTTGGAATCCACGGGCCTTGCCACACAATCGCCACGGCTTGCTCAAGCGGAACCGACGCGCTTGGCGACGCGCTTGACTTGATTAGAAGCGGCCGCCGCGACGTTTGCATTGCCGGCGGAACTGAAAGCACTTTGACCGGCTATTGCGTCGATTCATTCGCCGCCTTGCAGGCCCTTTCGCGCGCCCGCGTCGACGACCCCACAAAGGCTTGCCGTCCCTTTGACAAAGACCGCGACGGCTTTGTAATGAGCGAAGGAAGCGGCATTCTTATTTTGGAAGAGTACGAGCACGCCAAAAAGCGCGGCGCCAAAATCTACGCCGAGCTTGCAGGCTACGGCGGATCCAACGACGCGTATCACTTGACCGCCCCCAACCCGGACGGAGTTCAAGGCGCCGCCGCGATGACCGAAGCGATGAAGGACGCGGGCGTAACTCCCGACCAAGTTCAGTACTACAACGCGCACGGAACCAGCACGCACAAAAACGACTCTGGCGAAACGCAGATGATTAAGATCGCTTTTGGCGACGCCGCCAAAAAACTTCACATCTCTTCAACAAAGAGCATGACAGGACACATGCTCGGAGCCACAGGCGCTGTTGAGGCTATCATCACGACAAAGGCCGTTCAGGAAGGATTTGTTCCGCCTACAATCAACTTGGACAACCAGGACTACGAAGGCGGCTGCGACTTGGACTACACCCCCAACAAGGGAATCGAAATGAGCGTCGACTGCGCGATGAGCGCCACGCTTGGCTTTGGCGGCCACAACGGCGTCGTAGTAATACGCAAAATTTAAACAGATTGAAAAAAAAACAAACCGCTCCCGTCTGGAACGCGGGCTCGAAAAAAGGCTTCACTTCGCTTCGCTCGTTGCAGAATTTTTTTCGGCCCGCAACCCCGACTCCGCGGTTTATAATTTTTATAAGGAGTGTTTAATTATGAGTCTTACAACAAATATCGAGGCCTTGTTGCCACACAGAAAGCCCTTCTTGTTCGTTGACGAAATCGTAAGCGCCGACGACGAGGGCAGCGTAAGCACCCGCAAGTTTACCGACGAAGATTTTTTCTTTAAGGGACACTTTCCCCAGTACCCGGTCGTTCCCGGCGTAATCTTGGTTGAGACGATGGCGCAGGCCGGCGGCGCGGCTTTGAGCTTCCAAAAAAAGTTCAAGGAAGGCTCGCTCTTTTTCTTGGGAACGGTTGACAAAGTGAAGTTCCGCCGCCAGGTTCGCCCCGGCGACACCGTTAGAATGGAAATCAAAAACCTTCGCGTCAGCGACCGCATGATCAAGCAGTCCGGCCAAGCCTTCGTCGGCGACGAGTTGGCCGCGCAGGCTGAATGGATGTGCTTGGTCGGCAACGCCGACCAAGTAAAATAATTTCCTTGCAAAAAAAAAGCGGCTTTCCGCAATGGAAAGCCGCTTTTTAATTTAGGCGCTCGTTATTTTACTCCGCCGTTTTGTCCACGATTTCGGCAGTGGGAGCGTTTGTCTTGATTGACTCAATGCCGTTCTGAACGCTCTGCTTTGTGGTGTAGCCTTCGCCGCTTGCGATAATCTCGCCGTTTGAAGCCTTGAGGCGATAGCGGAATTCGCCGGCCTTGTCTTTGTAAATTTCAAACTTGGGATTCTTGAGCGTTTCGTAACCGTCCACAGTCTGGTCTTCAATTCCAGCAACACAGTTTGCTCGCACGCTTTCGATGCCGTTTTGCGCGTTCGTCTTTGACTCATACACTTCTGAAGTCGCGATGATTTCGCCGTTGGCGGCAACCAAATTAAAGTAAATGCCATCATTCTTCGCTTTAGCGATAACAAATTTTCCAGCCATAGTATAACCCCCTTGTGGAAATGTGTTTCACATTATATTGTCGCTCTAAAGTTCTGTCAAGTTTTTTTTTTATTTACTAGATATAAAACTTGACAGCAGAAAAAAACAAGTTTATAATTAATTATCAAATTTTGCAAGGAGTAATTATGGCAAAACAACCTAGAACTTGGGGCATCTTTGTATGCCAGTTGGCTTTGGCGATTTACTTTGTGGTCACCGCAGTCTGCTTGATTTTAAAAATCGGCTCGTCAATTTCGTCTGCTGAAATTACAGCCGTCGCCGCGCTTTTTGGCAAGGCCGCGCCTGTCATCAGCATTGCCATCGGAATTATTTTGGGCGTTTGCGGAATCATGTTCGCGCTCAAAGCTTTTGGCATGGATTTTGAAAAGTTCGACGACTATGTAAAATATGTCACAATCGTTCTTTGGATAATCGTTACAGTCATAACATTGATTTTCTACATCAAGGAATGGACGTCAATCTTGGTTTTGCACTGGCTTTTGGTTTTGGCAAAGAACGCGCTCATCATCGGCGCCACTTTAACCGTCAAGAACGGAAAATAAAAATACTAATATAGGGGTTTTATTATGACAGCAATGAACAAAGAAATTAAGCAAATTCTTGCCCGCGTTGACGCGGCCGTAAAGGATTTGGAAAGTGTTGAAGATTCACAGATTGACATTTTTGAAGATTTGGGCGTTTTGATTTCTGACGTGGCTCAAGTTCTTTTTGCAAAGAGCAAGAAAAACAGAGAGGAAGAAAAGAAAGACGCGATTAACACAATTGTTTCTATCCTTTCAAAGGTTGTGAACCTTTAAGCGCAAGCTTCTAAGCAAATTGGACAGAACTAGCAAAATAATAAAAACAAGCGTTATAGGAATACTGGCCAATGTAGTGTTGGCCGGTTTAAAGTTGGTGGTTGGACTTCGTTCAGTCTCAACTTCTATAACGCTTGACGCTGTCAACAACTTGACAGACGCGCTGGCGCCGCTGATAACGATTATCGGCGTGAAGCTATCGGTAAAGGCTCCTGACAGAAAGCATCCTTATGGTTATGGCAGAATTGAATGTCTTTCCACCATGGCCATAGGAATAATTATCAGCTACACCGGTTTGTTTTCGGTAATCGAATCGGTTAAGAAGATTATGCATCCGGCGGCGCCAAATTACAGCCCGCTCGCGCTTGAAATAATCGCTCTTACGGTTGTAGCGCGAATGTTGCTTGGCCTTTACACAATAAAATCGGGAAAAAAACTTGAATCGGAGTCGCTTGTCGCTTCCGGAAAAGACGCGCTCAACGATTCTTTCATTTCAATCTCAACTATTATAGTAGCCCTTGTCTTTATTTTTACTGGGCTCAATGTGGAAGCCTTTTTGGGCCTTGTGTTTTCGGGTTTGATTATCAAGGCGGGAATGGAAACGCTCTATGGCACTGTTAGCAAAATTCTTGGCGAGCGCGTTCCAATTGAATTGTCAAAGGCGGTAAAAGAATCCATAAAGTCATTCCCTGAAATTGACGGCGTGTACTGCCTTGTCATACATGATTATGGAAAAGACCGCCTTTTGGGTTCCGCTCACATCGAAGTTCCCGAGTCGCTGACGGCTTTGTATCTTGACACGCTTGAACGGAGCATCGCGAAGAAAGTTTTGGATGACACGGGCGTTGAGCTTATAGGAATAACTGTGTACGCGACGAATGTGGCCAACCAAGAGACCGCGAACGACAAAAAGAAAGTTAAGGAAATTCTTTCCGAATATAAAGACGTCTTGCAAATGCACGGCTTTTACAAGGACAAAGTTGACATGGTCGTCAAGTTTGACTTGGTGATTGACTTTGACACAAAAAACAAAAAGGCTCTGCGCGACGAGATTGCGCAAAGGGTCCAAAAGCTTTTTGCGGATTATGAAGTTTCCATTGCTGTAGACTATGACTATTCTGAATGATACGGGAGAAAAAATGAAATCAGACGTTTTAAAAATTACAAAAGACGAAGCCTCTCTTTCGGCCTTGATTGCAGAAACTAAAAAAGCGGCGGAGTACGCCAATCTTGGCGCAAAAGAGGCGTTGCGCCTTTCCCTTCTTGCCGAGGAACTTATTGGAATGTTGCCCGAATTGCTCGGCTATTCCGACGGCAGCTTTTGGATTGAAAGCGAAGGCAAAAAATTTGACCTTCACGTTTCGCTTTGCCCCAATGAATTTCTTACGGCGGATAAGCGCAAAAAACTTATTTCCGTTTCTTCTGACGGAGAAAACTCCGCTGCCGTCGGAATTATGGCAAAGATAAAGCTTGCGGCGCAATTTATGCTTGCCGATTATCAGCGCGGAAGGGCGAGAATTCCCGCAATATACGCCGATGTTTTAAAAGAAGGAGACAGTGATTCGTCTGTCGTATGGTCGTTGAACGATTATCAAGAAAAGGCCCGCAAGAAAAAGGGTGAAATTTGGGACGAGTTTGAAAAGTCAATCATTTCCAACCTTGCCGACAATGTGCTTGTCAACTTGCAAGGCGACAAGGTTGAGATTATCGTAAAAAAAGAGTTTTAACGATTTTAAGCCCCGGCTTCATGACAGCCGGCATAGAATATTTTTGCCTTTGAAGAAGGCGGCCGCGATTGCAATTTTTCCCTTGAAAAAAAGAGGAAGTTTCCTTGGAACTTTTGGGCAGCGGCTCCGTCACCGGCTCTCCGTCGCCTATTCTGAATCTTTCGTTCCACTAGCAAAAGCATTCAAAGCGCGCTATAATAACCATCATGATATATCCATATATGACTTTGCCCGACGAAACGGAGATAACTCACTCAGATATCATTCACGACGGCGGAAAAGAACAAGTAAAAGTGTATATAGAGACTCCGATAGAAGGCGGCTTTAAAGACGCGGTTTGCGTTCTTCCTGATTACAAATGGGAGAACCACGGTTACTCAGAAAAAGAAATGGAGTATTACAAGGATTTTGTGGAAAAAGCCGCACACCTTTTCTTTAAGTTCGCTCGTGGCGGAGGCTTTGAAAATGCCGCAAATTTTTAGCATCGGCGCTTATCTTGTCTACTTTTGGTCGAATGAAGGCGAGCCGTTAGAGCCTGTTCACGTTCATGTCTCAAAAGGAAAGCCTGACAAAAATTCAACAAAGATTTGGATAACAAAATCCTTGAACTGCATTGTTTGCAACAACAATTCAAAAATTCCAAATCACGTTCTCAACAACCTAATTGAAATTATCGAAAACCGAGCGTTTGAAATTGTAGCTAAATGGAACGAACGCTTTGGTTATTTGAAATTTTATTGCTAATTAATCTATAATTAAATTATAAAATCGAGGTTCGCCCATGAAAAAACTTATCACAACATTTGCGCTGTGCGCGGCGATGGCCGCAAGCTTGTTTGCCCGTGACGTTACGATTTCTGTCGGCGCGGGCGACGGCTGGAAGAGCGGAAAGGAGCCGCAGCTTGCGGTTTGGCTTGAGGACGAGCAGGGCCGCTACATAAGAACCCTTTACGTCACCCAAAAGGCGAGCGGCCTTTCTTGGATTTTTGGCCCAAAAGACGGCCGGCCCGAATCGCTTCCTGTTTGGTACCACGCCTCAAAGCATGACTCAAAAAAGTCCGCCGCAAGCGCTTCTTCCGACAAAAACGAAATTGACGCGGTCACTAGCGCCACGCCTAAAGGCGGCCTTGTCTTCAAGCAAAAAATTGACGACGCGGCTTGCGTGATTAAGGTGGAAGTGAACGCCAGCTTTGACTACAACTCAACTTGGACAAAAAAGAATTCCGGCGTCAACGGCCAGCCTTCGCTTGTTTACCAGGCGCTCGTTCCCGCAGGGCAAAAAGATGAGTTGAGCCTTGAGCTTGCGGGCAGCGGTTCCGTCACCGGCTCTAACGGCGAGGTTTACAAAAATGTCGGCGGAATCGATTCCGCAAAAACGATTGTCCGCGCTGCCACCGTGACGTTCAACTAAGCGGGCGGCGCTACTGCTGCCAGCTTTCGGCGACAAGGCAAAGCGACCAGCCGCCGAACATTTCTATGGACTTCATTTTGCCCGTGACGGTCACTTGGCTACCTTCCTTTGGAAAATCGTCCGGGTATTTTTTTTCTTTTTGAGGAACCACTGTAAGGCCGGTGGGGCAGCAGCCTGTGGCGTCCCACATCAATACGGCGTAAAGCCTTGCGCCTTCATGGAGCTCGCTGGTGAATTGCCCGGTGATTTTTACGCTTTTGTTTTCGTAGTCGCCGGGCGAAACCATCATGTCAAAGACGACGGCGGTGGCCATGTTGTAGTTCATTTTTGAAAAGTCGTAGTCAAACTTTTCTGAGAAGGCGGAACTTAAGGCCAACGAAAAAAGGGCGGCGGCCAGCGCCGCCCGTAAGGCAAAGATTTTTTTCATCGCGCTTTTATTATACAGTTTTCGCGTTTTACTTCAATGCCTTCTTAAGAACTTCCAGGTTGTTCTTCATCGCCGAAAGGTAAGAGCGGCCGGCCTTGATGTCCTTTTGGGTGATGGACTGGAGGGAATCCATTTCCAAGATTTCGGCGCTCTTCTTTTTTGTGTTGGAAACGATTGTCTTGGCGATTTTTTTGTCGCTCTTTTCTATCGTAAGGACGGCGGCAAGGCCAAGCTCGTCGACTTTTTTGGCAAGGAAAATCACCGTTTCAAAACTGGCTTCCGTCTCCGCGCTGCAGCCTACAAAGGCCGCGTAATACTTAAGATTGTAGTCGTCGGCCAAGTAGCGGAAGGGGAAGCGGTCGCCGAACAAAATCGTTTTCTTTGCGGCCGCCGCGACAGCCTTTTTGCACTGCGCGTCAAGGCTGGTCAATGCCTTGGCGTAAGAAGCGGCGTTGGCCTTGTAGACGGCGGCATTGGCGGAGTCAAGCTCGGAGATTTTTTGCGCGAGCGTTTCAACAAGCGCGGCGGCGTTCCTTAACGAAAGCCAAACGTGCTCGTCGTACTCGACTTCGTCGTGGTGGTGATGGTGGCCGTCATGATCATGGTCGTGGTCGGCGTGTTCATGCTCATGATCGTGTTCTTCATGCTCATCTTCTTCTTCGGCCTGCATTCCTTCGACGACTTCCTCTTCCTTGACTTTATCGCCAAGGGCTTCCATCATGTTCACCACAATCATGTTCTTGTTCTTTGCCTCGGCGACGGCTTTTTCAACCCATTCATCGCTTTCGCCGCCTACAAACACCAGCATGTCGCAAACGGAAATTTTCGCGATGTCCTTGATTGAGGCTTGGTAGCTGTGCAAGTCCGTTCCGTTGTTTTGAAGGAGCGTGACGTTAAAACTTGCGGCCTTGTCGCCGAGAATGTTCATCACCCAATCGTATTCTGGGTAAGTCACGCAAACGATGGATTTTTTGGAAGCGGCGAAGGCGCATGAAAAAAGCGCGACGGCCGCGGCAAAAATAATTGTCTTGATTGTCTTGTTCATTTTATACCTCTATTGAATTTCTTTGTTTAATATTTCCGCGATGGGCGCGGCTTGGATGTTTGCGCTTGCCTAAACGTTAAGCCTGATTTTTTGCGAGACCAGCGAATTGGACTTAAGAGCCGGCCCGCAAAGAATCGAGGCGTCCTGAATTTTTTTAAATCTTGCGCCGCCGACGGCGACGGCAAAAAACAGCGCCAGTGACAAAAGCTTTATGTTTTGTTCCGTGATTTGCAAAAGCAGGCAAATAGGGCAGTCGTCGCCGTGACATTCGTGGAAGCGTTCCGCGGCGGAAAAAAGAATCGAGAAAAGCGCGATTGCAACAAGCGCGGCGGCCAAGAAAAGCGCGCGTTTGTTTAGTTTTCGTTCCTGCATTTTTGGCACAATCCGTTTAGCGAAGAAAGGTTCAGATTTATCTGAAGTCCCAAGTCGTCCGAAAGCGACTTTAAGTAGCGCTCCGTTTTTTTGTCGGAAAGGTGGATCACCGAGCCGCACTTGCTGCACTGAAAGTGAATGTGCTCCGCGCAGTGGTTTTCCTCTTCCGCCGTTTGGTAGACAAAGCCGTCGGAAACCATCGACTTGCGCTTTGCAAGTTTTCCGCTTTCGGTCATTTTGTCCAAGTTACGGTAAACGGTTGTCTTGTTTACGTCCACGCCGTTTTTTTTGAGGAAGGCCGACAGTTCCGCCGCGGTAAAGCCGTGGTCCATTTTTGTCTGGATGAACTGGGCTATCAAATCGCTTGTCTTGGTGTGGTACGACTTTTGCAACATAGTTGCATTTTATAAAACAAATTTATTTTTTTGTCAATCCCTATTGACACTTTTTTTCATTAGCGCTATAAATCAAAACATAAGACGATGAGGTCGCAGGAACTGGAGTTCCCGCGACCTTTTTTCTTTAAACGGCAACGGGGCCGGACTTTTCGCGCGAACGCGTGGCGCGGAGGTCTGGCCCCGTCGTTTTTTTTACTCTAGGAGGAAACGTTATGAATGAAGTTTGGAGCGTATGGTTCCTAATCGGCGCGGCGCTTGTGTTCTTTATGCAATGCGGCTTCGCCATGGTCGAAACAGGTTTTACGCGGGCAAAGAACGCGGGAAACATCATCATGAAAAACTTGATGGACTTTTGCATCGGAACTCCGATGTTCATGCTCTTGGGCTTTGGCCTTATGATGAGCGAAAATTATTTGTTCGGCGTTATCGGAAAGCCCAACTTGCAGCTTTTCACAAACTTTGCCGAACTTGATTGGTCAAGCTTTGTGTTCAACTTGGTCTTCTGCGCCACAGCCGCGACAATCGTTTCCGGCTCCATGGCGGAACGCACTAAGTTCAGCGCTTACTGCATTTATTCAGCGGTAATCAGCGCGGTCGTCTATCCGATTGAAGCCGGCTGGGTTTGGAACAGCCAAGGCTGGTTGGTCCAGCTTGGATTCGTTGATTTTGCCGGCGGCGCGGCCATCCACTCTGTTGGCGGCGTTGCGGCTTTGATCGGCGCCATCTTCCTTGGCCCCCGCATCGGAAAGTACGACTACGACAAGAACGGCAAGGTCACAAAGGCCCACGCCATTCCCGGCCACTCCCTTACTCTTGGCGCTTTGGGAACGTTCATCTTGTGGTTCGGTTGGTACGGATTCAACGGCGCCGCTTGCACCCAGTTGGGCGGAGTTGGCGGACTTGCCGCCGTTTTCACAACGACGACAATCGCTCCCGCCGTCGCCGCCATCACGACGATGTTCTTCACTTGGTTCAAGAACGGAAAGCCCGACGTATCAATGACCTTGAACGCCTCGCTCGCCGGCCTTGTAGCCATCACGCCGACTTGCGCCACTGTTGACGCGCTTGGAGCGACAATCATCGGAATCGTCGCCGGCATCATTGTAGTAATCGTTGTTGAAGGCTTGGACCTCAAGCTTCACATCGACGACCCTGTTGGAGCCGTAGGCGTTCACCTTGCGAACGGCATTTGGGGAACTTTGTCCGACGGCTTGTTCAACGTAGAGAGCGGCGTTTTCTACGGCGGCGGATTCGGGCACCTTGGCGTTCAGGCCTTGGGCGAATTTACAATCGTCGCTTGGACAACAGTGTGCATGTTGATTACGTTCACTTTGATCAAGAAGTTCCACGGCCTTCGCGCCAGCCGCGAAGAAGAAGTAATCGGCCTTGACAAGCTGGAGCACGGAATCGACAGCGCTTACGGCGGATTCATCATGGCTCCGCAAGTTATGACGGAAGGCGCCGCTGGAATAGGCGGACTTAGCGCCGCCAATCTTGGCGAAGGCGTTACTGGCGACGTTCCTGTTGAAAAGGCCGTTCCTGTGACAAAGGCTTCAAAAAAGCCCGGCGCCAAGTTCCATATGGTTACGATCATCACTCGCGCCAGCAAGTTCGACGAGCTTAAGCACGCGATGAACGACATCAACGTTACCGGCATGACGGTCACAAACGTTTTGGGTTGCGGCGTTCAGCACGGACACGTGCAAAAGTACCGCGGCGTAGAAATGGAAATGAGCTTGCTGCCTAAGATTAAGGTTGACATCGTTGTAAGCGAAGTTCCGGTTGACCTTGTAATCACTGCGGCCAAGGAAGTTTTGTACACTGGCCATATCGGCGACGGAAAGATCTTTGTTTACGACGTTCAGAACGTCGTAAAGGTTCGCACCGGCGAAGAAGGCTACGAGGCTTTGCAAGACTAGTCTAAAATAAAAGTTAAAAATATCTGGGTCCGCCTTACTCCTGGGGCGGACCTTTTGCGTTAGTCCGCCGCTTCGCGTCGGGCTGGCAAGGAAAATTATCCACTTGCGCTCTCACAAGCGCTGTCAGTCACTCATGTCGGAGTCTAGGTTGATTTTAATGCTGTAGCCGGGGAATTCTTGCATCGCCGCTTGCAGGATTGAAGAACATTCGCCTTCGCGGTCTTTTGAGTCGAAAGAAATTATCACGTCAAATTTTATGATTTTCTTTTCTTTGTCAAAATAAAAGCCGTGCATTTGCAAAACGTTTTTGTAGCTTTCCAAAAGCGAAATGATTTTTTCCTTTGCGGCGACCGCTTCCGGCTCGCGCGTGTTCCGCGAATAAATTCCGACTGCGGTTAAAATCACGCGGTGCTCTTTGTAGACGCTTAAAATTATATGGTTTGAAAGCTCGTCGATTTCTTGCGCGGTCATCGTGTCGTCAACTTCGACATGGACGGAACCTTGCAATCGATCCGGGCCGTAGTCGTTAAGGAACAAATCGTAGGCTCCGTGCACGCCCGGCGTTTCGCAAATCGTTTGCTTTACCGCAATCGCGGTTTGGCGGGGAACGCGCGCGCCAAGAATGTCGTCCAAGGTGTCCTTTAAAATTTCAATTCCGTTCTTAATGATGAAAATGGAAATCAAAACGCCGACATACGCTTCAAGCGAAACGCCGAAAAACTTCATCGCCAAAACGCTGGCCAAAACCGACGCGGAAAGCAGCGCGTCGTTCTTGGCGTCGTCGCCAGAAGCCTCAAGCGCCTTGCTGGAAACTTTTTTTCCGACGCTCTTTACGTAAAAGCCCAAGAAAATTTTGACCAATATGGCCGCCGCCAAAATAGCGATTGTCGCGCTTGTGTAGTTGGGCCGTTGCGGACGGATTATTTTTTCAACCGATTCCTTTAGCGCGGCAAGACCAGCGTAAAGGACGATTACGCTAATCGCGCTCGCGCTTATGTATTCAATCCGTCCGTGGCCGTAAGGGTGCTTTTTGTCGGGCTTTTTGGCGGCCAGCTTTATTCCGATGATTGTGATGATTGAAGAAAGCGCGTCGGAAAGGTTGTTGACCGCGTCAAGGATTATAGAAATTGACGACGACGCAATGCCGACAAAAGCCTTGAATGCGGCCAGCGCGACATTCGCAAAAATGCTTATGACTGATGTTCGCGCGATTGTCTTTTCGCGCGGTTGTTGGTTTGCAGCGTTGTTCATGCAGCCTCTTTTTACAAAACCCTCGCGCGGTTTTTGCCCGCGCCCTTGGCTTCTTTTAGAGCTTTGTCGGCACGCTCAAGCGCTTGCTGGTGGCTCTTGTCGTTCTCTTCAAAGAAAGAAAAACCCAGCGAAACCGTGGCTTGAATCGCCTTGTCGCGGAACTGAATTTGCTGCGAAGAAACCGCTTCGAGCAATTTTTGCGCGTAGCTCCAGCAGTCGGATTTTTTCATTCCAAAGAAAACGCCTGCGAACTTGTCTCCGTTCCAGCGAATTAACATATCGCTTGCGCGGCTTTGCTCGTAGAACCTTCGGACGATTTGAACCAAAACAAAGTCGCCGGCTTCGCGTCCGTAAGTGTCGTTGAGGGTCTTAAAGTTGTCCACGTCCATTAGCATTATGGCAGGACTGTCGCCGGAAATTTTCCAAGCGGCAAATTCTTTTTTCAATTCCTCTTCGCCGAATTTTTGAGCGCTCGCGTCGGTAAGGGGGTCGCGCGCCGCTTGCGCGTTCATGGGGTCGGATTTTTTTCGCTCTGTGTAAATCTGGCGAATCAATAATGCCGCCAAAAGAAGGTCAAGCAAGATTATGAGCGGAATCGCGATTTTGGAAACTGACTTTCCGCGGAACTTGTTTATCGTGTCAACATAATCGTAGATGTCGTCGTAGTAGCTTCCCATGCAGACAATCCAATTGTACGGCTTATATAATTTTGAGTAGGTGATTTTTCGCGCAAAGTTGTCCGAGTCTTTTTTCTTGAAGTAGTATGTGTTGAAACATTCTCCGCTCTTGTTGATTTCCTCAAGTTCCCGCTCATACGGAAAGTCGCCCACCGCGTCTTGCATGTCGGTTGAAAGAAGCATTCCCTCCGACGAGCGCGGGTTGGGGTGTATCAAGCGAACGGCGTAGTCTTTTCCGCCCTTGTAGTTTTTGATTTCGTTTATCCAATAGTAGGTTTCCTCGACAAAATGCGAGTTGTGAATTTTTGAGCTTACGATTGAAAGGATTGTGTTGTAAAGTCGTTCTTGCGTGATTCCAAAATACAAGTTGCCGACAGGAAGCTCGATTTTTCGCCAAGAGCAAAAAATTTCGTCAAGGCTTCGTTCCGAATAGTCCCAAGTGTCCGGCATGTTTTTTGTGGCAAGAACTTCTTCGCCGCTTGAAAGAAGAATGTAGGCCCACATTTCGCGCGGGTCTTGCGACGTGAACGTTTTGTCCAAAATCCATTTTACGCTTCCCAAGCTGCTTGCGTTGTGCAATTCGTCGCGAAGGTTGTTTTCACGTTCTGAAACTGTGTAGTCAAAAATTTCTATTGAATCCGCTCTGCTCTGCGTGAACTCGTGAATGAAATTTGTCACGGAGTCTTTTAGAAAATTCATCTTGAACTGAACGGCGACTTCACGCGCTTGCTTTACGTAATTTTTTTCTTGGATGATGAACAGCGCGAGAAAGAGATTTAAGATGGCGAACGTAAAAATGCCGAAAAAATTCTTTTTTAACATAATGAATTATTTTATCACTATTTTATGGAATTCGCAAGCCCAAAACGCTTCACTGGCCCAGAAGCGCGGCAACCAAAACTGGTCACTGACCTAGAAGCGCGGCAACCAAAACTGGTCACTGGCCTAGAAGCGCGGCGGCGGCGTTTTGGCCGTCCATCGCGCTGGAAACGATTCCGCCCGACCAGCCGCTTCCTTCGCCGCAAGGGTAAAGGCGGGATAGCCCTAAACATTCAAAAGTCGCTTTGTCGCGCTTTATTCTGACCGGCGTTGAAGTGCGCGTTTCGCTTGCGATTAAAAGCGCGTCGGGCGAAATGAAGCCCCTCATGTTTTTGTCAAAAGCCTTAAAGCCTTCCTTAAGGCGGCGCGCGACAAAGGGCGGAAGCCACAAGTCCAAGCGGCTTGGAACCAAGCCCGGTGTGTAGCTGGAACGGGGCAGGGACTCGCTTGGCCGGCCCGCCAAAAAGTCAACGAGCCGCTGGGCGGGCGCCGCGTTAGGGTTGGATTCAAGGCCAAGACTCGCGCCGCCGTGAAGCCATGTCTCGCGTTCCAGCCAGCGGCGGAAGCGCAAGCCGGCAAGGGAATCGTTGGCAAGACCAAAATCCGCGCCGCCGGCTTTTTGGTCGGCCGACAATTCCCGCGCGATTTCTTCTATATCCTCCGGCCGCGTTTCCACGACGATGGCGGCGTTGGACCAAGCGGAGTTGCGCTCGGCGGCGCTCATTCCGTTTACGACAATTTCTTCCGGGCCGCTCGCCGACGGAACGACAAAGCCGCCGGGGCACATGCAAAAAGAGTAAACGCCGCGCCCGTCGATTTGCGCGGTCAAGCGGTATTCTGCGGCGCCAAGACCGGCGGCCTGGCGCTTTCCGTGGAATTGGATTTTGTCTATCAACTCGCGCGGGTGCTCCACGCGCGCTCCGACGGCGAACGTCTTCGCTTCCAACGATTCGGGGCTTGCGCGCGCTATAATTTCGTAAATGTCAGGCGCGGAATGTCCCGTGGCCAAAATCACCGCGTCGGCAAGGAATTCTTTTTGCGCGCCGTCCGCCGTCCGCGTCACAACGCCGCGAACGATTTTTGCGCTGGAAGCGTTCGTAAGCCCAAGAGCGGCGTTGTTAGCAAGCCCAAGAGCGGGGGCGCCGCCTCTTTCGCTTTTGGGCTTTCCTTCGTTCGCTCCGTCAATAATAAAATCCACGACGCGGCTTTCAAAGTGGAACTCTCCGCCCAGCTCCAAAATTTTTTGGCGCATGTTGTTGATGATTTGCGGAAGCTTGTTCGTTCCGATGTGCGGATGCGCGTCGGTCAAGATTTTTGGGTCGGCGCCAAAGTGAACGAAGGTTTGCAAAACCTCGCCGATGTTTCCGCGCTTGTCGCTGCGCGTGTAAAGCTTTCCGTCACTAAAAGTTCCGGCCCCGCCTTCGCCAAAACAGTAGTTGCTGTCCGCGTCAACGATTCCCTTTACGCTTATGGCCGCGATGTCGCGCTTTCGCTCGTTGGTTGGCCGTCCGCGCTCGATGATGATTGGCTTAACGCCGCGCTCCAAAAGTTTTAGGGCGGCAAAAAGTCCGGCGGGGCCGCTTCCGACCACAACGACTTTTTTTGAGCCGTCCGCTTTGCGCCACGAAAATTCTTTTTGGGCTTGGGCGGGTTTTTCGCCGACGAACGCTTTGTAGCGCAGGCAAAATTTCAACTGGCCGTGCCGCGCGTCGATCGATTTTTTTACAAAGACAAATTCGGCTCGCTCTTCGCCCGAATATTTTTGCCTAAGCGCCGCGTTGAGTTTTTTTTGAATTAAATTTTTGTCGCTTTCTTCTTGCGCCTTTATTACGACGCTCAGGTCAAAAATCATCGCGCTTTAAAAGTTGCTTCCGTTCCAGCCCCAGTTGGAAGTTCCAAAGTAGCTTACGTAAACCGCGTCGCCCGGAATGCCCAACTGCGCTTGCAGGATTTCGCAAACGCGCGCCGTCATTTTGCTAGAAGCGCCGGCGTCGACGTTCCCCAAAACTTTTATTTCCACGTAAGCGCCCTTGTCCAATTTTTTTCCGCCAAAATACAAGTCGGCCTTGTCCGAAAGGTCGATCATAAGATAGCTTTCGGGCTTGTTCAAAAGGCTGATCGCTTTTCCAAATTCGGCCTTGAGAACGTCGCGCTTTTCCTGCGGCAACTCCATCGTCACCTTTGCTTGAATCATCGGCATAAATAGCTCCTAATAATTTTTCTTAAAACTTAATTACTTTTGGCTCGGCGGTGAAACTGGCGAACGTCGCCGTCGCGTCCTTAAAGTAAAGGACTTGCGTGTTGCCGTCGTTTTCGTCGTACATTCTGCGAAGGTCCGGGTAGTTGTCGAGCATGTGCTTTTTTGCTTCCACCCGGTCGTCGTTCACAAGCTGGCCCGCCACGCGAAGCCACGTTCCCGCCGCTCCGTCAAAGCAAGAAAGCTCCGCCTTGGGATTGGCCGCGAATGTAAAGCTTTTCGTCGAACAAGTCGATCGTTCCAAAGGGCCTGACGCGAGGCTGGTCCACGTCCACAGTGGCAAGGTAATACACCCCGCACTTTTTAATGAAGTCGTAGATTTCGTTCATGGAATTATATTAGCGCAAGAGGGGAGGCGTGGGCAAGGGATTTTTTTTCGGGCGTTGCGACGTTCGCTCCGCTCACGCCGCCGGGCTGCTCCAGGTTCCGCTTTCGCTCCATTGCTCCACTGCGTTTCGCAACGCTGCGCGCCTTGCGCATCCCTAACGCGGATAAGGCCGGAATAAGATTGTCTTTTATAAAAAAAGATTTTGCAGTATAATAACTATATGTTGTTCTTCTTCTTTTCATTCGCAATTCCAATTATATTTTTCTTGATAATCTTTATTTCTACAAAAAGACATTGCAAGTCAAAAGAAATAGACACGAAAGAAAAAAATCAAATTAATGATGTGTACTCGACACATAAAGAAGCCATTAACCAATTTTTTGCTGATTTTGATTGTTTGAAAACTCGTTACATCTCAAAGAAAGGCGAAATGCTTTTTGCTGAAAAATGGCATTGGTTGTACACGGAATTGTCTCGATTTAATTTTTTTCGATATACGGATTCATTTGAGAACATAAGGCGTTTTAAAAATACTTTTAAGTCATTAAGCGATTACGTTGAAGAGGCAAATGAATCTTTTGTTCAGAATGAATCTATCAAATATGACGCTTTGTTTTCTAATATAGACGGCAAGAGCCTTGACGAACAGCAGCGAAGAGCGGTTATTACAGATGAAGACAGAATTTTGGTTTTGGCAGGGGCAGGCAGTGGAAAAACTCTTACCATTGCGGCAAAAGTAAAATACTTGACGGAGGTAATGGGCGTAAAGCCGCAAGAAATTCTTCTTCTTTCTTTTACAAGAAAGTCAGCTCAAGAAATGACGGAGCGAATTCAGGATAAACTTGGAATAAACGCCTCGGCTACTACATTTCATAAGTTAGGACTTGAAATAATAAAAAATGCAAATGGAAGATGCCCGAATGTTTTAGATGAAAATGAACTTGTTCAGTTTGTTCATAATTTTTTTGAAAATGAATTGTTAAACCATCCGAATCTGGTAAAAGACTTAACTGATTATTTTGCCTATTTTCTTGAAATTCCTGATGACATGGAGAGTTATTCTTCTCTCGGCGAGTTGTATGATAGTGAAAAAAATGCTGACCTTGAAACCTTAAAATCTAAATACGATAGAGAAAAATATATTTCTGACAAAAGTATTGAGAATGCCAAGCTTCATAAGACATTAAATAATGAAAACGTAAAAAGTCTTGAAGAAACAAAAATCGCAAATTATCTCTTCATGAATGGAATAAAATATGAATATGAAAAGCTTTATCCTTATGAAAGCGAAGATTTGTCGAGGAAAAATTATAGGCCAGATTTTTATCTTGTTGATTATGATATTTATTTAGAGCATTTTGGCATTTCAAAGGAATTCACGGTTCCTTGGCTCTCTTCTGTTGAAGAAAAAAAATATTTGGACGGAATTCAGTGGAAACGTAAATTTCATAAAAAAAACGGCACTAAACTGATTGAAACATATTCTTATTATAATTCTGAAGGTGTTTTGTTAAAGCGTCTGGAAGAACTTTTGATAGATAACGGAGTTGAGTTTAAGCCTCGTGATTTTGTGGATATATTTAACACGGTATATGCGCGAAAAAGCTACAAGTATTTTTCAGAATTTATAAAATTATGTTGTACGTTTATTACGCTTTTTAAGTCGAATAATTATAAAAATGAGCAGATCGCTGATTTGAGAAAAAAATATTTTTCCGAAGAAAAGAATTTCTTTTTGCGTGAACGTACAACGCTTTTCCTGAATATAATTGAAACAATTCTTTTAGAGTATGAAGAGTATCTTTCGTTAAATAATGCGATTGACTTTTCGGATATGATAAATCATGCGGCTCAGAGTGTTTGTGAAGGATGTGAAATTCCAAATTACAAGTATATGATTGTTGACGAATATCAAGACATATCAAAATCACGTTTTAGCCTTCTAAAAGCTATCGCTGACAAAACTGGAGCAAAGCTTTTTTGCGTTGGCGATGATTGGCAGTCTATTTATAGATTTGCAGGAAGTGACATTTCTTTATTTACGGATTTCGAAAAATATTTTGGTTATACAAAGATTTTAAAAATCGAAAAGACTTACCGTAATTCTCAGCAGCTAATAGATGAAGCTTCTAGATTTGTTTTGCAGAATCCTATGCAATTGCGAAAAGATTTACGATCTGACAAGTTTCTTGATTATCCTCTTGTCTTTTGGGGATATGAGAAAGATCCCCAAAAGACTTTGCGGCAGGTGATAAATAAAATTATTTCTGAGTTTGGCATCAATTCGTCAGTGTTGCTTTTAGGACGAACTAATTACGACTGTGAAATTGCAAAAAAATCGGGACTTTTTAAGATTTCTTATAGAAACAGGAAAGAATATTTTGAATACATTCCAAATCCTGCCTTGCCTGTCAGTTTTATGTCAGCGCATAAATCTAAGGGGTTGGAAGCGGATAATGTCATTATTCTAAATTTTAAAAACGATACGCTAGGCTTTCCTAATCAGATTGCAGATGATAATGTGTTAAACCTTGTTTTGACTAACGCGGAAAAATATGATTTTGCCGAAGAACGGCGTTTGTTTTATGTTGCGATTACACGAACGCGAAACAGAACTTTTGTTTTGACAGATTGCAATAATCCTTCGCCTTTTTTTAAGGAGTTTAAGGAATCTAAGTCGGTTTGCTATGTTGCTATGAAAGAAGCGGTCGCTGAGGATTGCGTTAATTGTCCTCGTTGTAAGACCGGTCGCTTGCTTAGAATTGAAAATGGCGACAAGAGTTTTGTTGGTTGCTCAAACTTTCCGAAATGCCGTTATACTCTTAATAATCCTAAGATAATATTGAATCCAATAAAATGTCCCTCATGCGGCGGATTTCTTGTTCGTCGCTATGATAAAAAACATCACGCGTTTTTAGGCTGCACGAATTATCCGTATTGTGAATATACAAAGAGTTTAAGGCGGGAATAAATTCCGCGCTTTATAAAACTACTTATTATTTATCACCAGCGCTCCGATTACGCCGGGAACCCAGCCGCAGCAAGTGAGCAGAGTGACGATGACGATTGAGCCGCAGCCCTTGTCCAGCACCGCAAGCGGAGGAAAAATTATGCACAGCAAAACGCGACCAAAGCTCATAAGAAACTCCCGAAGTGTTTTTGTTCACTATTTTTGATATGGAAAAATGTAGAACTGATATAAAGAATACGATTTACTGCTTTCATAAGATTACGCCTTATGTATTCATTTATTATAGCATGTTTTTATAAAAAAACATAGACTTATCTTCGTAAAAGTATTTGCGACATATAGGCGTTTTTGACCGCTTCGCGCAGCCTAAAGCCAAAATGTGATTTGTTGTATTTTTCCGCTTCTTTTGGGAACATAACCATGCTTTGATTTGCAATAATGTTGGCTGTATCTCTGGTTTTTTTGTTAACTACAATGGGCATGATTATTCCACATTTTATGTATTCTTTGCTTTCGGAAAAACAAAAAACACACTGTTCGCAGAAATTTCTTGTAACATAATTCTTTGCATATGGACACGGAATTACGCACCCTCGCCTCATGGGAATTTTTATTCCGAATCTGGAAAGCGAGTCTTTTCTTTCTGAAATCATTCTTTCATCATCATTGTAAAGAATTTTTATATTTCGCGGATTGAATACGGCGTTTTTGACATCTTCTTTAGATTCAAATGTCATTTCTGATAAGTCTATTTCTACCGCTGAAATTTGATGTGCGACGATTTTATGTTGCTTTTCTTCATCGGTTTCGTGGGTGACTAAAATTTCAACAATAAATGGTCGGCTCTCGCAGGTTGCATATATATCAGGCCTTATGTCTTCCATATATTTTTCTAGCTCTATAGAGTCCGCTTCATGAAATACTATGGTATTGTTTTTCGGGATGGGTATTCTACTTTCTTCCGCAATTACTTTCTTTGCCAGTAAATGCAAAGCGGTTTGGCTGCACTTTAGACTGTCGTTTCCGTTTGCATGAGCAAAGTGGTGGTGCTTTATTTTTCCGTTGTTTTTTGCGATTAATTCTCCGCCACAGTCAGCGCAATGACAATTGCATTTTGCTCCGTTTGGAACGTCATCAATGTATACTGAGTTTCCCTCAGCGTTTATGGCTAATAACATATATTGCTTTTTCATTTATTTTTTCTCCCAATTTTCAAAGTTCTTATGAAACCTCTTTTCCGCTTCCGCTTTTTGCTCATCTGTCCAGAGAACGCATCCACCACTGAAACGCATAATTGGCCTTGGTTTTTCGGCTTTTTCTATTTTTGTCTCAACAATATAGCGCAACAGTTTTAGCGAAGCGTCTTGTTTGACCTGCTTTTTAGAAACGTTGTCGGCGGAAAACTCTCCGTATCCCTCTAAGAACGCTTTGCAGTTCCAAATCGGGTTTCCGTTTTCGTCATGATATTCGTTAAACTCATATCTAACTTCCATTATGACTTTTTTTTGGAATAGTTCATGCAGAGCGCTTGCGGGATTGTCATAGTCAATATTTTCAAATTTTCGTTTTATTTCCTCTTGACACAAAAATCTATAAGCTTTTCCGTCTGCGTCCAATTTTGCTTGCAAGACACCGTCTCCAATGCCCATAAAGTAATTGCCGCCAATGTTTACATAGTATTCACATTTGCTGGTTTTAGGATTTTTGGGGGTTCCAAATGCGTCAACTACAAGGTATTGGTCGTAAAGGTTATAAGGCTGCATATCACTCATGTTTTGAAGTTGGTATGACATCGGTGTGTATTCTGGTTCTCCAAAACCAAGGGCGTTTGATTTTTCCGCTACGAGAACTGCAAGATAGTTGTTGATGGTTTCAAATTGGAGCATTGTGTCGCACAACTTCTCCAATGTGTCGTAATTCCAATTGCAATCCGCCGCGACCGCGCCAACAATAGCTTCAAACAAATCCTCGTTTACAGAGATTGAATTTTGAACGTTATTTTCTATGTCACTTTTTCCTAAGTATAGAAATTGTGAAAATCCAAAATTGCGCATGCAACGAGCTAGGCTTTCTTTGCTTACTATGATTGACTTTAATTTTGTAAGTTCTCCTTCGTTTTTTTCAGAAACTAGTTCGTTGTTTATGATTTTTGAAAATTTTTTGTACATTTTTTTTGTAACAAAAAAATCTAAAATCTCGTCGCCATAGAATTCCAAAACTTCATTGTTTTGCGCTTCTGGATGCTCTGCAGAATAAGATTTGCGAGTGAATGCTTGGTCCAGCAATCTTAAATTCTTAAATTGATATTGAATTCCGATTTGAACGTAATCAATAGCCAACCTATCCATAATTCCTCCTTTTGCTCGTAAGGACATAGTAACCCCCGTAGCAGGAAAATTTAAAATGTGGTGGCATTATTTTAAGAAAACAGAAAACAAGTGGACTAACACTATTTTGAATGCTGCGCTTAACTTGCATCAAGTCACGACATTCCTAGCAATGTTAGACAATCATTTTTTGAATCCCTAAAATATTGTCTTTAATTTAAATATAACTACAAACCTCATTTTTGTCAAGAAAAAAATAAGGATATGCGCTATACTTCCCCCCATGGACTACAGCTACATTTTTTCTTCCGCAAAACCGATAAAAGAAAAGTTCGCGGACTTTGGATTTAAAAAGCGCGGCGCATCTTATGTTTGCAAAAAGACTATTGCGGGCGGCGACTTTTACGCGACGCTTGCAATTTGCGGAGAAACTTTGACGGCGCAAGTTTACGACGCGGCGACGGACGAACTTTACGCGCCCTTTGACATGCGCGGCGCCCGCGGCGCTTTTGTTGCAGCCGTCAGGGAAGAAGTTCAAAAAATCGTAGACGATTTTTGCGAGCGCTGCTTTGAGTCGGAAGACATTCACAAAAAATACTTTGACTTTATCGAGCGCCAGTTTAATTGCAAGGCGGACTTTCCGTGGGCGCAAGAAGAAGGCGCGGCCAAGCGCTATTCAGACGCGGCGGTTTTCCGCTGCCCCAACCAAAAATGGTTTGCGCTTGTGATGGAAATCTCTTACAAAAATCTTGGACTTGCGAGCGACAAAAAAGTTTTTACGGTGAACCTAAAGGCCGACCCGGAGCGCGTCGCGGACCTTGTGGACAAGAAAACGATTTTTCCCGCCTACCATATGAACAAAAAACATTGGATAACGGTTTTGCTTACAAGCGCGACGGACTTTTATCTTTTGCGCTCGCTCACGGAACAAAGCCGCGTCTTGGTGATGGGGAAGGGCCGCTCTTCTTAGGCTTGCAAACTATTTTGGCCGCGCCGTTTTTTGGTCTTGCGAACGATTTCCGCTCACTCGCCAATCGGTTCCACGCCGGGCGCTTCAAACTCGCCGGCCGCCGCGCCGACTAGCGCTTCCAGGGCGTAGGGCGAATAGGAATAGCCCAGCAAAACTGTGTCGGCCCAGTCAAAGTCTTCGACCAATACTGGGGACATTATTGCAAAGACCACGACTTTTTTTCCGGCCTTGGCAAGCGGCTTTAAGCTGCGCGCGGCGGTCGCGGAGTTTTTGTCCGCCACGCAAATTATGATTGTGTCGTAGCCATTCGCTGTTTGCGGAATGTTATCCGCCGCCCATTGCGTTTCGTTTGGGCCCATCGCGTAATTGAATCGGAATTCGCCGGCGTTGGGCCAACGTTCTTTTCCAGCCTTAAAGAATTGCGGCTCGCTTCCGCACAGCAAAACTCTTCCCGCGAGCTCCCTTGTAAACGGAAGCGACTTTGCGCGCGTAACGGTAATCGAGCGGCAGGCTTGGTCCAAGAAAAATTTTTGTCCTTCCTTGTCCGGGATGAATTGGTCGATTGTGTTTTCGTCGGGGTAGAGGGGCGCGGGCTTTTTGTTCTTGTAATACTTTAGCTTTGAAAGAATCACGCGGCGCGCGGCGGCCTTGACCTTTTCGCGGAACGCGGAATCGCGTTTCATCAGCGCGATTGTTCCTGTCCAAAGCGGCTCGTCCAGTTGCGCGGTGGTGGAGGAAATCACGATGTCGTTTCCCGCTTCGACCGCCATTCTAAAGGCGCGGGAAACCGAGCCCGCGTACATCGTTGCTCCGTTCATCATCATGTCGTCAGTTATGATGAGGCCTTTAAAGCCCAACTGCTTTCGCAAGATTTCCGTCAAAAAATATTCGCTCAAAGAGGCGGGCTCTCCGTTCGGCCTTAACTGCGGAAAGCTCAAGTGGCCGCTCATTATTGCGGGAACGTCGGATTGAATCAGCAGCTTGAACGGAAGCAGCTCGCGCTCCTCAAAAGTTTTTTGGTCGATGTTGATGCTTGGCAAAAAAATGTGCGAGTCGTTTTGCGTGTCGCCGTGTCCGGGAAAATGCTTGGCCGTCGGAATCACGCCGGCGTCTAGGCAGCCCTTTGCCCAAGCCGCGCCCAAAATGCCGGCGTTCCTTGCGTTCTCGCCAAATGAGCGCGTTCCGATTATCGTGGAATTTTTGTCGGTGTACAAATCGATTGTCGGCGCGAAATTCATGTTGATGCCTAGCGCGGCGATTTCCTTGTTGATGTAGTAGCCCGAATAATACGCGTCGTAGGGATAGCCGCTCGCGCCGATGGAAAGGTTTCCGGGCGTTATGGAAGTGTTCCCCTTTACGTGGCGAATCCATCCGCCCTCTTGGTCGGTGGCGACAAAAAGCGGAATCTGCAGAGCGCGCTTTTGCGCCTTTTGCTGCAGCGACTTTACCGAGCGCGCCACAAGCGTCGTGTTGTCCGTGTTCCAGCCAAAAACTTTCACGCTGCCCAAGCCGCGCGACGAAACCCATTCGTTGAGCAAGTCGCTTGGCTCCGCGCCCGCCCAGCCGAACATCAATATTTGCGCGTACAATTCTTCGTCGCTCATTCGCAAAACGAGCGCGTCGGCCAATTCCTCGTTGGGGTAGTCGCTCCAAAAGTTTAGGCTTTCGTTTTGCGCGGCGGCGTTTTTGGGGAACGCCAACAACAGCGCGAGCGCGAAAAACAACGTGATTTTTTTCATTTTATGCCAAGCTCCGAATGTATTCCGCCGCCTCAAAGGCCGCGATCGCGCCGTCGCTTGTGGCGGTGACCACTTGGCGGAAAGGCTTTGAGCGAACGTCGCCCGCCGCGTAAAGGCCGGGAATCGCCGTCCGCATTTTTTCGTCGGTTACGATGTAGCCGGCCTCGTCCGTTTTAAGCGTTGAAAGCAATTGGTTTTGCGGAATCATTCCCACGCTCACAAAAACAGAGTCGGCCGCGAGTTCGGTAAGCTTGCGCGTTTTGACATCCATAATTATCACAGATTCAACTTTTTGGCCGCCCTTGATTTCGGCGACGACGCTGTTCCATAATACCGAGATTTTGGGATTGGCCAAAACGCGGTCGGCCACGGCTTTTTGCGCGCGCAATTGGTCGCGGCGGTGGACCAAAAAAACTTTTTCGGCCAGCTGCGAAAGATAGTTGGCTTCGTCGCAAGCCGCGTCGCCGCCTCCGATTACAAAAATTGTCTTGTTCCTAAAAAGAGGGCCGTCGCAAACGGCGCAGTAGCTTACGCCGCGGCCTTCCAATTCCTTTTCGCCGGGAACGCCTAGCTTTCTGTGCTCGGCTCCGGTCGTAAGGACTATTGCCTTTGCCGCGAATTTTCCCTTGCTTGTCTCAATTTCAAATTTGTCCTGAACCTTGTCGATTGACTTTACGCTA
>CADCCO010000011.1 GCA_902799965.1 uncultured Spirochaetaceae bacterium
GGCTTTGGCGAGCGAACGGGAAACGCAAACCTTTCGACGATCATTCCCGACTTGCAGTTAAAGATGGGCTACGAGTGCCTTCCCGGCGAAAACATAAAGCTCCTTACATCAATCTGCAAGCGCGTGGCTGAGTTCACAAACCTTCCGCTCAATCCAGGAATGCCCTACGTCGGCGCCAACGCCTTTGCCCACAAGGCCGGAATGCACATCGACGCGGTTCTCAAAAATCCTTCTGCCTACGAGCACGTGGAGCCGGAAAGCGTCGGAAACGCGCGCGTCTTCCTTATGAGCGAAGTGGCCGGACGCTCGATGGTAATAAAGAAGATTCAAAAGTTCATGCCTCAAATCACCAAGGACGACCCGATCGTAAAGACGATTATGGCAAGAATGAAGGAGCTTGAATTTGAAGGCTACCAGTTTGAAGGCGCCGACGGCTCCTTTGAATTGCTTACCCGCGGCCCGAAAAAGGCGTAAACGCCACGGCCCAAATCAAAGTGGAAGTCGACAACCAAATCGAAGTGACCGCCGGCGAAGGCGACGGCCCGGTGAACGCTCTGGACATCGCCTTGCGCAAGGCTCTTTCCCGCTTTTATCCCGCGGTGGAACAAATCCGCCTGACCGACTACAAGGTCCGCGTCTTGGACGGAAAGGCCGCCACGGCCAGCAAAGTCCGCGTCTTGATCGAAAGCTCGGACGGAATGGATTCCTGGTCGACGGTTGGCGTAAGCTCCGACGTAATGGAAGCCTCGTGGATGGCGCTAGTCGATTCCTTTGAGTACAAGCTGATTAAGGATATCGAAAAACACTTTAATAAATTAGTTTAGGTTAAACAAAAAGCGGCGCGAAGGAACGGGGCGGCAGGCGGCAACTCTACGTCGGGCAAGCCCTCCGTTTTGCACAAGGAAATTATTTACTTGCTCGCTCACGCGAGCAGGCAATCATTTTGCGCTTCGAGAGTAGCGAGCCGTGCGGAGTGCGTAAGCACGACTGCAATACCTTAAGAGGCCTCGTTTCCATAGGAAACGAGACAGCTAGCTAGCGGTTTCGCAACGCCGAATCCGTGACTGGGAGCCGCGCTTTTTTATTATTGAACCTATTGTCATTTTTATATTTTTTCAGTATATTTAAAGAAATTCAGTATTTTTTGAGGTGCAGATATGGAAAAGACAATCGCCTTGATTCCCGGTGACGGAATCGGACCTGACGTAGTGGCGGAAGCCGTTAACGTTCTTGACGCGGTGGCCAAAAAGTTCGGCCACAAGTGGACTTATAAAAACGTCCTCGCGGGCGGCGGAGCCATCGACAAGTTTGGCCATCCCCTTCCGCAGGAACAATTGGACATAGCGCTTTCAAGCGACGCGGCCTTGCTCGGCGCGGTCGGCGGCCCCAAGTGGGACGACGTGGCCCCGGAGATTCGCCCGGAAAAAGCCTTGCTAGGCCTTCGCGGCGGAATGAAAGTATTCGCCAACCTTCGCCCGGCCGTTATGTGGAAGCAGCTTAAGGACGCCTGCCCGCTTAAGGACGAGATTGCCGGCGACGGAATCGACGTTTTGGTAGTGCGCGAATTGACGGGCGGCATTTACTTTGGAGAGCGCGGAACAAGCGCCGACGGAAAGACCGCTTGGGACACCGAAAAATACACTTGGCCGGAAATCGAGCGCATCGTCCGCATGGGCTTTGACTTTGCCAAAAACCGCAAGAAGCATTTGACTGTAGTTGACAAGGCCAACATCCTCAACTCAAGCCGCTTGTGGCGCAAGGTCGCCGAGGAAGTCCACAAGGAATATTCCGACATCGCGCTTGACTTTATGTACATCGACAACGCCGCCATGCAAATGGTAAAGAACCCGCGCCAGTTTGACGTAATCGCCACAAGCAACATGTTCGGCGACATCCTGACAGACGAAGCCGCCCAGGTCACAGGTTCAATCGGAATGTTGGCCTCGGCCAGCATCGGCGACGGAACAGGCCCCGGCCTTTACGAGCCGATCCACGGTTCAGCCCCCGACATCGCGGGAAAGGACTTGGCCAACCCCTTGGCAACAATCCTTTCCGCCGCCATGCTCCTGCGCTTTGACTTTAAGCTTGAAGAGGAAGCAAAGGCTATCGAAAACGCCGTGGCCAAAGTCTTGGACGACGGCTGGCGCACAGGCGACATCGCGGGCGACAAGCGCGAGGCCGTAAAAGCCGCCGGAAAACTCGTCGGCACCAAGAAAATGGGATCGCTTGTTTTGGAATATCTGAATAAATAGGAACGTTTTACAAACAAAAAGCGGCGCAGTGGGAGCGCCGCTTTTTGTTTATTTCGCGCGCGCTTTTTTATTTTTCATTCATCTATTGAATATTTTCTTCATTTCTATTATAATAAATTTCGCAATTTACTATAATAATAAGGTGTATTTATTATGAAAAAAGGACTTTACAGCATCGGCGGAATCATTATTTTGCTTATCGCCGCGTTCATTTTTGTTTTGGTGCCCGCCCTCGCAGGAGGAGCCGGACAGAACCGCCTGCCCGCTTACGGCAGCTACGACGGCGTTCCCGTTAAGTTTGAAGAGGGAACGGAATTCTATTCGCTCGCAAACCAAGCCGTTCAAAGAATGGAACAACAGGGCTACAGCTTTTCCGGCCAGTACGCCTCTTTCTTCTATTCAATGGCCTTTAGCCAAGCCTTCAACCAAGTGGTTGGTCCGATGGCCCTTCGCGACATGACAAACAAGAGCGGCTGGCTCGCGCCCGACACCGCCGTTGACCGCGCGCTCATCAACCAGTACTACAACGAAAGCGGAGAATTCTCGCAGGCGCTTTACAACGCCACTCCCGACGACGCAAAGCGCAAGAACCAAGAGCAAGTCGTGAGCGCCCTTACAGCGGGCCGCTCTTACGAAGACTTGTTCGGATCCTTCTCGACTTTTGGAAACAAAAAATTGTACGGCCTAAAAACTTCTTCCGCCGAAATCGAGTTCATCCGCAAAATGGGAAGCGAAGCCCACGAATTTGAATACGCGGCATTCAGCATGAAGACTTACCCTGAAGACAAGACCAAGGAATTCGGAAAAAGCCATGCCGACAAGTTGGCAAAGTACGACCTTGCCGTCATCACAGTCAACGACGAAGCCAAAGCCAAGGACGTTCTCAAGAGAATCAGCAACGCCGAAATCACATTCGAAGACGCGGTCACTTCTTATTCAACAAAAACAAGCGGCGATTCAGAAAGCGGAAAAATTTCCGCCAACCGCCAGTACCAAATCGCGGGTCTTCTCAAAGACAAGGAAAAGGTTTCAGAAATCACGTCGCTTGCAAAAGACGCGCTTTCTTCTCCGATTGAGTTGAACGTCGGCTGGGGCGTTTTCAAATGCTTGGGCGAAAAATCCGAGCCGGATTTTGACAACGCCGACGATTTGAAGGCCGCCACAAATTACATTTTCTCAAACGAAAAAGGCATCGTGCAAGACTACTACACGGCGCGCGCCAACGACTTTATCGCCGCCGTCGCCACAATGGGCTACAACGACGCTTGCGCCAAGTTCGCCATCGAAAAGAAGACAACGCCGTCGTTCGCGCTCAACTGGAACAACACGACTTTGGTCGGAAAGAGCAATGTCGAGGACAAGCCCGAATTGAAGGGCGCGCTTACAAACGAAGGCTTCTTGAAGGCCGCCTTCAAGCTTGGACAGGGCGAAGTTTCCGACCCCATCATTCTTTCGTCAAGCGACAGCGTCTTGGTTTTGCGCTGCACAGGAATCAACGAAGCGGGAACGTCTGTCGAGGACGCGGAACGCCTTATCGCGCCGGAAATCGCCGAAGCGGACGCAGTCGTCGTGAACTCCGCGATTCAGAACAGCCCCAAAATCAAGTCCAACTCGGCTGAATTTATGGCCGTTTTCACAGGCGAAAAGCAATAGCGAATGTCCACAGGCGAGCCTGTAATAACGCAGGCCGCCCTTTCCGGTCAAACGGACGGAGCGGCCTACACCCTTCAATACAAAAACCGCTTTCTTTATTCAAAATACAATCCACAAAAAAGCGTCTTGGCCGCAATCGCAGCTTTGGAGATTCTCCCAGACAGTTTGGTCCTTGTCTTTTCGCCCTGCCTTTTTTACGGCTGGAAAGAACTAAAGGAAAAATGCGACGCCGCCTCGTCCGAAATTTTATGCGTCGAAGCGGAAGAAGCCCTGCATGAATTTGCCCAAAAGGCCATCCAAGACCAAAAGTTGGCCGCCACGCTGCTTCCCTTAAGCCAAAACACCGCGCGCGGCCTGGACAGCTTCATTTCCAAAGCGCAAAAAAAGTTCCGCCGCGTCTTGCGCCTGGACTTTAGCGCGGGCGTTTCGTTTAACGCGGAATTTTACAAAAGCTTTTTTGAATGCGCGCAAAACATCGTGGCGGCCTTTTGGAAAAACCGCCTTACGCTTGTCCGACTTGGCCGCCTTTATTGCAAGAACATTTTCAAGAACTTGATTGCGGCCGCGTCCGCCCTGCCCTTTGAGACGCTGGAAAAAACGGTTGAAAAACCAATATTGGTTTGCGGCGCGGGCGAAAGCCTAGATGAGCTTACGGCATTGGCGCGCCAAAAGGCATCGCAAGCCAAAAATCCAGCCGCGCAAACCGAAACCGATTGCAAGACCAAAAACGCCGCCGCCATCGCCGCAATCAACGAGCGCTTTTTTGTCCTTGCCGTTGACGCGGCCCTGCCCGCCCTTGCCGCCGCAGGAATAAAAATCGACGCGGCCGTAGCCACCGAAAGCCAGCTTGCGATAGAAAAAGCCTACATCGGATTTTCGCAAAACAAAGAAACTGCGGCCCCCTCCCCGCTCTTTTTCTTTGACCTAACTTCGCGCGCAGCCATCGTCCGCCGCCTTTGCGCGGACAAAAACTGTTCGCAAGCCCAAAACTGCGGCGCGGACGCTTGCTTTTACTTTAGCGAGTTTGACAAAAACCACTTTATCGGCCGCCTTGCGGAACAAGGCTTGCTTCCGACAAGCGCGCCGCCGCTTGGCTCGGTGGGGCTTACAGCGACATACCTTGCCTTGCGCCTTAGAAAAACGCAAAGCGTTCCTGTCTATGTTTTGGGCTTGGACTTTTCGTTTAGCGCGGGAAGAACCCACGCGCGGGGAACGGCGCAAAGCAAGGCGCTTTTTTTTACCGCCGACCGCTTTAGGCCAGCCCAAAACTGCGCGGCCGCTTTCGCGCCAGGAACAGAAAAAATCGTTGGAAAAGACGGCCGCGTCTTTTGGTCAAGCAAAAACATGCTGGGCTATGCCGACCTCTTTAGGGATTACTTTAAGGGGGCTCCAAACCTTTTTGACGCGGGATACTGTGGAATTGACTTGGGGCTTAAAAGGCGGCCGCTCGCGGACATTTTGGACGCGCCCGTTCTTGGGCCTTCAAACGATTTAGGCCGGGCCGCCTCCAACTATTATGGTTTATCCAATGATTGCGGGCTTGCAAACGATTTTGGCAATGGCCAAAAAGCGCGCCGCTTCCTGGCCGACGAACTGTCCGCCTTGCGCGCGCTGGCCGACTTGCTTTCCAAGGGCGACGGCTCGGACTTTCGAGACAAAAGCGTTTCGCTTGACGCGCAAATATTGCGGGAACTGCGCGGCCGCGAGTACCTTTACTTGCATTTTCCGGACGGAACGGACGCGAAGACAGACCGGGCCTTTTTAACCCGCGTCCGCGCCCAAATCGACTTTTTCGCCAAAGACATAGAAACCGCGCTCGCGGCCGACAGCCTTATTGCGGCGCGATGATTTTTGACCGTTCCTATTCTTCGTCTTCGTCGGACTTAAGAACGGCAAGGAAGGCGGACTGAGGAAGCTCCACGTCGCCAATCATCTTCATGCGCTTCTTTCCTTCCTTTTGCTTTTCCAAAAGCTTTCTCTTACGCGTGATGTCGCCGCCGTAGCATTTGGCAAGAACGTCCTTGCGCACGGGATTGACCGTTTCGCGCGCGATGATTTGGCTTCCAATCGCGCCTTGAATGGCCACCTTGAATTGCTGGCGGGAAATTTCGCCCTTGAGGCGATGGCAAACCTTGTGGGCCTGAACCGAAGCGTTCTCCTTAAAGCACAACTGGCTCAAAGCGTCAACGCTCTTTCCGTTAATCAAAATGTCAACCTTTACAAGTTCAGTGGGCTTGTAGCCGATGATTTCATAGTCAAAGCTGGCGTAGCCGCGGCTGTAACTCTTAAGGCGGTCGTAAAAGTCAAAGAGAACTTCTGAAAGCGGCATTTCGTAAGTAAGCTCGGCGCGCTTTTCGTCCAAGTACTGCATGTTCGTCTGAACGCCGCGCTTTTCGTTGCACAAGGCCATGATTTGTCCGATGTACTCGCCGGGCGTGATGATTGAAGCCTTGATGTAAGGCTCTTCCGCGCTCTTGACGCGGCCTTCGGGATATTCGGACGGATTGTCGATGAAAGTTTCCTCGCCGCTAGTAAGCGTAACCCTGTAGCGGACGCTGGGCGCGGTGAAAATGACGCTTTGGTCAAAGTCGCGCTCCAAGCGCTCTTCGATGATTTCCAAGTGAAGGAGGCCCAAAAAGCCGCAGCGAAAGCCGTTTCCAAGCGCGATTGAATTGTCCTTTTCGTAAACCAAACTCGCGTCGTTCAGCTTTAGCTTTTCCATGCTGTCGCGCAATTCCTCGTAGTCGTTTGAGTCAAGCGGGTAGATTGAAGAATAGACGACGGGCTTGACTTCCTTAAAGCCGGGAAGCGGCGCGGCGGCGGGGTTTGCCGCAAGCGTAATCGTGTCGCCCACCTTAACGTCGCTAACGGTCTTGATTCCCGCGATGATGTAGCCAACGTCTCCGGCTTCCAAAACGCCGGTGTCCTCGTACTTTATCTTGAACACGCCGATGTTCTCAACCTTGTAGTCGGCGTTGTTGCTCATCATTCGGATTGTGTCGCCGGCCTTGATGCGGCCCTGCATTACGCGAATGTGGACCACGACACCCCTAAAGGGATCGTAGTGGCAGTCAAAAATCAAGGCTTGCGCGGGAGCGTTAACGTCTCCCGACGGCGGCGGAAAAAGCGTTACGATGGCCTCAAGCAATTCGTCAATGCCCTGCCCCGTCTTCGCGCTGACCAGCTGCGCCTCTTCGGGAAGCAAGCCAAGGTCATGGTCAATCTGTTTTTTCACGCCCTCAATGTCGGCGCTGGGCAAATCGATTTTGTTTATGACGGGAACGATTGTCAAATTCTGTTCCAGCGCCATGTACATGTTGCTCACAGTCTGCGACTCCACGCCCTGCGAAGCGTCAATCAGCAAAAGCGCCCCTTCGCAAGAGGCGATGGCGCGGCTAACCTCGTAGCTAAAGTCAACGTGGCCGGGCGTGTCGACGAAATTCAACTCGTAGTCCAAGCCGTCCTTGGCGCGGTAAGGAATCGTCACCGCCTGGCTTTTTATCGTGATTCCGCGCTCGCGCTCGATGTCCATGTTGTCCAAAATTTGGTTCATCATCTGGCGGTCGTCGATAATCTTGGCCTTTTGAATCAAGCGGTCAGCCAGCGTCGATTTTCCGTGGTCAATGTGCGCAACAATGCAAAAGTTTCGCTTGCATTTCATTTCTACCATAATGTTCCGTCCTAAAAATAGTAAGGGCTGTCAAGCATCGCCTGCAGCGCGATGTTTATGTCAAGGTACCCGTTGCGCCTGTTCTTTGTTGAAAAGGCGACGAGAATCGCGTCTTTTTCGTCGGTAAACTGAACGCGGCCGACAGTAAGCGGGTCGTTTTCGGAAAAACCGTTTTCGTCCGCCGAGCTTCCTGGAATCACGCTCTTTACCGTGTAAACGCGCCTGTTTTCAGTCGAAGACGGAACCAGCTCCATTCCAAAAATCGCCGTAAAAGAATGCTGAATCGTGTCGCCCTGGTAAATCTCGTAGCCGGGATTCTTGGGCCGCTCCGTCAAATACAAAAGGCAGTGTTTCTCCGCGTCGTAAGAGCCGCCTTCAAGGTAAGAGCAAGAAATAATCGAACCGGGAACATAGTCGCGCAAAATGTCCTGCGCGTTCTCAAGCGTTTTGACTTCCCTTCCGTCCAGCGCCGTGACAACGTCGCCCGCCTTCATGCCGGCGCGGTCCATCGCGCTTCCGGGCTTTATGTAAAGGACTTCCAAGCCGTAAGAGGAGCGGCCCGCTTTGGCGGTCTTTCCGTACGCGCCGATCCAAGGAAATTTTCTTTGGCCGCCGCGA
Organism: uncultured Spirochaetaceae bacterium; assembly: GCA_902799965.1. Taxonomy (GTDB): domain Bacteria; phylum Spirochaetota; class Spirochaetia; order Treponematales; family Treponemataceae; genus Treponema_D. The sequence continues at coordinate 8,194 of CADCCO010000011.1, forward strand.
TACAAAATCGGAAGGTCTTGCTTTAAGTATTCGATCGGAATGGCAAAATTCAAGCCTTGGTAGCTTGCGATTCCGGCAAAGACAACGCCTTGAACCACGCCGTTTTTGTCAATGCAAGGGCCGCCTGAATTTCCGGAATTTACCGGCGCGTCGATTTGCACTACGCTGCCCGTCGTAAAGAGCTTCCTGTCTGTGGAAGAAACGACGCCACTTGTAAGCGTCCGCTCCAGCCCCAAAGGCGAGCCTATCGCGTAAATGACGCTGCCCACGTTCAGCTGGGACTTTGAGCCAAGGTTGAAAACGTAAGGGACTGGGGCTTCAGTCTTTAGAAGCGCCAGGTCGTGAACGCTGTCGTAGCCCACGACTTTTGCGGGAATCCGCTGGTCGGAATCCTCGGCCATTTTGACGTAAACCTTTCCGTAGCCTTGGTTTTTTGGGTGAACGATTTCTTCGATCACGTGATGGTTGGTCACAAGATAGCCGCGCGGGTCGATGAAAAAGCCGGAACCGATTACGCGCGCCGCGTAACCCATGCCGTTTTGAATTTTCACGCCAAGGTCAACCCAGACAGTCACCGTTCCCTGAATGTAATCCGAAATGTTTTCCAGCGCCGGCGACGCGTTTTTGGCCGAATCCCCCGCGCCGGGAACGCCGTCGTAGTAAAAGGCGCGCATTTTTTCTTGGCTTGAAACGCCGTCCGCAAGCGCCAAAAAGCCGGCCGTCTTTAGCGAATTGTAAATTGTCCAGGCCTCAATGCGGTCGCCTTGCTCCATGCGGGCGGACAAAGCGTCGCGGACAAAGGCGGCCGTCTCGCCGCACAAGGCTTCGTCGCCCAAAAGCTTCGCGCGCCACAAGGCCTCCACGGGGCTTTTTTGCAGCAATTCGTAAATGCGCTTTACTTCCGCGTCATGAATGTCCTTTTTTGTGTAGTCAAACTGAACGTCCGGTGGAGCCGGAAGCTTTTGCGTCGCGCACGAAAAGCTTGCCAAAAGAAAAAAACAAAGGGCGGCCCCAATAAAAGCGCCGGCGGATTTTCTTTGCGCTCGCGCGAACGGACAAGAGAAGAATTTATTTTTTTCCATCAACCGAAGCCTCCGACGACCCCTTGCCGCCTAGCGCCTTGTTTCTCTCAATGGCGTCTTTTATTTCCTGCGCGTTCTCTTTTTCAACGCGCTTAACCTCGTCGCTCTTTTTCAGAGCGCGGCCATATATGTTCTTTCCCACTTGAACGGCTTGCAAAAAATAATCGCCGTCGTCAAACTGCGCCAAAACGCCCTGCTCGGCGCCAGTCATTTGCCCCAGCAAATTCAATTCCTGGCTTTCAGTTCCGGGTTCGCCAACCCAATAAAAGCCCGCGCGCTTTCCCTTTTCAACTTGAACTTCGGAGTCGCCCAGCATAATCAGCTCCGGCTCGCCGTCCAAAAGCTTTATCGAAACGGAAACTTTTTTTCCTTCGCTCATGACATAGAATTCTGTCAAGTCGGAAACGCCATTGCCTTCTTCTTGCGGAAAAACAGTGTAGCGCGCGTCCCACTCGCCGTCGTAGTCGGAATCCCAAGTGGAGCGGCGGCCTCCCCTTGACCAATACTCTTCCACAAAATCAGGAATAGTGTCGTTGTTTCTGTCGATTTGAATCGCCTGCAAATAAATTTTCGGCCGCGAAACAGGCGTTCCCCAAATGTTTTGCGTGGCCGCGTCGGAATCCTCGCGGCTCACTTCGACCGAGCCGTCGTTGTCGGCGTAAATCTCGGTAATCTCAAAAATGCCGTCGCCGTCGCGGTCAACGTTGCGCGTCAACGGCTTGGAAAACTGGGCGCGCGCGTACAACACTCCGTCAACCAAATAATCGGCGGCGTACGGGCGGCCGTCCAGCATCGAAAAGCGAATCAAGGCGCCGTCGCGCTCTTTTGAAGGCTTTTCCATGCTGCTTATCGAAACAATCAAGCGGTCAACGTCAAAGAGCGTCGTTCCGCTCCAAAGGCTGGTTTCGTCAACAATGAAAAAGTCGTCCTTAAAGCCCGCCGCCGCCAAAAATTCGTCCGCCTTTACCGTGAATATTTCCGCGTCCACAGTCTCGTCGGCCAAATTGAAAATCGTGACGCCTTCTTCGCCGGGAACTTCCTGAAAGACGATGCGGACAGGGCTTGGATAAGTGCCGTAATAAACGTCGATTTTCTTGTCCTCAAAATGCGCGAATTTCGGCGCGCCAAAATCAAGCTCGGCCTCCCAGTCATAGCCGCCGTCGTTGTCCGCGTCGTAAAGAATTTTCGCGGGGCGGCCACGCTTGTACTCGACATCCAAATTTTTTTCAAGCGTGCGATTCGTGTCGACAAACAAAGTTCCAGAATAAGAATTCAAGTAGTCAAAGAATTTCTTCTTTACGCCGTCGTCCTTTAGAACCGAAGCGAAGCGTTCCATCTCGAACAAGTCAACGCCCTTTTCCATAAAGTCCAAGAAATAATCAAAGGCTTCCTCTTCGCTTAGAACGCCTTCTTCCAACGCCGCCGCCGCAAAGGCCGGGCTTTTAAAGCCGCGCGCGGCAAAGGCTTTTAGCAAGCGCGTCTTTCGCTCGCCTTCCGCAAAAATCGCCGCGTACAATTCCAGCTCAGGGTTTTGCTTGTTGTATTCGGGAACGCGCGAAATAAAATAGTCGGCGGTTTTTCGCGCCAAAGACGAAGGCGGCATATAGTCAAATGTTCCGGAAGCGTAATTCTTTTGGTACATTATTTTGTATTCGTACGCGAAAAACAAATTTGGAAAGCGCTCGTCGGCGGGATAAATGCGGCGGCACACGTCAACCTTTTCGCGCGCTTTTTCAACATTGTCCGCGCCGCCCAAAGCGTAATAAGACTTTATGCGCACGTACTCCGCGTCGGCGGAATAAATCATCGGCCGTTCGTCCAAAACTTCAAGAGCGGCCTTGGGCTTTCCTGTGGAACAAAGCAAGTCGGCGTAAAAAATGCGGGCGCCGCTTTTGTTGTAGTCGACCCATTCCGCGCCTGCCAAAGAATTTTGCAAAACCGGCAAAACCTTTTTCCGCGTCGCTCCAAGCTTGTATTGGCTTAGCGCCATCAAGTACCACAAGTCGGCCACGCTGGCATCGTAATTGTTTCCGGCGGTTGAAGCGGCGAGCGCTTTTTGCCAGTCGTCTTGCACGGCGTAATTTTTGGCCAGGCGCAAATATCGCAGCGCGGTCTGCCTGTTGGCCATCTGCGCGCTGGCTTCGGATTTTTTTTCCGCTGAATTTTGAGCGTAGGCGTTTTGAAAAAGCGAAAGGCTCGCGGCAAAAAACAAATTCAAAAAAACAATTTTCTTAAAAAAAATTCTCATATTCAAAAAGCATCTCCGGGCGCGCGGGAAGGCGCGTCGCCAACGGCCAAAGACCTAAGGACAAACGGCTCCCCTAAAAATTCGCTTCCATATATTATATCAAAAAAACCTGATTCAGTCGCCTCTTTTTGCGATTTTTTTATAAAAACTTTGTCTTTTTTTGAATGGGCCTCAAAGCCCGCCGCGCTTATGTTTTTAAAGTCCTTCTCGGGCCAAGCGCAAATTTCCCGGACAAAAGAATAAGGAACGCGCGTTTCCTGTCCAAAAGAATCCAGCGCCCGGTAAAGAAGCCGTTGCCGCAATGCAACCGGCATTGACAAAAAAAGCGAGCGCGAAAACTCCGCGCCCAAAGCGGCGGGCGCTTCTTGGGCTTGCGAAGAATTTTCATTTGGCGCTTCTTGGGCTTGCAACTTTTCGCCAAGAAAGTCTTCCAGCGCCTCGTCCTCAAGCGCGGCCTTTTCCGCCCCGGCCAAAAGAGCCTTTTTCCAGCCGTTAAAATTTTCATCTAAAAAAGGAACAAGCGAATTCCTGATTTTGTTACGCAAGTAAGAATTGTCGCAGTTGGTCGCGTCGGTACGCCATTCTATTTTTTTTGAGCGCAAGTACTCTTCTATTTGCGCGCGACTTGTCTGCAAAAGCGGCCGCAAGTAGATTCCCCTGCGCGCGGCGATTCCAGAGGCGGCCCCGCTAGCCGAGCCTTGCAAAAAGCGCATCAAAAGGCTTTCCAAAAAATCATTTTGGTTGTGCGCCAGCAAAATGAATTCGGCGCCGCTTTCCTTGGCCGCCTCCTCAAATTTTTGGTAGCGCAAAAAGCGCGCCGCGTCTTCCAAGCCCTTGGAGCGTTCGAGGGCGACGCGGTCCGCCTCTCCCCGCTCCAATTTTTTCACTATGCAGTCAACGCCAAGCGAGGCGCAAAGATTTTTGACAAAAGCCGCGTCGCCCGCGCTTTCTTCTTCCGGCCTAATCGAATGGTCCACCGTAATCGCGACGATTTTTGGAAAGGCCGCGCCGCCACCGCTTTTAGGCTTGCGTTCGTTCGCCGCGCCTCGTTCGTTCGCGTCACGCAGGGCCGTCAAGGCGAGCAAAAGGCTGACCGAGTCCGCCCCGCCAGAAACCGCCGCGCCCAAAACTTTAGGCCGCGCGCCGTCCAGCAATTTTTTTAGAGAACGCTCAAAATTTTCTTCAAAAGGATTAAGGCGGCGCATAAAGAAAAAGCCTCCGCGCTGAACGGAGGCCCTGCCTGACGGTTAACAAGAAAGCCGCGCTTTCGCTCGGCCTTCTAAAAATTATCTTGCCGGCTTGACGCTCGCCAACGCCAATTCCGCGTTGGTGATGACTGTCACGCCGTCCCCCAAATTGAGATTCTTCACAAGGAATTTCTCGCCGATGTTCACGCCGGAAATGTCAGCGTCGATGCGGGCGGGCATTTTCTTAGCCACAGCCTTAACCTGAACGTCGGGAGCTTGCTTGAGCAAAAAGCCGCCCTTAAGAACGCCCGCGGGAGTTCCCGTCAAGTGAACGGGCATTCTCATTGTAATCTGCTGGTCGGCGGCCGGCTCAAAGAAATCCGCGTGCAAAACTTTGTCGTTGCGAATGTTGTACTCCGTGTCCTTGATGAACACGTCGTGAGCGGTGCCGTCCACAGTCACGTTTATCAATGTTGAAGGCGTGACGTTGCGCCAAATCTTGTTGAATTCAACTTCGTCAATGTCGAGCATTGTCGATTTGCCTTCATGATTGTACAAGACGGCAGGAATGCGGCCTTGCGCGCGCATTCTTCTTGCGGCGGCGCGGCCAGTTGTGGAACGAGTCTTAGCGTTGATGACCAAATCCATTTTATAACCCCTATAAACCTTTATAAAAAATCTGGGACGACAGGATTCGAACCTGTGGAATGACGGCACCAAAAACCGTTGGCTTACCGCTTGCCGACGTCCCAAAGTATATAAAAACCGCAAGCGGACAAACCGCAGCGGATTTTATCAAATTTTATTCGACCGAAGGATCGCTTCCAGCGGGAGCGGCTTCAACGCCCTTTCCGCTGTTGTAGTCGTCCAAAATCCTCTTTTGCAGCTCGGAACGGAATTCCGGGCTGATCGGATGGGCGATGTCCTTGTATTCGCCGGTCGCGGTCTTTTTGCTCGGCATTGCGATAAAAAGACCTTCCTTGCCTTCAATAATCTTTACATTGTGAACAACAAAGCAGTTGTCAAATGTAATCGTCACATAAGCGCGAAGCTTTCCTTCGCCCGTCACTTTTCGGATGCGCAGTTCCGTAATTTGCATGGCCTCTCCTTGCCTTACGTTTTACAATAAAGCGGCGTCCCACTTGCCGGCCAGAAAGCTCATCGCGTCTTGCGCCTTTTGGGCGGAATCAAAAACGCCAAAAACCGTCGAGCCGGAGCCTGACATATCGCTGAACAAGGCCCCGCTTTCTTTTATGTCGCGGAGCGCTTGCCTAACTTTTGGATATTTGTCCGCTATCACGAAAGTGAAATCATTCACAAAAGTCCAATCCTCCGGCGAACTTCTGTAAACGCCCTCAAGCTCTTCCAGCGACAAACACCCAGATTCCGTTTTTCCCAGCCTTTCGTCAATCGCGGCGTATGCCTCCGCGGTCGAAGAATGAACGCCTGGAAAAATCAGAACGTAATGCAAATCACTTCTGGGGACTATTGGCTTAACCATTTCCCCTCTTCCCCAAACCAGGGCGGCGCCGTTTGGCCTTCCGTCAAGGCTAAGAAAGAAAAACACATCGCTTCCAACAAGCGCGGCTATTTTGTTGGCCGCCCCCTTGGGAAAAGCAACGCCAAGTTTTTGCAATGCCGTCAAGAGCGCCGCGGCGTCGGAAGAGCCTCCTCCAAGGCCGCCGCCCAAGGGAACGCGCTTTTTTAGCTGAACGCTGACCCCCGGCAAATCCGCGCCCAAAACGCTTAAAGCGGCGTCGTACGCGGAATTGACAGTGTTCTTTTGCGGAACTTCCGCCTCGTCGCAAAAAACGCGGCACAAGTTTTTTTCCGCCAAAGGCATGACGAGCAAGTCGTCATGCAAGCCCACTGTCGCAAAAACGCTTTCTATGCCATGAAATCCGTCTTCTCTTTTTGGGAGAACGCGCAAGCCCAAATTGATTTTGGCCGGCGCCTGGACGCAAATTTCACCCGACATAGTTTAAACAATTATACAAATTCCGCAAGTTTTGTCAATAGCCGCGCGTTTTTTCTTTCGCAAAACCTCAATTTTTTGGGCGCGCTTGACAAAAATAACGCAAAGTTATATAGTCTTTGCATCGAGGTTTATATGTCCGCTGATCCCGATTTTTCAGAAAAAGAAAGCGTCGAGTTCTTGTACACCGACGAAGTGAGCGAAGACTTGGCGCAAGACGACGCTCTTGACTTTGAGTGGGACGAAAGCGTTCCCAGCTTTTCGGCCTACGACGACGAAATTCTTAACGAGGATTTTGTGGACAACGAATTCGCCGACGGCGAAGACGGCGTTCTAAAATTCTAACCTACCGGCTAGAATTCCAACTTTCTTCCCGCGTGCCAAAGCTTTTCCAAGTCGTAAAATTCCCTGGCTTCCTTTGACATCAAGTGGACGACGATGTTTCCCAAGTCGATTAGGTTCCAATCGTCGCCGTCGCTTTTTTTGTTGTTGGTCTTGTGAATCTCAAGCCCCAATCCTTTGAGCGAATCCTTTATTTGCTTTTGAATTCCCTGCGACTGCGCGGCGCTGGCCACGGTCGCAATCACAAAATAGTCGGTCCAGCTGTTCAATTCCGAAATGTCGATGACGGCAACGTCGCTTCCCTTTCCGTCTTGAACCAAGCGCGCCAATTCAAGCGCCTTTTCTTCAGCAGTCTTATTTTCCATTTTCCGTTACTCCTCTTTAGATTCGCCGCTTTGTCCGTGAACGTAGCGGCCGTCAAAGTCGCGGCCCAGAATAAGGATAAAGTCAAAGTTTGGCGTTTCAACGTTCTCCCATTCAGGGGCGACCTTGGCCTCAGTGATTTTCGAGCACTTGATGAAGTCGCCCAGCGATTTGGCCGCGTCCGGGTTTCCAATCAAGTCAACAATTTCTGTCTGCGCGTAGTCGTTGGACGGCGCGTTCGACACGTTAAGAACTTCAAAGCCGGCGCCTTGCAAAAGAATTTGCGTGTTGCGGGCCAGGCCTTGCACTTTCGTTCCGTTTTGAATTTCAATTACATAGGCGCGGTCGTTGGAAGTGTCCGAGGCCGCGATAATCGAAGACACGGCGCGGCGCACGACTTCCTTTATGAAGTCGCCGTTCCTGAACGGATAGAGCAAAAGCTTTCCGTCGACGTTTTGGTTCAATCCGGTGACCTCAAGCTGGGTGACGCGCTCGTAGTCGATTCTGGCGATGATTTCCAAAAGCTCGCCAAAATCCTTTTGGTTCAAGTCGCTTTTAAAGCGGCATGAAAAGTCCTTGAAGTTGTCGCGGCGAAAAACCAGCGAGCGGTTTTTGCGAAGGGCGGCCAAGAGCGCCACCATCATGCTTTGCCTGCGCTCGCGGGCGGCGTCCGCGTCCTCGTCCTTGAGCGCGTAAGTCATGTAAGTGTGGACCTTGTCGCCAAAAAGACGGACGGCGCCGCTGGGCAAAAGCCAAATTTCTCCGTTGGGGCCGCGGGCGTCAACTTGCTGGGGAATAAAGACTTCAAGGCCGCCAAGCAAGTCGGCCAGGCGCTCAAAGTCTTCAAGCTGAATCTCTATCGTGTAGGCCAAGTCCATGTCAATCAGCTTTTCGACTTCACGCTTGTAGGCGGCCACGCCCTTTTCTTCAAAAACCGCGTCGATTCTGTCAACGCGGCCAAGCGAGCTGTAAATGCCGCCGGTGTTTTCTGGAATAGTCACAAGGGCGCCCTTGCCGGACTCGGCGTAAGCCAAAAAAACGTCGCTCAAGACAAGCTTTCCGTTGTCCTCAAGCAAGATGAGGCTTTTAATGATGGGGTCCGTCTTTAGCTTTCCGCGCACCGAGTCCGCGCGCAAGTACACGTAAAACGAAACGGCCAAAGAAAGCAAAATCGCCGCTATCAAAACGAGAAAAACGATTCCTTTGTGCTGCCTTTTCAAGCGCATAAAATTCTCTCCTGCCGCTAAACAAGGCTGTCGTAAAAAGCCTGCGTTTCGGCGGCGACTTTCTTTCCCTTGCCCTTAAGGTATTCCATGCTCTCGCCGACGACCGCGGCGGTCATGCCGTTTATAGTCATCGCCATAAGGCGCGCGGTGTATTCTTCGGTCACTTGCTCGCGGCCGGGCTCTATCTTGTCGGCCACGTAAAGCAGCTTGGCCAAGTCTCCCATTCCCGCCTTGCCAAAAGTGTGGTTGGCCACGGCCTCCAAAATTTCCGGGTCGTCAACGCCCCACTCTTCCTTTAGCAAAACGGCCGCCGCGCGCCCATGCAAGAGCGCGGGCCGGTCCTTTTCTATCTTTAGGATTTGATTTCCGTCGCGCGACGCGGTCTCAAGCAATTTTTTTTCGTCCATGCTTTTGCACATGTCGTGCGCGATTCCGGCAAAAAAACCGATTTGCGGATTAAGGCCAAAGCGCTCGCAAAGGCTGGCGCAAGTCTGGGCCACGCGCACGCTGTGCTTGTAGCGTTCCTCGCTGACAGAAGCCATCACAAGCTGCCGAACGCGCTCGGTAAGATCCGCAAGTTCAATTCTATTGTTTGCATCCATAAAGCCTGTTCGCCGTTATGTAATCGTAAACCGAAGAAGGCACCAAGTATCTCCAGCTCTTTCCCTGCGATATGCGGTTTCTTATCTCCGTGGAAGAAATCGGAATAACCAAATTCTTAAGCTCGATGAAGTCCCACTTGAACTTGTCCTTGTCGATTCCCATAAACTGGCCCTGCGCGTCAATGCCGCCGGCAAAGTCTCCGCTAGGCTTGCTTGAAAAAATTCCGTAGCGCTTGTCGCTTTCAAGGCTGCGCCGCGTGGCGATGATTATGTCGCAAAAAGCGGCCACTTCGTCCGGGCTTTTCCACTTGCCGAATTCGGCGGCGATTTCCTGCCCCAGTATCAAGCCGATTTTTCCGCTTATCGAACCGCGGTATTTTTCCTTTAGAAATTTCACGGTGTCTATCGTGTAGGAAATTCCGCCGCGCTGAATTTCGCAAGGCTCTATCTCGAATTTTGGGTTTCCGCTAATCGCCGCCTCCAGCATCGCCAAGCGGCTTGAAGGGCTTACGCTGCCGGCAAGCTGCTTGTGCGGCGGAATGAATGTCGGCACGAACAAAACCTTGTCGTAGCCCAAATCCAAAGCCGTTTCGGCGACCATCAAGTGGCCGTTGTGAATGGGGTTAAAGCTTCCGCCGTAAATCGCTAGTTTCAATTTTCGCTCCCCGGATACTGAATTTCCGCGTCGTCGTCAATGGATTCGCGCTCCGCCATAAAGGCGCTTGAGCCGCCAACATCTTTTTGCGCGGCGCCAGCCTGAATTTCAGACTTGTCCGCCAGCTCTATTATAGCGCTTTTAAGCGCCTTCATTCCAGTGTTGTTCATAACGGAAACGGACAGAACAGGAACGCTTTTGTCCGCCGCGTGAATTTTTTCTTTTATTTCCCGCGCCCTCTCAAGAGCGCCCTCAACGTCGATTTTGTTGCACATAACCATGCGGGGCTTTTTGGCCAGCTCTTCCGAATAAGACGAAACTTCGTTCACCAGCGTGTCGTAAGCCGTCAAATAGTTTTCGTCGCTCGCGTCGATTATGAACAAAAGGCATTGCGTGCGCGAAATGTGCTTTAGGAACTTAAAGCCAAGGCCCACGCCTTCGCTCGCGCCTTCGATGATGCCGGGGATGTCGGCGATGATTATGTCGCGCTCGTCGTCGACGCGCAAAACGCCGAGGTTTGGAATCTTAGTCGTGAACGGATATGGCGCCACTTTTGGGCGGGCGTTTGTGAAGGCCGTCAAGAGCGAAGACTTTCCCGCGTTGGGAAAGCCCACCAAGCCGACGTCGGCCATAACGCTAAGCTCCACGCGAATCTTTTTTGTCTGCCCCGGCTCGCCCTTGTTGGCGATTCTGGGCGCCTGGTTGGTGGACGACTTAAAGTGAATGTTGCCCCAGCCGCCGTTTCCGCCCTTAAGCAAAAGGAATTTTTCGTCCTCGCCCTGCGTGGTAAAGTCGACCAAAAGCTCGCCGGTTTCCGCGTCGCGAAGCGTTGTTCCAGGCGGAACGGGCACGACCAAATCCTCTCCGGCGGCGCCGTACTTTCCCCAGCTCATGCCGTCAGTTCCGTTTTTGGCCTTTACGATGGGACGGCGGCGCAATTTAGAAAGCGTGCGCATGTTGCGCTTTACGACAAAGTAAACGTCGCCGCCTTTGCCGCCGTCGCCGCCGGACGGTCCGCCAAGCGGGATGTATTTTTCCCGCCTAAAGGAAATGCAGCCGTTTCCGCCCTTGCCTGAGGATACTGTTATTACCGCTTCGTCCGCAAACTGTACCATATTTTACCAAAAACAAAAAACGCCCGGCATTGTCCACCGGGCGGCTCTCGAAAATATTTTCCTTACGCAGTGACGATGGAAATATATCTTCTGTTGTTGCTCTCGTGGAAAACAACTTTTCCGTCAGCCGTGGCGAAGATGCTGTCGTCGCCGGCGCGCTTGGCGTTGTCGCCAGGGAAAAATTTAGTTCCGCGCTGCTTTACGATGATTGAGCCGGCTGTCACCTGCTCGCCCGCATATCTTTTTACGCCCAAGTGCTTGGGGTTTGACTGGCGGCCGTTTTTAGCGCCGCTTCCGCCTTTACTTCTTCCCATTTTATTCCTCCAAATTACATTCAAACTGAACGTTTTGCGGAAACTCTTTGGCAAGGCTGTCAAAGCCCGCTTTCAAAAAGTCCGCCGCGAACTTGAGTTCGGCCTTGGCCTCGCCTCCGTCCGCCTTTGCCTCAAAGGAAAGCGTTCCCCGTTCGGGAGCCGCGCCCTCAAAGGCTATTCCCGGCCAATCGCCAAGAACTTGCGCCGCCGTCCGCAGCAAAACCGTGGCCGCGGCGCAAACAATGTCCCGCCCCTTTTGGTCAAAAAGCGCGTGCCCTTCCGCCTTGCAGCGCAAAAGCCCGGCTTTTTTTTCTAGCAGGACATTTATCATTACGCGATGATTTCGTCAACGCGAACGTTTGTGTAATGCTGCCTGTGGCCGATCAAGCGGTGGTAATCTTTCTTGCTCTTGTATTTGAAAACAAGAACTTTCTTGTCGCGGAAAGAATCTTCCACCGTAACCTGAACCTTGGCTCCGCTTACGTAGGGAGCGCCAACCTTTACGTTGTCGCCGTCGCTTACGAGCAAAACGGAGTCAATGTCAATCTTGGCGCCCTTTTCGGCGTCAATCTTGTCAACCTGAAGCAAGGCGCCTTTTTCAGCCTTATACTGCTTGCCTTTGTATTCAACAAGAGCGTACATATTAAAACCTCAAAAAATGAATTTGCAAAAAACCGCTCTTGCGCAGAAACGGGATTGCGCCTAAGCGTATTTATGTAAAGATGATTTTAACAAATTTTTGGCGAATTAGTCAATAGGAAGAAAAAAAAATCCCGAATTTTTTTCTTGCATTTTTATGAAAAGGCGCTATAATAAAAAGATATGAAAGTCACTAACTTGATGGAAGATTACGTCCGCGCGCACGTGGACGACATGTACGAAAGATTGAAGGCCGAAAACGTCAGCTGGCTGACTTGCGACTGCGAAAACTGCCGCATGGACACGGAATGCTATGTGCTGAACAGAATTCCGCCCAAATACACGATTTCCGGACGCGGCGTCAACCACGCGCAAAGCGAGCTTGAGACGGCCAAGCAAGTTATGGCCGACGTTGACACATTGGTCATGGACGGAATCCGAATCATAAGCGGCTCAAAGAGGCCCAACCACGGCTCGTCCTACACCAGCGACGCGGAAATCGTAAGCGGAAAATACCCCTACTTTTTCTTCCCGATTTTTTCGGGCGCGGTTTACGACGGCACCACATTTGAATCTTTGTCAAACGCGCAAATCACGATTCTATACAATGGAAAGCCCGCAAAAATGCTTGACTCCACTTGGCAGAACCCTTGCAACACCTTTAAGGCGACCGAGGGCGGCTATTCCTTCTGCGTGGAGCCCGAAAAGGCTAAAAAAGAAGGCTTGGCAAAAGACTTTAGCTTTGAGCTTTTGATAAGGGCGCCCGGCTACGACACGATAAACTACGCCTTTAGCGTTCCCGTCGTCAGCAAAATCCTAAAGGGAGCCAGCGCGCGCCCCGACTACTCTTTGAAAATCCAAGACCTCTTCTTGTTCCCGGAGGGAATGGTGAACCCGATGGAGCGCTACCCCGTAAGCGACGACGAAAAGAGCAAGTGACAGAACGAACAAAATGACAGCGCAAAAAAAAGGGCGAGGAGAAATCCTCGCCTTTTTTTTTATGGACGATGAGGGGATCGAACCCCCGACATTCTGGGTGTAAACCAGACGCTCGTACCAGCTGAGCTAATCGTCCGTAAGATGAATGAAATATTATCAGATTCTCTAAAAAGTGTCAATAGCTAGCAAAGGAGGATTTTCATGTATCGGTTGGCGCAAATAGCCCAAGGCGGAAAAAGCCAGTGGTATTACTTTAGGGAAAAGGACGGCGGCTCGAAGCTGATTCTTTACTTGTGCGAGGGCTGCGAAAGCCGCGAAACGGCGCATGACTACGTTCTTAATTTAAAGAAGAACAAAAGCCGAGTGAGCGCGATAAGCAGGGGCATGTACGACGAGGCCAGCGCCTCGTACGAAAAGCGGCGGCAGTTCGGAAAGTCGGTTTACGGTTGGACGCTGGCGCAAAAGAAAATGTTCTTGCGCGAAATCAACAAGGATTTTGGCGACGTTCCGATTCAAGAGATTACCGAAAAAGACGTTGAGGCGCGCCTGCTTCAAATAGAGCGCAGCGGCTCTTGGAAGAATTCTTATTTGGAAACCTTTATGGACATTTACCGGGAGGCGCGCTGGCAGGGAATAAAAGTGGCCCTTCCCGCCTTTCAAAAATTCAAGCGCAATTCGCGCAAGGCCGACGTGCTTTCCGAGCGCGACGAAAAGGCGCTGCTTTCAAAAAGAAATTTTTCAAACTCGGACTTGCGCCTTATGTTTTGGCTGGGCTTGTGCTGCGGCCTGCGCCTTGGCGAAATGCGCGCCTTGAGGGCCGGGCAGTTTTTGGCGGACAAGGGCGCGATTGTGGTTGACGGCTACATAAACAAAATGGGAGAACGGACAAAGTACAACAAAAAGGGGTCGGAAGAGCGGCCTAAATTCCGCGTGGCTTTTTTGACCGAAAATTTAAGCAAGGCCCTTGCGGCATACATTGAAGAAAAGGGCTTGGCAGGCGACGACTTTTTGTTCACGATGGACGAAAAGCCGTTTTCGCAGTCGTACGCCTACAAAAATTTTGTGGCCGCGGCGCGGAGAGCCGGCCTGCTTTCGGACGGAAGAAAGATTTCGCCCCACTCCTTGCGCTACACTTACATCACAAGGATGAGAAGCCTTTTGCCGGGCGAAACCGTCCGAAAGCTGGCCGGGCACAGTTCAATTGAAATGACCGACTATTACACCCGCGCTTCCCTTGGCGACTTGATTGAAGAGCTTTCACCGACCAAGGAAAGCGTCGAGCGCTGTTTTGGCGCGATGGAAATCTAGCGCGGCGCGAACTTAGAACTGTCGCAAGCCTAAGATGCGGCGGCGGCGGCGAGCATCCAGGCGGAAAGCGGAAGCAAGACTAAGAGGCGGCGGCCCGCAAATTCTTGCGGGTCAGCGCGTAAAGCTCTTTTCCGCTTTCCGTCAGCGCGTAAAAGTCCGCGCGGCTTATGTCCGCCCAGCCGTTCTTTGGCCCGTACTTTCCGCCTTGCCAGGGATCCATAACGGTGAATGTCGAGGTCATGTAGTTTTGGCCGTCGCCGAAATTGATTTTGTCCAGCAAGACCGAATGGCTTCCGTTGACGCGCATATGAGTAAAATAAACGTTCTTCGCGTCGTTGGCGTTTTTCACGATGCGTTCAAAAACGCTTTGCCGGTTGTTTCCAATTATTTTGCCGTTCTTGTCCCTTATGTCCGCGTCAACCGAGCCGGCCGCCCGCAAATAGTCGCCGCCGGCGATGGAATTCACGGCGGAGGCGTAGTTTTCGCCAACGGCAAGGCAATTTTCTTCTTTTACGCCGTTCTTGTCGGGCCCGACTTCGTACAAGCCTTTCTCCTTTATTATTTTATTCGCTTCCGCAAGAGAGACGGCGTTTCCGGTAATCGAATAGGCGATGTAGGCGGCGGTTGACAAGGTACAACCATAGCCGTACAAATCTTGAACTGCGTTTTTGGGGTCATAGCCGTACTTGTCGTTTTTCACGCCAAGCTTCAATTCGCTTTCCGCCTCTTCGCGCGACTTTCTTGTTTTTTCAACGAGTTCCGCGTCGCTCGAGCCGTTTTTCTTGGCTTGCTCAACTTGTTTCGCGACATATCTGTCAATCGCGTTTTGAAGCGCGATTTCGTTGTACTTGTCCTTGTCCAAGCTAAAGCCCAAAACAACGCCGCGGTTTTCTTCTTCGTTTTGATAATACGGCTGGGCGAGCAATTCCGCGAGGCCGCTGACTTTCTTTCCGTGTTTGCGCGCCTTTTCCATCGCCTCTGCATACAGGGCGTAAACGCCGACGCGGCCGCCTTTTTCATGGGCTTCTTTTATGGCGGAAAAATCCGAAAATCTTTCGTCGTCAGCTTCGCCGGCGCCGAACATTTTGAGCGCGGCGGAAAAGGCGGCTCCTGTGTCCGCAAGGCCGTCCAAAGCGTCCGGCTCGCCTTCCGCCGCGGAACGCTCTTTTTCTTTGCGGGCGGCGTTATGCAAAGAGGAATAAGTTGCAAGCAAAACCAAGCCGTTTTTGTCGCCAAGGAGCGCTTTGTCCATCAAAAGCGTGTTGTCGGAAAAAGTTCCCAGGCCCACGCCGTCTTCAAATTTCAATAAAATTTCTTCGTCAAAAATGTCGCGGGCAAGCTTGGCATTTTCCGCGCGGCCGCTCCTAGCCAAAACGTTTATCTCGTCCAGGCGGATTCTGTCCTCCGCGCCGCCATTTTTCATGTTGGAAACTTTTTGGCTGTCCATGGCGCCCGCGACAAGGCTTGAAAGCGCGCCGTAAGAAAGGTCAACGCCGCCGCGCCCGTATCCGCCAAAAAATTGTCCGTCCTTTACGCCGACTTCCAAAAGGCCCACGCCCCTTACGTTCAGCAAGTTGACCGAAAAGTCGCCTGTGGCCAAATAATTGAGCGCGGCGCCGGTCAAGCTTCCAAGCGTGGAATTCATTTTGTAAATGTTAGAAAAAGCGGCGCCGCTCAACGCCCTTCCGCCAGCGTCAAGCAAGTTGACCGCGCCCAACGCGCCGCCGACAAAAGCTCCAGCGGCGCCAGTCCAAGCGGACGCGCCAAGCCACGCGTCGGCGGCTTGTTCCATATTGATTTTTCCTCGGACAAAGTCAATTGAGTTTACGGTTCCCTTTAGGCCGCTTTCAACATAGCCAGCCGCCGCTTTTTGAGCCGCGTTAAAGATATGGCCGGCCGCGCCTTCTTTTAGCGCGGAGCAAGCGGTTTTCAACGCGTCGCTTGCCCTTCCGGCCACAGCCCCCACTCCGGCTGAAACGCCTGCGACAAGGCCCAGGCGCAAAGCGTCGTTCAAGACATCGTCCCAAGACTTGTAGCCCATCGCGCCGTCAAAAAGGCTAAAAATCGCGTCGTCGACATACTTGACAAAATAAAGGGGCGGACAGCTTGCGAACAATTCGCAAACAACGCCAAAAACGTCGCGGACGGTGGGCAACTTTAGGCCTTCGATACCAGTGTCAAAAAGCTGCTGGTCGTAGGGCGCCTTGCATAGTTCAGCGTAGCCGCCGGAATTTCTGATTGAATTCCATTGGTAGTCCAGCATGATAAGGCCCATCTCTCCGCTTCCGTAGCTTTCGACGTTCCTGTCCAACGGCGAATTTGGATTGGGCTTGTCCCTGAATTTTGCCGCGACTCCTACGTGCTTGCTGAATTCGGAATTGTCCACCGAGCCTTCGCCGCCAAAAATCCTGTAAGCCCACGCCTGCAAAACGCTGGTTATCTCCTGCGCTTTTTTCATTATCAAGCGGCTTGCGTTTCCCGCGTAGCCCTCCAACGAAAAGTCAAAGCCGGGGCGTTCGGCGTGAAAATATTCGTAGCGGTGAACCCACTGGGTTTCGCGCTTGACGCTGAAAAGCGCGGAGTCTATGACCGCGTACCTGTGAATCAACGGGTCGACGGTATAGCCGCTTGCGCGAACCATGTCCAGCTCCCATTTTTCAACGCCGCGATTTTTTTCCTCAAGCGCGTCAAGGCACATTTCAACGCTCTTTTCGTATTCAAGCTGAATTTTTTGCAAAGCCAAAGTCGCCG
Source organism: uncultured Spirochaetaceae bacterium (assembly GCA_902799965.1). Classification (GTDB taxonomy): domain Bacteria; phylum Spirochaetota; class Spirochaetia; order Treponematales; family Treponemataceae; genus Treponema_D. The sequence goes on from CADCCO010000011.1 coordinate 24,940, forward strand.
CCGCGCTCGTCATTGCGTCTTCCATTTCGCGCAGAACTTGCGACAAGACGGCGGCGCTTTTTGCAAGAGCGCCGTCCTTTTTGTCCAGCAAAAAGAGGCTTTGAATGTAAGAGTCGTTTTTGGAAAAGTCCGCAAGGTTTTGAGCCAGCGCGGACAGGCGCTCAAACTTTTCAGAGTCAAAAAAGCCGTTCAAGGATTCGTCTATCCAAGCCGAACTTTGAAGGCGCGGCGCGTTCTTTGCCGCGGCGCTCCATTTTTCCGCGCGCGAATATCCGTCGGAAGAAGCGTCCGCCTGGCCGCCAACGGATTGGCTTGCAAGGCATTGGCTGCCAATGTATTGGCTGTATATCCAATCCTGCTTGTCCGCCAAAAAGGCGGAATAGTTTCTTGTCCATTCGTCGTTGGCCTCTTGATAGCGCGCGCTCCAGCCGTTAAGCCAATAATTATACGCGCCTTGAATTTTTTCTTGGGCGGCCGACCATTCTGAGGCGGCGTTTTGCAAAACCAGCTGGACTTTTTTGTCCCAGCCGTTCTTTTGTTCCGCCATGTCGTCCGCCAAAATAGAAAAGAGCCGTTCTTGCTTTTCAAGCCGCCGGCGGGCGCTTTCCAAAACTTGTTCGTTTCTCAGCTCAAGATAGTCGTCAAAGACTTCCGCTTGATAGTCTTCCGCCGCCCCGCCCAACATGACCGGCAGTGCGGGCAAAAGCTCTTTGGCGTAAAAGCAAAGCAAATTGTCATAATATCCGTTTTGGTCAAACGAAAGGTCGCCGCCGCGCTCGTTTACATATGAATCCAGGGCGGCTTTAGAGCCGTTCTTTTTTGTTTCCAAAAAGGCCGTCATTTTTTCAAGCGCCTCGCGAGCGTTTGAAAATTTTTCCTGCTTGGAAAGGCTTTCAAAAAATTGCCTTAAAGATTTTTGTCCGCCCGCGCAATCGCATAGGGAGTAAAAGTAATTTTTCAGCGACTGGTCTTTTTCGTTTTCAAAAAGGCAGTCCAGCGCCTTTTTAAATTCATTCCAAGAAACGCCCTCGCCGACTTCGCCCTTTTCGCAAAGCAAAGCGTCAAGCCTGGCTTTTTCCTTTTGCGCGCTTTCGCGGGCGGCCTTCCATTCGTTGTAAGCGAGCGAATATTGCGACAGCTCTTGGGATAAGCTGTTCATAAAGCCTGCCTGAACGCTTCTAATGTCAAGACCAGTTTCGTAAAGTTTTAGAGCGATGGACTCAAAGGACGTGGCCAGCGCCGTAAAAGCCGCGGCTATCGGCCCCGCCCACAAGCCGAATGGAATTATGCAGGCTATAGCGCCAAAAACGTTGGCCGCCGCAAAAGCCGCCGCGGCGGAGACTTGCCAGCCGTCAGCCGCGCTCGCGACGGACACAGCGGGCGCGTTCAATGCGGCGGCCTTTAGAGCGTCGTTGGCTATGCAAGCCGCGTCAATCGAGGAGCCAAAAATCGTTTCGGAAAACAAAATGAATTTCGCAAGGTCCGACTCTCCGCCAGCGCCAATCACAGCCAAAAAAGAGTTGTACATCGTCGCGAAGCGGCCGTTCCTGTAGCTTTCAGCTAAATTCACCCCGTGGACGGAATCCGGCAGATCGCCTATTTTGTAATTGTCTTCAATGAACGGGTCTTCCACGCGACAAAACGCCTCATTCCTAAAGGAAAGGTCGGCGGCGTCCCTTGCAGAAATCGAAGCGAGCGCAAGTTCGGCAATGCCGTAAGGCTTGCTTTCAAGCGACTCTAAAAATTCAATCGCGTCCCTTTTGGCCCGGCTTTGCCTCCACTCTTTTCCGGAGCAGTCGGTTTCAGAAAGGCAAAAGTCCGAAAAATATTCGTCAAACAGCGCTTCGTCCGAGCAAGGGGAACTGCCGCCGCTCAGCGAGAAGGAATAGCTTCCGTCCGAATTTTTTGAAATCGAAACCAAACGGCGGACGCTTTCCGGCGCCTGATACGAAGAGCCAACGCTCGCGGCCTCGCGGACTATTTTGGAAAGCGCCGAACGCTCGTCGGCTTCCGCCTGCAAAAGCCGCTCCTTCTGCGCCGCCAATTCCTTTTCATACCTGTAAAGCAAGGCGCGCGCCTTGTAGAATTCAGCGTAATTTTTTTTATAGCCGTCCATAAGCTCAAGCGGCAAGCCTTGCTGGATCGCCTCAAGCGCGTCAACGGCGGCCTTTTGCTTGTCGCGCTCCTCTTGCGCGCTTAAAAGCCGTTCGTAGGCCGCGCCGCTGTCATGCAAGTATTCGTTTTGGCCGTAAAAATAAATTTCTTCCGCCAGCCGGTACTTGCCGCGCGCCGCCTTTACTTTTTCGTAGAGAAGCGAACATTCTTCAAGGAACAAATTCATTTTGTCGCAGGCGGCGGCGTATAGGTTTATCGCGCTGTCGTCCGAAACGCCGCTCGCCTCTTGCAAAGCGGCCGCGTAATCGAATTGCGCCGCCTCAACAATCCTCTTTTGCGCGGCAAGAGCTTGAGAAAGCGACACGGTTTTTTCATAAGGCGCGGCCAAGCTTTCAAGCGTTTTTTTCATTTCGCCAAGAAGCTCGGCGCGGCTTTCGCAAATTTTATCAAAAAACTCTTGGTCATAATCGTTCGCGCATCCCGCTTCAAGCCCTTCCACAAAATATTTTTCAAAAACGTCTATGTAATAGTCGATTTTTTCAAAAGCCGCGCCGCGCCCAATCCTGCCGCAAAGGCTTTCGCATTGCGCCTCAATCGTTTGGTTTTGCGAACGTTCATTTAGAGCCGCCTTGTAAAGCGCCAAAAGTTCAAGGCCGCTTTTGTCCAGCCCATCCGCCGCTTGGTCCAGCGCCAAAAAAAATTCTTCCAAGTTCGCCTTGGTCGCGCCCTCTATAGTTTCCGCAACCCGAACCCGCGCGGCTTGGCTTTGTTCTTGCAAAAGCGCGGCGGAAAAGCCCTTGTAGTTTTCGTAAACCGCCTCAAAAGCGGCGTTTTCGTCAAAAAATTCGTGGATTTCTTCCGCGCTTCCGTCAAAAAGAAGCAAAGCCGCTTCCCTTGTCGCAAGAGCCGCGCCGCTTCGCTCAAGCAAGTCTTCAAACGCGGCGCGGATTTCGCCGTCAAGCGGATTTCCGTCTTGCAAGCCTTTTGCCAGTTCCGACAAAAGCGCGGCCTTTTCTTGGTCCAAAAATTCCAAGTCGCCTTCGACAGAAGAAAAAAGCGCGCCGTCAAAAAGGCCGGAAGCCAAAAGCTCTTCCAAGGCGTCTGAAATTTCCTGCAGCCGCGCCATCGGCAGGGACTTTGCGGCCAAGAGGTCCGAGCCGCTAGAAAGAAGGGTTTCCTTGGCTTCCAAAAGCGCGCCGTCAACTTCAAGGCCTTCTATTTGCGACGAATCGTATGAAAAAGCGCCGCTTCCCTCTACAATCCTGTCGCGCGCCTCGGAAATCCGCTCCAAAAACTCTTTGTCAAACGCCTCTTGGACGCTGGCGGAAAAATCGGCCAGGCGCTTTTCAAATTCTTCCGAAGAAACGTTCAAAGCCTTTAGCGCGGCGCATTGCTCGTTAAGCTTTGACTGCGACGCGCCCGTCAAAATGTTTTCGCGCTCTTCAAAAAGCTCGTCGTATTTGTCGCGCGCCGCTTCAAGCGCGCTCCTTGCGCTTTCGACGGTTTGCAAAGCCGCGTCGTAAGCGCTTTTTGCCGCCTCAAGTTCGCCGCTTTTTTCAGGAAGGAGCAAGGCAAGCGCTTCGTATTCCGCCTTGGCCGCGTTGAATTCCTTTAGCGCGCTTTCCAGATTTTCTTCCGTCCTTTTTGAGCTTTCGATGTCGCTAAAATTGTTTTGCGCGTAGTCATAAACCGCCTGCGCGACAGCCACCCGCTCTTCCCAAACATCCAGCAAAGCCTTTGCCGAAGCCTTTTCAACAGAAAGCTCGTCGCAATCGTCCGTCTGCAAAAGAGCGTCGCTTTGCAAAGCCAAAAAGTTTTCGTCGGCCTTTTCCTTAAAACGGTCGAACAAGTCCAGCCAGTCAAACAACTCTTTGCCGGAATCCCACAATGTTTCGATGTCCGAAAGGCATTTCCAGTATTCTTCGTTCTTTGACGGCAAGAACAATTTCCATTCGCAAAGGCCGTTGTAAATTTCCGCCATTTCCTGAGCGGAAGAATTTTCCGAACAATCCGAAACTTTCTGCGCGAATTTTTCAATCTTGTCTATGACGAATATTTTGTAGGGCGAAGAAAAGTCCCAGCAAAAAAATTCCATTTTGTATCTTTCGGACAAGAAGAAGTCCTTGACGCTTTTAACGACGTCGCGCTTCCAGTTTGCAATTTCGTTTCTTAAATCGTCAGTAGTCGCAGCGCTCAAATCATGGCGGCTTCCAAACGCGGAATCTTCCGTTTTCCAGTAAGCGTAAACGCCCCTGTACCTTTCGCTCCAGCGCTCGTACCATACGTCAACGCCGCCTTGCGCGATTTCAAGAATGGCGCGGCATTGCTCGTAAGCCTGTACTTTTGCTTGGGCGATTTTTTGCTTTTGGTCAACTTCCAAAGACAAAGACTTTTGAAAGTCCAGCATATAGTCCGAAATTTCTTGGTTGAGCGCGCTGAATTTTTTTTGCCATTCGCGCTCGCCTTCTTGTATTTGCGCGGAAATTCTATCCGCCCATTCTTCCTTTCTCTTTTCAAGCTCATTCCAAGCCTCCTGCCATTTTTGGCTGTCGTTAGCCCAAAGATTTTCGGCCTCCCTTTCCCATTCGGCGCGGGCCGTCAAAAAGTCTTCCTCCGCCCTGTCCCATTTTTGCAAGCCGCGCTCAAGCTCTGCCTCAAACTGTAAAAGCCATTTTTCCTTGGACTCTTGGCCAAGCCGAACGTCGTCCGCGTCCGCGCGCGCGGCTTGGGTCTCCAGCGACTCAAAGAGCTTTTCCACCGCCGCGCCGCTTTCGCTTTCAACTTGCCAGGCAAGGTTTTGCGCCACGGCAAAAGCCGCCCTTTCCGCGCTCATCTTTTTGAGCGAATTGTGGTCGTACAAAATTTGATCCATCAAGTCGTTGGCCGCCTTTTCTTCGGCAAACCAAAATTCGGCTTTTTGCGCTTCCGTAAAATTTTCGTTCAGATAGGCGCGGACAATTTCTTGCGCGGCGGCCTCCCATTGCGCGCGGGCCTCTTGGATTTTTTCTTTTGGAACAACGCGGGTCTTTTTTCCGTCAGAATCTGTGAACAAGAATTCGGCGGCGGCCTTTTGCAGCGCCTCGCAAAGCGCGCTTTTTTGGACGGCGTTTTTTTCACGGCTCTTTCGCTCCAAAAGCCATTCCTTAAAGGCGGCCTCGGCCTCTTCGCCCAACTCGCGCTCAAAAACTTTTTTCTGGGTCTTCCAGTCTTCCGCTCCGTCAAGGCCCAAAGACTCGGCGCTTTTTTCCCATTCAAAAAGCGCGGCGCTTATACCCTCGCGCGCGATTTTTTCAAAGCGGCTTTGGTCGGTTTGAATTTTCGCCTTTTCCAAGTACGAGTCAAAAGTCCTTCGCCCCGCGCTCACGGCAGCCGGCAATTCCGACGCAAAGGCCGCGCCGGAGCAATAGCAAAACAGCGCAAAAAGCGCCGCCAGCCGGTTCAACAAATCTTTCATGTCTACCTCCTGCATAAGAGATAGACTTTTTTTTGTTTTTTTTAGACTTTTTTTTAAAAAATTTTAATATTTTTTTGAATTTTTTGTCTTTTTGCGAGAATTTGCGGCAAAGTATTGAATTTTTTTTCCAACTGCGCTAGACTATTTGAACCTTTGGCCCTTTAGCTCAGCTGGATAGAGCACCTGCCTTCTAAGCAGGTTGTCGGCAGTTCGATTCTGCCATGGGTCATATAAAACGCGGTAGTAATACAACGGTAGTATGCGCGCTTCCCAAGCCCGACACGCGGGTCCGACTCCCGTCTACCGCTTTAGGCCTTCCAAAAAAAAAGCAATACAAAGCCTTTCAATTTTTTCAAAACAACAGAGGACCCGCCTGAGCGAGCGCCGAGCAGGGGCGAGGAAGAGGCGGCAGGACGCCGCCGGAGCGAGCGCCGTTACAAAACCACGCGCTGGCGCAAAAGCGAAACGCCGTCCGCTTGCCCGCCGCTCAAAATCATTTCTTCGATTTTTTCCTTTGAATATGAATCCGGGTAAAGAACGACAATCGAGTCGTCGCCGGCTTGCAAAAAGTTTTCCTTGCCAAAAGGGCTGTAGCGCGTGGCTCCCACGCTGACAAAAATTTTTTGGGGAAAGCCCGCCGCCCGCAAATAAGAATGAACGTCTTCCGCCGGCCCCTCGTTCTTTTGATTGTTGAACTTGTCCAAAAGCCAGTCGTTCAATTTTTTTCCAAAATAAGAATAGCCCGTGACCGGGGAATTTTCTCCGTACTCAAAAAGCTTTCCGCCGCGCGCCAAATACGAGGCGATTCTGTAGCGGCCAAAAATCCCCGGCTCAACTTTTATCGCGTCGCCGCTAAAGCCCTTGCTGCTTGGCCCCCAATTTTTTTTCACGCTGATTTTAAGGGCGCCTTCCTTTCGTATCGAAACGTCGTTGGACGCTCCAAAAAAGCGCGGCTCAAGCGCCGTCAAAGCGCCGTCCCGCCAGTTAGCGTCAAAGACTATCGCCATCTCCGGCTCAATCTGAATTTTTTCTTCGCCCTTGGGAAAAACGATTTTATTCGCGTCAAAGGGAAAGACATTCAAAAAGGCGGGAACGCAAGAAGCGGCCGCCGCGCCCGCGCGGCCATCTCGAACTTGTTTCGGAATCTCGTTTGGAATGTAGGTCGGAAAAAGCGCCTTTGGCGCGGCCGCGTCGCTTGTCTTTACGTCCTTAAAAGATTCGGCCTCGCCAGCCTGCTCCAAATGCCCGGTAAAATTTCCCGCGACGCCAAAACACGCCGCGTCGCGCAAATCGATTTTAAACATAAAGCCATTTTCGCGCAAAAAAACATTTTCCACAAGCGCGGCTTGCAATTTTTTTTAATTTCTGTTATAGTGGCTTTCACATTTACGGGATGTAGCGCAGCTGGTAGCGCGTCTGCTTTGGGAGCAGAATGTCGCAGGTTCAAATCCTGTCATCCCGAAAAAACAGAGCCGCCTCGGGCGGCTTTGTTTTTTCGGGGCAATTATGGAAATTTATCCATGTGAGCGCTCGCGCGCTCTGACGCTCCCGAAAAACCAGGTCTAATTATTCTCGGCGCTTGAGTCGATGGGAACTTCGCCGATGTGAAGCACTTTGCTGTAATAAGAAGTGTATGTGTTGTCGCGGCCGACCGCCACAGCGTACAAATTCACGTAATACTTGTTGTTCGACACTGTTCCCTTTACATAGTCTTCGTCGGTTTCCGCCGGCAGCGAATTCAAATCCGCATTGTACTTTGGATTGTTGTAACGGCCAAAGTCAAAGGTCTTGGGCGTGCCGCCAAAAGTCACTGAGCGGCGGGGAAATTTGGTAGTCGTCACTTGCGTCTTTGAGTCCGTAATTTGTATAATCGCGCGGTACTCGTTGTTGGAGTCGGCTTCGGAGCCGTAATTGCAAAGGCGTATTTTGACCCTGGCTCCGTACAAGTAAACGTCGCCGTCTATGCCTATCAAGGGCTGAACGTTTCCGTCAGAAGTGTTCAACTGTTTGTAGCCGTAGCCTATCATTTTTGCGGCTGCCGAAGAATAGTCCGTGGAATTGTTCAGCGCGCTTATCTCCGACTTGTGGCTTTGCATCGTGGAAACGTCCGCGTAAATCTTGTAGTAAACCGCGGTGCCCAAAACTGTGTTTCCGGCCTTGACGTCGTTTTCGTGATTGTATGTGTTGAACTCAATGTAGTTTGCGGCAAAGTCCGAGTTTGTGTAAACGGTTTCGTGAACGACGGTGGTGGGAGCTTCGATTATGCTGATTGAGTCAAGGCCGCAAGAAGCAAAAAAAAGCGCGCCCGCGGCAAAAAAGGAAATGCAAAGCGAAAATTTTCTTCTCATTCCCATCCTCCACAAGCGCGCGTTCGGGCGAAAGGCCGCCCTTATTTTTTCAGGTCAAGCAAGCGGGTCTTGGCCAAGTCGTTCCAATCGTCGTTGGAATGCTCCAAAGCGTCAATCGCCTCGTAAGAAGCGATGGCGCCTTCAGTGTCGCCCTTGCCTTCCTTGATGCGGCCGGCGCTAAAGTAGGCGCGGCTTCGGTCGATGAAGTTTTTGTCGGCGGCGACTTTTTCATAAAGCGCCAAAGCGTCGTCGCTCTTTCCCAACTCTTCGCAAGCCGCGGCGGCGTTAAAGTTGCACAAAGACTCAAGGTAAGTTCCCTTGCGCTTGTTGGCTGCGGCGAGCCAAGCGTCTTTGGCGGCCTGCCAATCCTTTTTTTGGCCGTAAATGTCGGCGGCCAGCATGTTGGCGCGGGCGCCCGCGATTCCGCCCTTGTTCAAGTAAGGGCCAAGGTTGGAAAGCGCCGCGTCGCGGCGCGCGGCCAAGTCGCTTTCGTCAAGGCTTTCGGCTCCCTTTGTAAGCGAGTATTCGATTGTCTCGATTTTGTCAAGATTCTTTTTTACAACGGCGGAAGAAACATTGAAGAAAATCGCGTAGCCCGCGACGGCGGCGACAAGCGCGATTAAGATTCCAATAAGAAGGGCCTTGTTCTTTCCCAAAAATTCGCCGAGCTTTTGCTCGCTCGTAAGGCTCTTTTTGTCCGCCTTGCCGGCGCCAATTTTTACAACATTCTCAGCCATAATATTCTCCAATTCTATCTTTCAATCAATCTTTCTATCTAATTCCAAGCTCAACCAAAAGGCGCGAAAGGTACGTTCTTTGGATTCCCAAGGACGCGGCCGTCTCCGCCTGGTTTTTGCCCACAGTCCGCAAGGCGCGCTCGACGTAAAACTTTTTGAATCCGTTCATCGCGTCCTTAAGCGACATTCCGCTTTGCGGAACGTAGGAGCCTTGGGCTTGGCTTCCAAAAGCGCCGCCAAAAGGAAGAAAGTCCTGAAGCCCCGCAAGGGGCGGCTTTCCCAAAAGGCAGGCCCTTTCTACGGAATTCTTCAACTCGCGGACATTGCCCGGCCAGTCGTAGGCCAGCAAGGCTTCCTTCGCTTCGTCGGAAAATCCCTCAAAGCTCTTTTTTGTCTCGGCGGAAAAAGCATTCAAGAATAATTCCGCCAAGGGCATTATGTCGTCCTTGCGCTCCCGCAAGGGCGGAATTCGGACAGCCGCGGCGCCAATCCGGTTAAAGAGCGGCTCAAGGAAATTTCCCTGGCCGACCATAATCTCCAAGTCTCGGCTTTCGGCGCAAAGAATCCGCGCCCCGCCCTGTCCTGTTGTTCCTTCTAAAATCGCCTTAAGGACGGCCTCCTGCGCTTCCATGGAAAGCGAGCCAACGCCGTCCAAAAAAAGGCTTCCGCTTTGAGCGGCCTTTAGGCGGCCCAAAACGCCCGCGCCGTCCAGCGGCTCAAAGGCGCAGTTGACTGCCACAAAAGGATCGGATTTTTGCGGGCCCTCAAAGTGAAGGCGGCGGGCGAAACTTTTCTTTCCGACTCCAAGCTCGCCCAAAATCAAAAGCGGCGCGCGGCTTTGGGCGGCCGTTTTGGCGAACCGCTCCAAATCCAAGGAAGCCCCGCTCTTTCCCGCAAAAGCGTCCATCAGCCTAAGCTAGTTGTCCTTTTTGGCGTTGAGCGCGTCGCCCAAAGTATAGGCGCCGTCGTTTTCGTCGGAAGACGAGCTCATGTACTGGCTGATTTCGTCGCGCTGCTGCTTCTTCTTGAATTCGCGAACGCTGAAAGCAACCTGCTCCTTGTCCTTCTTAACGTCAACAACGTAAACGTTGATTTTGTCGCCGACCTTGTACTTTTTGACGGCTTCCTCAAAGGGAGTGTCGCGGTCTTCGCTAAGGTTGGACTTGTTGACCAAGCCTTCGATTCCAACAGGAGTCTTTACGAAAACGCCAAAGTCGGTGATTGAAGTGATTTCGCCCTCAAGAGTGCTTCCGGGCTGGTACTGCTCGGCGAACTTCTGCCAGGGATCGTCGGTCAACTGCTTGAGGCCAACCTTGATGCGGCGCTGTTCGGGATCGTTTTCCAAAACGACGGCGTCGACTTCCTGGTCAACCTTAAGCTCACTGCCGGGGTGCTTGACTTTCTTTGTCCAAGAAATGTCGTCTCCGTGCAAGAAGCCGTCGATGCCTTCTTCTATAGAAATGAAGGCGCCGGAATTTGTAATCTTGACAACCTTGCCGTGAATCTTTGTTCCGACAGGATATTTTTCGGCGATTGAGTCCCAAGGATTCTCAGTCACTTGCTTGAGGCCAAGCGAAACGCGGCCGGCCTGAATGTCGTAGCCCAAAATCATGCACTTGATGTCGTCGCCGATTTTGAGAACGTCTGAAGGCTTGTTGACCTTCTTTGTCCAGCTGAATTCAGAAATGTGGGCCAAGCCCTCGATTCCCTCTTCCAACTCGATGAAGGCGCCAAAGTCAGTGAGCTTCGTCACCTTTCCGTCAACGATGTCGTTGACATGGTACTTCTCTTCAAAGTGAACCCAGGGGTCTTCCGCGAAGTGCTTGAGAGAAAGGTTGATGCGCTTTTCTTCCGGGTCAAGGCGGATAACCTTGAGCTCGATTTCCTGGCCCTTCTTTACAAAGTCTTTGGGGCGGGTCACGTGGCCCCAGCTCATGTCGTTGATGTGGAGCAAGCCGTCAAAGCCGCCCAAGTCAATGAAGGCGCCAAAGCTTGTGAAGCTCTTTACCACGCCCTTGACGCTGTCGCCGATTTGAGTTTCGGCGAAGAACTTGTCGCGCGCTGTGTTCATCTGCTCTTCAAGGTAGCGGCGGCGGTTGACCACCACGTTGGCCTTGTTGTCAGAGTAGAGGCGCTCTATATAAAATTTGCCCTTTGTTCCAACCAAGCTTTCGGGCTTTTCGACCTTTTGGCTGTCGGACTGGCTGATGGGAAGGAAGGCGTGAATGTCGCCGCCGAGAGCCACTTCAAATCCGCCCTTGACGACCTTTTCAATCGTTCCGTCCACAACAGTCTTTTCGTCAAATGCCTTGCGAACGTCTTTCCACATTTGCTTGGCGTCGGCCTTGGCCTTTGAAACTTCGGGACCGTTTCTTCCGTCTTTTCTAATAAGAACTACAGTTACCACGTCTCCGGTCTTGGGCAAGTCGCCCGCGAATTCTGAAACGGGAATTTTTCCTTCAGACTTGTAGCCGATGTCGATGAAGACATACTCGTCTGTTACAGCGATAACCGATCCGTCAACAAGCTGGCCGTCTTCAAGCGGCTTGAGGTTGTTGAGAGACTCCTCTAATTGTGTTTGGATTGAATCCTTTGAATTCAAGGCTTCGTCCTGTTCCACTTCCATCTTTTCCATTTTTTATCCTTTCACTAGTGAATTTTGCTGAATATTTTATCACAAACTTCTTCTATAGTCAATAGCGACGTGTCAATATATGTCGCGTCGGGAGCGCGCTTTAAGGCGCCCACGGCCTTGGCCTTGTCCATCTCGTCGCGCTTTTTTATCGCCTCTTTTATTTCTTCAAGCGTCATGCCGCTGACGCCCTGGTCAAAGCGCCGCTGGGCCTGCACGTCGAGCGAGGCGTCAAGGTAGAACTTGTATTCGGCGTTGGGAAAGACGACGGTGGTCATGTCCCTGCCTTCGCAGACTATGCTTTGGCTTTTGGTTATCTCATGCATTCGCGCGTCGGCGATTTTTCGGATTTCGGGAATGGAGCTGACTTGCGACGCGTGGGCCGAAACCGCGTCCTCGTGCAAGCGCGATTCCACGTCAACGCCGTTTAGGATTAAGTGAGAGTCCTTGTAGTCGAGCGTGAGCGTTTTGGCGAATTTTATCACCGCGTCCGCGTCGCTTGTGTCGATTGAATTTTCAAGGCAAGCGAGCGTTATGGCGCGGTAAAAGCTGCCAGAGTTAAGGTAAGTGATTCCAAGCTTTTTTGCGATTATTCCCGCAATGGTGCTTTTTCCGGTTCCGGCCGGCCCGTCAATCGCGATTATCATTTTACGTTCTCCTTTTATTGTCATGTTCGGGCTTGACCCGGACATCTTTAATGAAAACATCAAAAGATTGCCCGATCAAGTCGGGCAATGACATTTTATAGTTCGTGGCAAGTGGCCAAGCGCAAAAGCTCGTCCACCTCGTATTGCTCAAGGTCGCGCGACTCGCCGGGCGCCATCTCGTTTATGTTTATGTTTCCGATTCTAACGCGGCAAAGGCGCTTTATCGAAGCCTCGCGCGACTCAAAGACGCGGCGGATTTCTCGGTTCTTCCCTTCCACCAAAACCACGGCCATCCTATGCGAGTTAAGCTCGCGCGCGCTTTTGGCCTTGTAAAAAACGCCGTCGACGCGAAGGCCTTTCTCAAAGTCTTGGTCAAGGCCGCGCGGCAAAGGAAGGCTTGTGTCAACCACGTATTCTTTTTCGATTTCCGCGCTGGGGTGCGAAAGAATTTTGGCGAAGTTTCCGTCGTTGGTGAAAATAATCAGGCCGCAGCTGAACATATCCAGGCGGCCGACGTTGTAAAGGCGCTCGGAATACTTTTCCTTTAATAAATCCGCGGCAATCGGCCGGCCTTTTTCGTCGGCCATCGAGCAAACGTAACCCACGGGCTTGTTGAGCAAAACATAGCGCTTGGCCTCTTCGGCAAAGACTTGCTTTCCGTCAACGCAAACCTTGTCGCCCGCGCCGACTTTTGTCCCAAGCTCGGTGACGACCTCTCCGTTGACCGAAACGCGGCCTTCCAAAATGATTTTTTCGCTGGCGCGGCGGCTGGCCACTCCCGCGTGGGCAAGAAAGGCCTGCAATCGTTCTTGGTTATCTTGCAAGCTCGAACCTCTGCTCTTCTTCTTCGTCCAGCTTGGGCAAATCCGCGATTGAATTCAGGCGGAAGAATTTTAGGAATTCCTTTGTGGTGCCGTACTGGGTGGGCTTTCCGGGAACGTCTTTCTTGCCCACTTCCTTTATGAGATTGCGTTCCAACAAAAGGCGAATCATGTTGTCGGCGCTTACGCCGCGAATGCCTTCGATTTCCGCGCGGGTTATCGGCTGGGAATACGCGATTATGCTGAGCGTTTCCATCGCGCTGCGGGAAAGGCGGCCTTCGCTCTTGGAGCCGTAGCGCTCCTTTACCGCGTCCCATATTTTCTTTTTGGGCGTAAGCGCCCAGCCGCCGGTTATCATTTGCAGCTCAAGGCCTGAATTTTCCGCCTTGTATTTTTCCTTCAACACGTCAAGGGCTTTTTGCACGACATCTTCCGAAAGCTCCGCGATTACAGCGATTGTCTTTTCGGCCAAAGGCTCGCTTTCCAAAAACAAAATGGCTTCCACCAAAGCCGCTTCTTCGTCAAGATTCATTTCCATAGCGACAGTCACTATAGCAGTTTTTTAACGAAAATTCAAGGCGAAAATTATTTTTTGCA
>CADCCO010000012.1 GCA_902799965.1 uncultured Spirochaetaceae bacterium
CGTCAAAGTCAGAACGAGTTACCAATCTCATTGCCATGTCAATTCACCTCGAATTTCGTTTATTCCTTTATTTTAACAGAGAAATTCAAAATTGGCAAGGTTTTTTAGTTGACGAATTCGCGGTTATAAACTAAAATATAAAGATATGAAAGACATTATGACATTAGACCAGGCGCAGCCTGAAGTTCAAAGAAAATTCATGGCGGGCGTTTATTGGCGCATGACAGTCGCGCTTTTCCTAACGGCGGCGGTGGCGTGGTATTCGGCGCAGTCGCAGCAAATAATGGGAATTCTCTATTCAAACAGGGGCCTTCCCTTTTACGGCTTGATTGTCGCGGAACTTGTTTTGGTTATTGTCCTTTCGGCGGCAATTCACAAGATGAATTCCGTTGCGGCGCTCTTTTTCTTCATATTATACAGCGTGGTGAACGGCTTGACTTTCAGCGCGATTTTTGTCGTTTACGAAATCGGCTCGGTTTTCCACGTCTTTTTGACCAGCGCCTTGATGTTCGCGGCGATGAGCGTTTACGGCGCCTTCACCAAGAGCGACCTTACAAGCGCGGGCCGCTACCTTATGATGGCCTTGATTGGAATTTTGGTCGCCGGCTTGGTGAACATGTTCTTGCGCTCGTCAATGCTGGGCTGGCTGACAAGCCTTTTGGGCGTCGGCATTTTCATCGGCTTGACCGCCTACGACACCCAGCGCCTTATGAGAATCGGCGTTAAGAACGACGGAAGCGAAAAGTTCCAAAAAATGGCCGTAATCGGCGCCTTGGAGCTTTACCTTGACTTCATCAACATTTTCATAAAAATGCTCGCCCTCTTTGGAAAACGCAAGTAAAAACATGAAACAGAAGATTATAATCATCGGCGGCGGAGTGGCCGGCCTTACAGCGGGAATCTACGCGCAAAAAGCGGGCTTTGATTCCGTCGTTTACGAAAAGAATCCCGTCCTTGGCGGCCAGTGCACAGGCTGGAAACGAAAGGGCTTTTACATCGACAACTGCATAACTTGGCTCACAAACGGCGCGCCAAAATTTCCAGTCTACAAAATGTGGAAGGAGGTGGGCTTTTTGGGCGACGAAAACGGAAACCCGATTATGGCCCGCCAGCACGACGCCTTTTGGACTTCGGAACTTAACGGCCAATCCTACACTTTTTGGGCCGACCTAAAGCGCGCCGAAAAGGAAATGCTCGAGCTTTCTCCGCAAGACAAAAAGGAAATAAGGCGCTTTTTCCGCGCCGTCAAAATGTGCGAAAACTTGCGGGTTCCCTACACCGCCCCCTTGGACATGATGAACCTTTGGGACTTGACCAAGCTGGGCTTAAGGATGATTCCAGTAGGAATCGCGATGGCCGCCTGGTCAAAGGTCGACTTGAACGACTTGGCGGAGCGCTTCAAGCATCCGCTTTTGAAAAAAGCCTTTGTGGACTATTTGCCCGGCGACTACCTTGCCTCGATTTTTATGAACGCATACGCCTCAATCTCAAACGGCGGCGGCGGCGTTCCTGACGGCGGCTCCTTTAAAGTCGCCCAAAGAATGAAGGCGATTTACGAAAAGCTTGGCGGCTTTTGCCACGCCAACGCTCCCGTAAAAAAAATAATTTTGGAGGACGCGGGCAAAAACCAAAAGCGCGCCAAGGGAATTCTTTTGGAAAGCGGAGAGGAAATTTTGGGCGACTATGTGATTCCCGCTTGCGACCCCCATTACCTTTTCCACAACTTGCTTGACGAACAGTACATGCCGCCGCGCCTAAAGCGCGCCTACGACCATCCCGAAGCCCACAAAAACGGCTCCACATTCCACATCGTGTACGAATGCTCGACGCCCGCTCCCGAAATCGGCCGAAGGACATACTTTGAATGCAGGCCCTTTGACATCGCGGGAGTGACAATCAGCCGCATTAACATGAAAAACTACAACAAGGACCCTGTAAACGCTCCGGCGGGCAAGGCCTTGATTGAAGTGAAAATCTTGGAAAAAGAGCCGCAGTTCCTTTACTGGAAAAACTTGCGCGAAACGGACAAGGCCGCCTATGACGCGGCAAAGCAAAAGGCGGCAGCCGACATTTTGGAGCGGCTTGAGGAGCGCGTCCCCAGCCTTAAGGGAAAGCTTTCTTACTTGGACGCTTGGACGCCCTTTACCTACACAAGATACTGCAACTCCTACTACGGAAATTTCATGACCTTCATCACGACAAAGAAAAGCTCAAACCTTTTCAACATAAACGGAAAGCTCAAGGGCTTGGAAAACGTCGTCCTTGCCGGCCAGTGGCTTTCCATGCCGGGCGGCCTTCCGATGGCGATGACCAGCGGAAAATTCGCCGTTCAAAGGATATTGCGCTCCCTTGGCAAAAGCATTAAAATAGAGCCGTAGAACTTGGCGCTTTTTGCCAACGTTACGGGAGAAATAAAAAATGATTGAAGTGTCTCACCTTTCGCGGCAGTTCGGAAATTTTCGCGCTGTTGACGACGTAAGCTTTTCAATTCCGACCGGCCAAATCGTAGGCTTGCTTGGGCCGAACGGCGCCGGAAAAACAACGACAATGCGCATGATTTGCGGCTTTTTGGGAGCGACAAGCGGCTCGGTAAAAATCGACGGCAAGGACATCTCGGAAAACCCCGTCGAGGCAAAAAGCAAAATCGGCTACATGCCCGAAAGCGCGCCCCTCTACTCCGACATGATTGTGGAAGACTACTTGAACTACGTGGCGCAAATGCAAGGCGTTGACGGCGCGCAAAAAGTTCCCGCCCTATGCGCGACTTGCGGCCTAAAGGAAGTGATGCATAAAAACATCTCCGAGCTTTCGCGCGGCTACCGGCAGCGCGTGGGACTGGCGCACGCGCTTATGAACGACCCTGAAATTTTGGTCTTGGACGAGCCGACCAGCGGCCTTGACCCCAACCAAATCGAAGACGTGCGCGCGCTCATAAAAGAAATCGGAAAGACGCGCACGGTAATAATTTCCACCCACATCTTGGGCGAGGTCGAAACCTTGTGTCCGCGCGTAATCATCATCTCAAAAGGAAAGCTTGTCGCCGACAGCCCGACCAACGCTCTTCGCGAGCGCATGGGAAACGCCGTCACGCTCAACTTGACTTTTGGCGGCGCGAATTTTTCAGACATTCAGAAAAGCCTGTCTAAAGTCGAGGGCGTTTCGGGCGTGACAAAAGCCGAAGCCGCCGAAAAAATCAAGGGCGAGCGAAAGCTTTGCGCCGTCCGCGTTTCAGTCCAAGAAGGCGTTGAGGCCAGAAAAGAAATTTTCGAGGCCGCCGTCAAGAACAAGTGGACGATTTACCAAATGGACGTTCAGAAAAACAGCCTTGAGGACGTGTTCCACATTCTTACGCAAGGCAAGGAAGAAGAAAAATGAAAAAGCGAAATTCTACATTCATCATCATGCGGCGCGAGCTTTGCGCCTACTTCACCAATCCGGCGGCCTACATCGTCACCGGCTTGTTCTTGGTATTTTCTGGAATCCTTTTCTTTTCGACTTTCTTTTTGAACGGCCGCGCGGACTTGCGCAATTTCTTCAGTCTTTTGCCAATGCTTTTGAGCCTCTTTGTGCCGGCGCTTACGATGCGGCTTTTTAGCGAAGAATTGCGGTCGGGCAGCTTTGAGACTTTGATGACGCTCCCTGTCACAGAGGCTCAAGTCGTTCTCGGAAAGTTTTTGGCAGCCTTTATCACGAGCGCGGCCATGCTTTGCCCAACGATTTTCTACGCAGTGACGGCGCGCGTTTTTGGACAGCCGGACATCGGGCCGCTTATCGGCGGCTATATCGGCTCGCTCTTTTTGTGCGCGGCCTATTCGGCGGTTGGAATTTTCGCGAGCGGAACCACAAAGAATCAAATCATCGCGTTTTTTGAGGCGCTGGCGATATGCTTCGCGCTGACTCTTTTGGGACCGCTTTTGGTTTTCCTTCCCGCGCCGCTCACGCGCTTTTTTTCTTGGGCCGCGGCCACGACGCACTTTCAGTCGATTTCGCGCGGAATCGTGGACAGCCGAGACATTCTTTACTTTGCGGCTTTAGTCGCGCTTTTCATTTTGCTGACAATCCGCAGGTTCGTCATAAAATGGACAAAAGAAAATTCAATCGACTTTGTCTTGGCGCTAGTCATTTTGGCCTTGGCCAACCTTGCCGGAAGCCGCGCCTTTTTTAGATGCGACCTTACAAGCCAAAAATTGTATTCGCTTTCAAAGGCCAGCGCCGAATTGGCGGGAAATCTGCAAGAGCCGCTTACGGTGAACGTTTTCTTTTCGAGCGACCTTCCCGCGCCCTACAACAGCGTGGAGCAATACCTTCGCGACATTTTGCTTGAATACAAGAACGCCGGCAACAAGAATTTTTCGTACAAGTTCTTCGACATGAGCAAGGAAGAAAGCGAAGAGGCGGCGCGCTCTTACGGCTTGGGACAAACGCAAGTCCAAAAGGTTGAGACGACCGAAGTAAGCGCCAAGGCCGTTTGGATGAGCGCGGCGATTGTCTACGGCGACAACGTGAAAACTTTCGACTCGCTCAACTCGACGGCCGGCTTGGAGTACACTCTTACGACGGCTATGTCAAAAATGATTTCCACGGCGGACGCTTTGGAGGCCTTGACCGACGGCCTTGAACTGACCCTCTACCCCGCCGCCGAATTGAAAAAGTACGGAATCGCCGGTTTGGGAAAAATCGAGGGGCAGGCGAAAAGCGCCGTCGAAGAGCTGAACAAAAAATTTGACGGAAAGATTAAGTTCAGCGTAAAGAGCGCGAGCGGCCAAGAGGCAAAGGACTTGGCCGAGAAATACGGAATCCAAAGCGTAAACTACGACGACCCCGAAACAAAGGAAAGCAAGACGACGGCGCTTGGCCTTGTCCTTGAACTGAACGGCGAGTTCAGGAACATTCCGCTTAAGCTCCAAAACTTTTTTGGCTGGCGGCTTTTGGGCGGCGAAAACTTGGCGGAAAATATTTCGGCTTCCGCCGAAAGCCTGCTTTCAAAGAGCGTCGAAATCGCCTACATCACCGGCCACGACGAGCTTTCGCTTTACGGAAACCCCTACGCGCAAAACCAAATGACAGCGGAGACTTTCAAGAACGTTCTCAGCGACATCTACTCGTTCAAGGAAGTCAATTTGGCGGAAGACGAAATTCCGTTGAACATAAAGTGCGCGATTGTGAACGGCCCCAAGAAAAAATTCAGCGACAAGGAATTGCGCAAGCTTGACCAGTTTGTGATGAAGGGCGGAAACGTCTTGTTCTGCCTTGAACCGCTCGTCGAGGAAGGCGGCGGCCGCCAAGCGCCGTCATATTCAAAGCCCGACACCGGCTTGGAAAAAATTTTGGCTTCCTACGGCCTTGTTCCCGGAGCGAACTTTGTGATGGATCAAAAGTGCTACGAGCAAAGGCAGTCAATCGGAAAAAGCGCCAAGATGAACTGGGCGCCCATGATTGGCCCAAAGCAGCTTGACAGAAAGAATCCAATAACAAAGTACATTCCCGAAATGATTTTCTTGCAAAACGGCTCGATTGACGCTAGCGCGGCGCAAGAGAATCCGGACGCAAAGACTACAATCTTGGCGCGCTCGTCGGAAGAATCTTGGACGGCCAGCGAAAACATCATTTTGTATCCCGGCTACATTTTCCCGCCGGACGATAAGGAAAAAATTCACAAAAACGATTTGGCCGTCCTGGTGGAAGGAAAATTCAAGAGCGCCTTTGCCGGAGTCGCGCCCGAAGCGGACGAAGCCGACAAGAAAAAAGCCGACGGCCTTGAAAAGGGCGCGGAAAGCGACGCGATAAGCGCGAGCGAATTCTTGGACAAGAGCGTAAGGAACGCCAAAATCATTCTCATAAATTCCGCGCAAGTCGCGACCCAGCAATTGATTGACGAAAACGGCCGCGAGCCGATGTCTTACTTTATGAGAAACGCTGTGGACTACCTTAACGGCGAAGAAGACTATTGCGAGATGAGGACAAAGGGAATCTCAGGCAACCTGCTTGACGCAAAGAACGCCGCGCTCGCGACCGCGTTCAAGCTCTTCAACCAATTCGGCCTTGCCGTTTTGGTCGCGCTTGCCGGCCTTCTTGTATGGCGGCTTAGAAGCGTCCGCAGAAGCGAAATCAGGATTAAGTACAATCCCGACGACGAGCGGGTGATTGAAAAGCCGCGCGCCGCCATTCCAGCAAAAGCGGAAAAACAAAACAATGACGACGGAGAGGAAAAATGAACGTTAACGTTAACTTTTCAAATCGGACAAAAATATTGGCGGCCGTAGCGGCGGCGCTGGCTGTCATTTGCGCCGCGCAATTATTGCTTGGCTTAAGGTCGCCGCAAAAAACGTTCAAGCTAAAATCAGAGCCGGACTTTATTTCTATTGAAAGCGACGGAAAAACGACGACGCTTAACAAGAACGACAACGGCGAATGGTTTTGCGCAAGCGAGCTTTTGGACACAGCAAAAGTGGAGCTCACGCAAAAAAGCTTCAACCCGCTAAAGACTTTGGGCGTGACAAGCCGCTCTTCTTCCAAGGCCGCGCTTGAGCGCTACGGCTTGGACAATCCAGTAAGCTTGCGCGTCCAGTCAAAGGGAAAGACGCTTCTTTCAATTTTAATCGGAAAGGACAGCTCAAGCGGAAAGCAGTCCTACATTCAGATTGAAGGAAAAAAAGAAATCTATTTGGCGCGCGGAAACTTGCGGACGCTTTGGGGAAACTTTTCCGTTGACGCGATGAAGCCCGACCCCAAGACGGAAGAGGCTCCCGCCCAAGAGCCAGCGCAAGAAGAAAAGGCGCAAGAGGAAGCGCCAAAAGAAATATAGGAAAAACGCGCGCCAGTCAAAAGCGCGCAAGGAGTTTTATGAAAAAGCTAAAAATAATCGCGGCCGCAATCGCCGCCTTGACAATCGGAGCCGCGGCCTATGCGGACAAAGCCGCTGAAGACTATCTTTCAAAATTCGGCTCGCTCGTCACCTCAGTCGAAAGCAGCGCCAAAAACAAGGACGGCTCAAAGGCCCAGTCTTTTGCCGCGCAAAAAAAAGACGTGGACGCGCTCAGGCAGACAGTGACGCTTTCAACCACCCAGCGCTTTAGCGACTGGCTTCTCACAAAAAGATACGACATGGCCTACTCTAAAGTCCAAACGGCGGCAAGCGGCGGTTCCAACGGCATAAAGGCAAAAGTCGGCGACGCTCTTGGCGACGCGGCTTCAAGCGTCGGCGGCGCGCTAAAGGAAAGCGGATCGCAGGCGGTGAACACTGTAAAAGATTCTGTAAAGGAAGCGGCGGACGACGTTAAGGACGCGGCCAAGCAGAAAGTTGACGAATCCATTTCCGAAGCGGCCGCCGGCATAAGCGGAAAAATCCAGCAAGGCGCCGAATCGCTCACAAAAAAATTGAACAACTTTTTGAACAAGAACGATTCGGGCAACAAGGACTAAAAGCGCAAATCCTAGTGGTGGAACAAGCGGACGCCCGTAAAGGCCATCGCTATTCCATGCTGGTCGCACGACTCGATCACCGCGTCGTCGCGAACCGAGCCGCCGGGCTGCGCGATTACGTTCACGCCGCTCTTGCAGGCGCGCTCGACATTGTCGCTAAACGGGAAAAAGGCGTCGCTGCCAACAGCGACGTCTTTGTTTTTTGAAATCCATTCAGCTTTTTCAGCGTCGGTGAACACCATCGGCTTTTCGGCGAAAATCTTTTCCCACTTTCCGTCGGCAAGAACGTCCATATATTCGTTGCCTGTGTAAACGTCAATCGCGTTGTCGCGGTCGGCGCGCTTGATGTTGGGAACGAATTTAAGGCCCAAAACTTTTGGGCTTTGGCGCAGCCACCACTTGTCGGCCTTGTCGCCGGCAAGGCGCGTGCAGTGGACGCGGCTTTGCTGGCCCGCTCCGATTCCGATTGCCTGGCCGTCCTTTACGTAGCAAACGCTGTTTGACTGCGTGTACTTGAGCACAATCAAAGAAATTATCAAGTCGCGCTTTTGCGCGTCGGTGAAGTCCTTCTTTTTTGTGACGACGTTCTGCAAGCAGGCTTCATCCAATTTTATGAAGTTGTGGCCTTGCTCAAAGGTCACGCCAAAAACTTGCTTTCTTTCAAGCTCAGGCGGAACATAGTTGGGGTCGATTTGAATCACGCAATAGCCGCCGCCCTTCTTGGCCTTTAGGATTTCCAAAGCGTCGTCGTCGTAGGCTGGCGCGATGATTCCGTCCGAGACTTCTTTTTTTACCAAAAGCGCCGTCGCCTTGTCGCACTTGTCGCTAAGGGAAATGAAGTCGCCAAAGCTTGACATTCTGTCGGCGCCGCGGGCGCGCGCGTATGCCGAAGCCAAGGGCGTAAGCTCAACGTCGTCGGTAAAATATATTTTTTTGAGCGTGTCGCTAAGGGGAACGCCGACAGCGGCGCCGGCGGGCGAAACATGCTTAAAGGAGGCGGCGGCGGGAAGGCCTGTCGCTTCCTTTAGTTCCTTAACAAGCTGCCAGCCGTTCAAAGCGTCAAGCAAGTTGATGTAGCCGGGGCGGCCGTTCACGACAGTTATCGGCAAGTCGCCCGACTCCACGTAAACGCGGGCGGGCTTTTGGTTCGGATTGCATCCGTATTTTAGTTCGAGTTCTTTCATAGAGCACAGTTTAATGAAAATTAACGGCGATGTCAAACAAAGGAAAAAACAAAAAACGCTCCCAGTTGTCGGGCGAACGGCGGAACCGCGTTTTTTTTAAATTTTTTCACTTTTTTTTAAATTTCGCGCCCAAAAAAGAAAAAAAACTATATCTTATAGTGAGGTGAAAAATGAAAAACAAAAACTTTGCTTTGGCGGCGATTTTGGCGCTGGCGGCCTTATTCTGCTCTTGCGGAAATTCCGCGCGAAAAGCCGCTTCGCTAAAAATCGTCAACTGGAACGCGCAAACTTTTTTTGACGCGAACAAGGACGGAATCGAGTATTCCAACTTCATCAAGTCAAAAAAATGGGACCAGGCCGCCTACAAGGAGCGCCTGCAAAAGCTTTGCAAGGCGATTGACAAAATGGACGGCGACCTTGTGATTTTGGAGGAAATCGAAAACCAAGGAATCGTCTACGACATTTCAAACGAACTGGCGGGAAACAGCTGGAACCCGGCCAAGGTTTACCGCTACGCCTGCTTTGCCAAAAAAGAAAAGTCGTCGATTGGCTGCGCCGTCCTTTCGCGCTTTGAGCTGACGGGAATGAAAGTCCATTCGCTTGACATTCAGGCTGAGCGCGAAAAAGCCCCGCAAATGCGCCCATTGATTGAAGTGGATTTGGCCGCGCCCAAGCCGCTTAAAATTTTCGTGAACCATTGGAAGTCCAAGAGCGGGGCGAAAAACGATTCCGCGCTTTGGCGGCGCTGGCAGGAAGGCCTTTTGGCAAAAAAAATAATCGAGGCGCAAAAAAAGAATCCAAGCCTTCCCATCGTTTGCGCCGGCGACTTTAACCAAGACATAAGCGAATTTTCCGTCGTCCGCGCCGACCAGCCTTTTGGCCTGGAAGAAGATTGCCGGCAAGCCCAAAACGCCCCGCCGGCCAACGTTGCGCTTTGTTCGCCCTACTCCGGCCAAAAAGTTTTGGTTTACTCGCCGTGGCTGGACTACGCCGGCGAGCTGGGCAGCTACAATTTCCGAGACAAGTGGGAGCGGATCGACCATTTCTTTTTTTGCGGAAATTGCAGCGCGCAAGACTTTGCCCCGCAAACCGGCGAATGGTCTTACGACGACGGCCGCCCCAAGCCATTCAAGATTTATTCGCTCAAAGGCTGGTCAGACCACTTGCCCATCGCCTGCCGCGTGGAATTTTAGGCCGGCGGGCGCAAAAAACGCGCTTGTGTGAAAATGTCAACTATCCCAAAAAAGCGCGAAAAAAACGCGAATTTTTTGCAAAAAAAACTTGCGTTTTTCCAAAAGTATGCTATCATTAAATCGTGGGCAGGAAAGAGATGAGGACTTACACCGCTCGCGCGACAGGAGGCGTTATGCAGTATCCGACAAAGAGAGCTAGCCTTGCTGGGGCTATAAAACAGTAGACAAAAACCATCTGCGGTTATGCAGAAACAACACGTTCTTCCGCTGAATGTTCAGCGTTGGCAATAGAAGAACACATAAGGCTCGACAAGCTCGAGCCTTTTTTTTGCGCTATAAACTTTTTTTTCACGCCGCCGATAATAAAAGCGGAGCGCGAAAATGATTTCAAACATTACAAATTTGAACCCATACAGCTACCATGTCTCATCAAGCGGCGCAAGCGGAAAGCTTTTTGTTCCGGTGCAGCCGTCGGCGGTCATTTACGCGCAGTTCAACCACATTTCAGGAATCGCGGCTCCCAAAGGCCAGAGCGGCGTTTCGATTTCCAAGATTCAAATTCTGAACTCTCTCATTGAAAATTTGAGCAAAATCAGGGGCGCGGAAAATTCTCCCAAAAAAAACGTCCGCCTTACCGACGGACAAGTTGACGCGCTGATTAAAAACTACCAAAAGCAAATCGCCCAAGCGGTCCAAGCCAGCCAAGCGCAGTTCATGCTGAACGGCGCCAAGCCCGAAATGGGCGCCCTCTTTTCTGTGCAAGCCTAGGGGCGGCGAACTGTCATTCCCGCGCCTCGACGCGGGAATCTTTCGGCCAAAAGATTGTCGGGTCAAGCCCGACAATGACATAGCCGTCCATTCCTTCTCGCCGCTACTTTGCTTCCGAAGCCAGCAAAGCCTCGTAGCGCTCAGAAAGAGTCGCGGCCTTTGAATTT
Organism: uncultured Spirochaetaceae bacterium; assembly: GCA_902799965.1. Taxonomy (GTDB): domain Bacteria; phylum Spirochaetota; class Spirochaetia; order Treponematales; family Treponemataceae; genus Treponema_D. The sequence continues at coordinate 10,735 of CADCCO010000012.1, forward strand.
GTGGCGCTGACGCTGTCCAAAATGAACGGCTCAAGCGCCAAAGCCTTTATCTTGGCCCAGTCGCCGGGAAACTTTTGCGGCGCGAAAAGCAGGCTGGAAACCGGCGTGTTGGAAAGCAGCGAACGGTAGTAAAGCGGGAAGAGGCGCTCGGTCACGATTTGCAGCGCGGAAAAGCCGCCGGCGATTCCAAATGAATTTGAATCCAAGTTCATCTTCAACTTTCTGTCAAGAATCTTTCTTTGCGCCTCTTCCGACATAAGCCACGCGATGAACTTTTTCGCGGCCGCTTTTTTCTTGCTCTTTGCGTAAACGCCGACGCTCACAAAATCGTCTTCGATTTGAATTCTTCCGTCGTTGCAAATCCACCTAAAATCCAAGTCGCGAATTTGGTCTTGCGAAAGCGAAAAAATCTGCCGGCTTGTGGCGTAAGAAAAAAGGCAGCGGCCGCTTTGCGCCTGGCTGTAAAAAGGCATGTACAAATACTTAAAGGCAAAGTCCTGCTCGTTCTTGGCGCCGCCGTTCACTTCTTGAATCCAGTCGCGGACAAAATCCTTGCTCTTTAAAAAAACGTTTTCGGTGTAGATTATTGAATGCGGGCCGGCGTTAAAGAAAACGCCCATGTCCTTGAACACCAAGTACAAAAAGTCCGGCGACCAAAGGGGTCCAAAGCCCATGGCGGAATAAATTCCGTCGCGGTTTTTGACGTTGAATTTTTTTGAAAGATTTTTTATGTCGTCAAAAGAAAGCATCGCCTGCTCTTGAAGGCTTTCGTAATTTTTTGGGTCAAAGACAAGCGCCGGCAAATTGAAGCTTACGGGCAGCAAGTACTGCTTTTCGTTAAGGCGGCCGGTTTGCAAAAGGGCGGGATAAAAAGAGTTTTTGTCAATGGGGCCGTTTTTCTTTATCAAGGAATCCAGGCGCGAAAAACACTTTTTTTCGATTCCCGCCTGCAAATAGCTTCCGGCCAAAATGTCCGGCCGCTCGGAATCTTTGGCCGCCTCCTTTGCGCCCAAATTCTTGCAAGGCTCTTCTTGGTAGTGGACGACAATTTTTATTTTGTCTTGGCTTGAATTGAAAAGCTCGGCAAAGGAAACAAATTCAACGCTGTTGGTCTTTAGGACAAGACGGCTTTCTTTTTGCCCGCAAGAAAAAACGAGAATGCTAAAAAGCGCCGCCGCGGCAAGGCAAAGGCCGGATGCGGCGGACAAAAGAAAGCGCTTAGAGTTCATCAGCCGCCTTGTAAACGCTTGAGTAAACTTCGTCTATTTGCTCCGCCTCAAGGGAGCTGAAGGCGACGCGCAAAGTCTTTTTGTCAATCGAAACCGTTCCGATTCCGTATTCATGCAAAAGCTTTTTGCGCAATTCCTCCGCGTCCTTTCCCTTGACCTCAAAGCTCATGAAGTAGCCTGAGTTGAACGGAAGCGGCTCGACGACCTTTGACGAATGGCTGTTCACAAAGGCGCGGACTTTATTGTAGCGCTCCTCAAGGACGGCGCGGTACTGCAATTTTTGCTCTTCAAATTCTTCGGACTCTTCGGTCATCGCCTTAAGCAAGAAGGACTGCGGCGGCGTTGACGAGCAGCTTACGGAAGAACGGATTGTTCCCATCAATTTTGTGACAAGCGCCTGGTACTGTTCGCGGGTAAAGCCCTTGCAGCCAAAAGTGACAAAGCCGGCGCGGAAGCCCCATACAAAGTCTTCTTTTGTGGGGCCGTCTATTTTCACGGCGAGAATGTTGGGATGCAAGTCGCAAGTGTGGGCGAACAAAGACTCAGGCTCAATCGCGTCCTCGTAGTTCAATCCAAAATACGCGTCGTCGCTTATGCAAAGAATTTTCTTTCCGGCTTCGGCAAGTTCTTTTAAGAGAGAAAGAATTTTCTTGGCTTCCTCGCGCGTCGGAGAATAGCCAGACGGGTTCTGCGGAAAGTTCAGCAAAACGCGGGCGCTGCCCGACTCGCATTCCTTTCTGAGAGCGGCTTCAAAAGAGGCAAAGTCAAACTTCCCTTCGTTGAACATTCTGAACTGATGGAAGGGAGCGTTGCGCCGGGCCTCGCAAATAAGCGCGTAGTTGTCCCAACTGGGATCGGCGGCCAAAAGCGGCTTTGTTTCGTCCAAGAACAAGTCGGCCACGTATGAAATTCCCGCCGTCAGGCCGGGAACCAAAACCGGTTGGGAAAAGTCCTTTGGCTCAAGCGAAGGATTCTTGCGGATCATGTCCTGCCGCCAGGCTTCGCGCAAGTCGGGGTTTCCGGCGGTGGGCGCGTAGCCTACAAGCGCGGCGCTAGAAAATTCCGGCACGTGCTTGTGAATCGCGTCCAGCATCGCGGGCCTGCCGTCGATTATTGTTGTGCCTATCGTGCCGTTCGCCGCGTAGCCGAATTTCTTGGCCTCGCCGCTTTGCGCGATTATTCCGTTCGGAAAGTAAATTCTCTCTCCAAGATCCGAAAACAAAAAGGCGGCGGAAGTATCCTTTAAAACTCCGTTTAATTCTTGCGCTAATGGGTTCAACATAGTATAATATAATACGCTAAACGCGGCATTTGTGTCAAGAATAAGTATGCAAAAAATGTGAATAAATATTCATTTAAAAAAAAATGCCGATGACTGGAGTTTTTTATGGAAAGAAGTGAAATCAGCGAACAGGATTTAAAGGAGTGCCGCGAAATCGCGGAAAGCTGCCGCGAAGAAGCCGCCAAGCGCCTTGTAGGACAAAGCCAAGTCATTGACGGAATATTGACCGCGATGGTTGCCGGCGGCCACGTTTTGCTTGAAGGAGTTCCCGGCCTTGCCAAAACTTTGGCGGTGCGGACGTTCGCCGAAATCTCAGGCTTGGACTTCAAGCGCATTCAGTTCACTCCGGACTTGCTCCCCGCCGACCTTACCGGAACTTTGATTTACGAACAAAACACAGGGCGCTTTAGCGTCCGAAAGGGACCGGTATTCACCAACGTGGTTTTTGCCGACGAAATAAACAGAGCGCCGGCAAAAGTCCAGAGCGCCCTGCTTGAGTCGATGGCCGAGCGCCAGGTGACGATTGGCGAAACCACTTACAAATTGCCCGACCCCTTCTTTGTCCTTGCGACGCAAAACCCGATTGAGCAGGAAGGAACTTACAATTTGCCGGAAGCGGAATTAGACCGCTTTTTGATGAAGCTGATCGTTCCCTACCCCACAAGCTCCGAAGAAGTTGAAATCGTAAAGACTTGCGGCAACGCGGCCGCAGTTCCGGTGAACAAAATTTTCAGCCAGCAAAGCCTAAAAAAATGCAGAAGCCTTTTGGAGCGCATTGTTTGCGACGACAAGATTGTTGAATACATCGTTTCAATCGTGAACGTGACGCGGCCGTCAAATTCTTTTGCCAGCGCCAAAAGCGACATTTCAAAATACATAACTTACGGAGCCTCGCCGCGCGCGGGAATTGCCTTGCTGCAATGCGCCAAAGTCCAGGCGCTCTTTAGCGGCCGCTCCTTTGTTTTGCCGGACGACATCAAGGCCGTAGGAAAGAACGTCTTGCGCCACCGCCTGGTTTTGTCATACGAAGCCGCCGCTTCCAACGTAAGCGCGGACGACATCATAGAAAAGATTTTGGAATTGACTCCGCTTCCGTAAGGCGAGGCTTGAACGATGGCGGAAAATTTAATCTCGGACCGCGAGTCGCTGATAAAGCGCGCGGCCATTCTTAGAATCACGGCAAGCTCATTGGCCTCCGCCATGCAAAGCGGCGCCTTCCGCTCCTTGTATCGCGGCCGCGGAATAGAATTCGCGGGCGTGCGCGAATACTTGCGCGGCGACGACGTGCGCGCGATTGACTGGAACGTGACGGCGCGCTTTTCAAAGCCCTTTGTCAAAATGTTCAACGAAGAGCGCGAGCTTCAAATATTCTTGATTCTGGACCGCTCGCTTTCAATGCAGGAAGGCGCCAAGAACAAAAGCCGTCTTGAAAGCGCCACGGAAATCGCCGCGCTTTTGACGCTGGCCGCCGAGCGCAACTCAAGCCCCGTAGGCGCCGCGCTTTTTTCGGGCGACATAGAATTTGCCGTACAGCCAAAAAGCTCGGCCAACCAAACTCTGCTTTTGCTTTCGCGCCTTGACGAGCCGCCAAAAAAAAGCAAGGGCACGGCGCTTTCCGCTTCGATAAACGGAAGCGGAAAACTTTTGAAAAAACGAAGCCTTGTGTTCATTCTGTCGGACTTTAGGGCCGGCGGCTGGGAAGACGCGTTCGCGCGCCTGGCCTCGCGCCACGACGTTGTCGCGGTAAGGATAACCGACAGCGTTGACTCTTCCCTGCCGGAAATAGGAACGGTGGTCATGCGCGACCCTGAAAGCGGAACGCGCCGTCTTTTTCCCACAATGTCAAAGACATTCCGCGGCCAGTGGCGCGAAGACGCGGCCATGCGCGCCAAGCGCTGGAACGACGCGGTTTTGCGGCGGGGAGGAATTCCCTTGTCAGTCTCCACAAGCGAAGATCCGCTTTCGGCGCTCTTGGCGTTTTTTTCGCAGAGGGAAATCGCATGAAAAAATCACCGGCGAAAATTCCATTCCTCGCGCTTCTCTTGCTTGCGGCCAACGCTTTTTTTACGGCGGCATTCGGGCAAAACTATTACGAAAGCGTTTCCGACAACGCTTCGGAACTTTCGCAAACGCTTCTTCCGCTGGAAGTTTTTGTGGGCGACGAGGCGGAATTGCGCTACTCATTTAGAAGCGCGGTGGACTTTTTTCCAAACGCGCCGCTTGTAATGGAGGAAGAAATAAACGCGTCGAAGTTCCCCTTTCAAAAATTGTACGACTCGCTTACGTTGAAGAGCGCTTTTTTTAGCCGCAATGACATGGAATACACGATAAGCGTCCACATAATTCCTTGGCGGCCCGGCGTGATTGAGTTCCCGCCCTTTGACTTGTTCTCAGTTCTAAACTTAAACGAAAAGGACAAGAACAAAAACGTTTCGTATTCTATTTTGTTCGAGCCAATTGAAATAAAGTCAATAGTTGAAAAAACAAATTTGCGCGAGATGCAGCCGCCGTCGCCGCCCTTTATCATTCCGGGAACGACTTACGTTATTTTCGCGATTATTCTTGCGGCGGCGATTGTGTTTGCCCTGCTTTTGCGCGCCTTGATAAAATTCGGCGACATTAGAAGATGGTTCAACCACTTTAAGATAATGCGCGCCTACAGAAGAAATTCCGCCGTGGCCGTAAAGAAAATAAAGAGGCTTCTGAAAAACAAAAAGGCCGGCGACATAGAATTTTGCGCGAGCCTTCAAAACATAACAAGAACATACTTGGCCTTTAGGTTTGACTATCCCTTCGCCTCTGCAAGCGCGCGCGGCGTTCGCGACGCTTTCCAAAAAATCTGCTTTGGAGAAATTCCGCCCGTAATCGACAACAGCGTCGAAGACTTGACGTCGATGTTCATCAGGACAGACTACATTCGCTACGCGCACGACTCAATCGACTCGCAATTGTATCCGCCGGCGGAACACCAAGCCAAGCTTGCGAGCGGCGAGCGCAAGTCGCTGGGCGACATGGTTTTAAAGGCGATAACCGTTTTTGAAAGCGACGGCGAGTCGGAGGAGGAATTGGATGTCCTTTAGTTTCATGAACCCCGCCGCGTTTTTTCTGCTGCTTGCGGTTCCAATATTTTTTGTCTTTAGAAGAATCGGCTTTTTGCAAAGGGTAAGCTTTCCGATTACGTTCGCGGACTGGCAGGGCTACGTTTTTTCTTGGAACGACAAGCTGCTTAGATTCGCGTCGGCGCTTTCAACCGCGCTGACGGCGGCCGCCTTTTTGCTGATCGTCATTTCGTTCGCCGATCCGGTCATTCACAAGCAGGAGCCGGTCTACACGACAAGAGGCGGCGACATAATTTTAGTCCTTGACACAAGCCCTTCGATGGCGGCGCGTGACATTGGCGGAATGCTTCGCATTGACGCGGCCAAGCAAGCGGCGACAAGCCTTGTCCAGAACAATTCCGGCGCGCAATACGGCCTTGTTGCGATGGGAAGCGAAGCGGCGCTTTTGATTCCGCCGACTTCCGACTTGGAATTTTTTAAAAGCCGCTTGATGGAACTGCGTCTTGGCGAATTTGGCGAAGGCACCGCCATAGGAACGGGATTGAGCGCCGCCATATTCCACCTAGCTTCGTCAAAGGCTCCGTCAAAATGCGTGGTCCTAATAACTGACGGCGGAAACAACGCCGGCGAAATCCACCCGGAAACGGCCGCGCGCCTTGCCGCCGAAAACCAAGTGACGATTTACGCCGTTGGAATCGGAACCAGCGGCTCCGTTCCCCTAGACTACAAGGACCCCTTTACAGGAAAAGAATACACAGGCTACCTTGACTCGTCGTTTGACTCAGGGCCGCTTGAAAAAATTTCTCTTGGAAGCGGCGGCCGCTACTACGGCGTTGAAAACTTGCCGGCGCTTTCGCTGGCGCTGGGAGCGATAACAAAGCGGCAAAGCGTGGCCCAAAACTATTACCTTAGGAACGTGAACACGCAATACTACGACGAGTTCATTCTTGCCGCGATTGTCACGTTCGCGCTTGCCTGGCTAATCAGAAGATTCTTGCTTAAGGAGTTTGTATGAATTTTTCAATTGAACGGCCTTGGGCGCTATACGGAATTCTTTTATTGCTGCCGGCTATATTGCATTCGGCGCTTGCCTACAAAAAAACTTTTAGGGCTCTGAACAAGTCTGGCAAAAAAAGAAATTCGCTTGAGCAAAAGAACATAAAAAAAAGAATAGTCGCGCGCATTGTCTTGCGGTCGGCGGCTTGGTGCATGATGATTTTCGCGCTGGCCGGCTTTTCTTGGGAAACGATTTCCACGCCGACGCAAAAAAACGGAAGCGCTGTTTCGATGGTTTTTGACATTTCCTACAGCATGACAGCGCGCGACTGCCCCAACAATTTGACGCGCTTGGAAGCCGCCGCCCGATTCGCCAACGAATTGCTGGACAGAATGCAAGGCGTTCCCGCGAGCGCCGTTCTTGCAAAAGGAAGCGGAGTGATTGCCGTTCCCCTTACGGAAGACACGGAGGCGATTCGCGCCTTGACGGGAAACCTTTCGCCAAAAATGATGAGCGCGACGGGAAGCAGCCTGGGCGGCGGAATAAACGCTGCGCTAAAATCCTTTCCCAAAAACATTTCAAAGGCGCCCGCGATATGGCTTTTTACCGACGGAGAGGAAACTGACTCCGCCTTGCAAAACGCCTTGACTTCCGCCCTAAAAAAAGGCGCGAACGTTGTGATAATCGGCTTTGGAAAAGAAAGCGAAAGCGAAATCTACGCGGGCGACGGAAAGACAAACGTAAAGACCGCGCTGCGAAGCGAAAGCGTCAAAGAAACCGTGGACGAAGCCAACAGAAAAAATTTGGGCGGAAAGGGCTTTAGCTTTATCAAAGGAGCGACGGCAAAATTTGTCGCCGCGTCGGAAATCGCTTCGGCCAGAAAAGTTTTGTCGTCCATCAGCGACCGGCAAGGCTCGGAAGGCGAAGCGACGCTGGCTTACGAAATTCAAAACGTTGACCGTCACAAGCTGTTCATCGCGCTGGGAATAATCTTTTTCGCGCTAAGCTTCGCCGCAAGCGAATTCACTTTGACCGGGATAAAGGAAGCGTTGGCGATTTCTTTGGTCTTGTGCGCCTTCACTTCTTGTTCAAGCGAATTCAAGGAATCAAAAAAAATCTTGGACGGCGTTTGGAACTGGAACCAAAAAAAATACACCGAGGCCATCGCGAATTTCACGCAAAGCCTTGAGGAAGCGGAACAAAACGGCGACGAGACAATCAAGCAATACGCGCTTTACGGGCTTTCAGTGACTTATTTGGCGCAAAACGAAAGCAAGGCCGCGCTGGAAAAAATCAACTCGCTTTCAGCGGGCGCGCCGGACAAAATAAAATTCGCGTCCTTCTACAATTCAGGAATCATCGCCCAGCGCGAAGGCAACTATCAAAAGGCGGCCGAACTTTTTAAGAACGCGCTTTTGGTTGATCCGACCAACGTGCGCGCCAAGGTCAACTTGGAGCTTTCGAGAAACCAACAAGTCCAGCGGGCCCGCGAAAGCGAACGGCAAATGACAGGCGCGGACGAAAATTCCGACGACGGCTCGGACTTGCAAAAATCTGTCTTTAATCGAATACGGGAGAAAGACCAACAACAATGGAAAAACATTCAACAAGAGCAAAAAGACTCGTCCGCGCTGGACTACTAGCCGCGCTGGCGATTTTTTGCGGCCAAAATATTTTTTCTCAAAGCGAAGAGCGGCCAGCGCCAGTCGCCCCGCAGTCAAGGACTTGGTTCACGCGCGCTGACGCGGAAAAGCTTTTGCTTGTTCCAAAAGACGACATATTTTTCACCAACAAAGAAGCGCAGTTCATTTTGAAAATACCCGGCATCTTACCCAGCGACGTTCAAACGGAATTGCCGGCATTTCCCGAAGGCGTGATATTCAACTCGTCAAAGCGCGGCGACTTTTTCACAAACGAAGGAACCATGGGCGCGGAAATCGACTTGTGGTTCACGTTCCGAAAAACTGGAACGCTCGCTCTTCCGCCGCTTATAATTTACGTCCAAGGCAGAAGGTTCGCGATAAATTTCAAGCCGGTCGAAGTCTACGAAAACCCGCGCACGATTTTGCCGAAGATGACCTTTGTTTTTGAAGGCGGCGAGACAATAGGCGACGACGCGAAAAAAATTCCGTCCATTTCGCTTGAAGCTGGAAAGCCCGCGCGATTTACGATTTACCTTCAATACGCGATACAGGCGCAGCAATTCGCCTGGAACATTCCCAAAGACTCCATTTTCAGAGAGACAAAAAAATACGACTTATCCGCGACGGAAAAGTCTTCGGAATTTTCAACAAAAAAAATACCAGTGGCGGACTTTGAATGGACGCCGTTCGCGGCAGGCTCCGCGTCGCTTCCTGAAATACAAATGATGGCCGTCGCCTATTCCGGCCGCTCGATTTACCTTTCAACACCCGAATGCCTTGTGACAATAACCGCGGCAAAAGCCGTTTCAAAACCGCAATCGAAAGAGGCGGCGGCGCATTCCCCGCTTTACAAAAGCGCGTGGGACGAAGAAGCGGCGCAAGACAATCAAAAGGAAAGCGACAAGGCTTCTCCTTTTGACTGCGCCGAAATCGCCCGCCTTCGCTCGCAGGAGCGCCGCGCCTTTGTGAACATACCAAAAGTTCGCGCCCAACGCGCCGCCGCCGAGCGCGCCATTGGCCTGCAGGGGGCGGAAAACGAGCCGCTCGCCTGCGTCCTATTTGTTCTTTTGGGAGCGGACGGAATTCTTTTGGCGCTTGCCGTGATTTTCTTGGCGCTAAAAAAACGCTTTGAGGCGGCTCTTCTTGGAATAGCGGCGGCCGGCCTTTTGTCCGTAACGGCTCTGGACGCGAATGTTTTTCTAAAAAAGCGCGGCGTAATCGTAGGAGGAGAAATCAGCCCGGTTCCCGAAGAGTCCGCCATGACAAAGACCGCCGTAAGCGCGGGAAGCCGCGTCTTGATAAAGGAAGAAATTCAAGGCTGGTATTACATCGTTTACAACGAAAGCGGCGGATGGATTAGAAAAGAAAACCTTGCGGTGATAAAATGAATTTTGGCGACATCCTTGACAAATGGGAAGCGGGCGGAAAGCATAAGGTCGTCGACAAAGACGCGGCGCAAGAGAAAAGCGCCGTTCAAAAAAACATGAGCCGCGCCTCTTACGTTCAAAAGCTTTCCCCGCAAGATTCGATTGACCTTCACGGCATGACGCAGGAAGAGGCATGGAAGGCGCTTAACGATTTTGTGGCCGCCGCGAAATTCAGGGGCTTGCAAAAAATTCTTATAATCCACGGAAAGGGAATTCATTCCGCCGACAGCGAGGGCGTTTTGGGAAAGCTTGTAAAAAATTTCATCGAGCGGGACCAGCGGCTTGGAGCCAGCGGAAAGGCTGACATTGCGCATGGCGGAAGCGGCGCCACATGGGTTGCCGTTCGCCCATAAATTCACTATATTATAAATATGGAAGATTACTACGCGACGCTTGGCGTGTCCAAGACCGCGACAGAAGACGAAATAAAAAAAGCCTACAGAAGCCTCGCGTTCAAATACCACCCCGACAGAAATCCTGGCGACAAGAACGCCGAAGAAAAATTCAAGAAAATAAACCAAGCGTATTCAGTTCTTGGAAACGCTCAAGAGCGCGCCAAATACGACGCGGGCGGATTCAACCCCTTTGAAAGCGCCGGCCAAAATTCATACAGGCAAAACTACGGCGGCTACGGAACTTGGGGCGGCTCAAACGAAAGCTACGACCCATTCCGCGAATGGGCCAACTACACCGGCTCAAGCCGCCGCTACTATTCGTATTCAAACGCAACGAACGAAGAGCCCATGTCCAAGGGACAGGCCCTGTCAAAATTGGCTTGGAAAATTCTTCAAATCCTAATCGGCTTTTGGTCGCTGAAATTTTCTTGGCTCTTGCTGCCAATCGGCCCATTCCTAAGCTTGGCGGCGATAGTCAACGGCTTTGCCGGAGCCTCCGCCGCGCTAAAGGCCTTGTTCAGCCCTGACAAAAAATAATTATCTCTGGCGGAAAATTATTCTGCCCTTGTCCAAATCGTAGGGAGAAAGCTCCACCTTTACGTTGTCGCCGGGAACGATTCTAATGTAATGCTTTCGCATTTTTCCCGAAAGGTGCGCCATAATGATGTGTCCGTTTTTTAATTCGACGCGAAACATTGTGTTTGGAAGCGCTTCCTTGACCAAACCTTCAACTTCAATCGCTTCTTCTTTTGCCACGATTCCTCCTAAAAAAACACTTGATTTTTTTTCAAAGTGTGATATTATAGTATCTTAAAACAAACGTTTTTGTCAACAAATTGGGGGAAAATTTTGAGACAGTCATTCATAAAAAAAATGAAAGAAAAGCTCATCGAGCAACGCAACTTGATTTTGGACGCGCTGGCCGCGCAGAACAATGAATTCAAAGACTTGGTTTCAAAGGTGGAATCAGGCGACGAAATAGACGTGGCGAGCGACGCGGTTGACCGCAACATGCTCGACTCGCTTGGAGCGCAGGACGCCAACCGCCTTACGCTTATCAACAACGCTCTCCTTCGCATTCAGCAGGGAAAGTACGGCTTGTGCCTTCAGTGCGGAAAGCCGATTCCCGAAGCGCGCCTTGAAGCTCTGCCCTACGCCTTTATGTGCATCAACTGCGCGTCCAAGGCCGAAAAGCGCCGCTAGTATTTTAGGCTGCCGTTAAGTTCGTAAAATTTAATTTTGCCGTCTTCCAAATAGGCGGCTTCTGTGTAGCCCGCGCGAACGGCGGCAAGCTCCGCCCGGTCAAAGGCCGCGTCTAAATTTGAGGCGGCGTGCGCGTCGCTCGAAAAAGTCACGGGAACTCCCGCTTGCCGCAAATAATCCAAAAATTCCGCGCTTGGATAAACGTCGTCGATGTTTCCTCGCGCGATTCCGCCGGTGTTGATTTCTACAATCACTCCGGCGCGGGCGGCTTCTTTGGCCGTTGCCTTTATTTCTTTTTTATACCAAGACTCGCCTTCGTCAAAAAATTTTATCTCGCCGTTTCTTATTCTAATCAAGTCCGCGTGGCCGAGAATCAAAAATTTTTGGCTTTTCAGCATTTCGCGCTGGCGGGAAAAATATTCGCAAACGGCTTTCTTTCCGTCGCCGTCGTAAAGGCGGAAGAGGCCTTCGCGAACGAACTGCGTTTTGTCGTCAACGGTAAAGAAGCCTTTCTTGTTGTTCAAATAGTGAACGGAGCCAATAAGATAATCGGGCGCGAACTGTTTGTAAGCCCATTCAAAGTCGCAGGCAAAGCCGGGAATGTAGTCCGCTTCGAGGCCGGCGTAAATTTTCATCTTGCCCGAAAATTCATTCGCCAAGGCGCGAACGCTATCAAAATAATTTTGGTGATCCACGGCGCTCATGTGCCAGTCCGCGGCGTGCGGGTACATGCTGTGGGAAGAAAATCCCAAAATTGAAAAGCCCCGCCGCAAGGCTTCGTCAGCCATCTCGCGCAAAGAATTTTTTCCGTCACAAAAAGTCGTGTGTGTATGATAATTGGTCTTCAAGCCCCTTCTCCTTTCTCCATTTTTCCGCCGCCGCGTTGAATTTTTCCAATTCCCCGCAGAGCGCTTTATATTCGGTCTTCAACGCCTTTGCGTTCTTTTCGTGGGCGGCGTTGTTCAACGCCTTTCCGTGGAAAGAAATTGACCGCGCCGAAATTGTGGCGGCGCTTCCGCGCAAGGTGTGTCCTACTTGCCGCAAGCCGTCCCAATCTTTTTCTTTTATCAAGGCGGGAATTTCCGAAATTAATTTTTGGCTTTGTTCGGCAAAATCAAAAATCAATTGCTCGCCCAAATCCAAGTCGTCCGAAACGGTGTCTTCAAAGTCCGCCGAATCCCACACAACGCCGGCCTCTTGCGGCAACGCGCCGCCGCCGTCGGAAAAAGCCTGGCCCGCCTTTAAATTCGCCGCAAACGAACTAGTCCATTTTAAGATTACGTTTTTCAGGTCGTCGCTTTTATAGGGCTTTCCCAAAAGGTCGTTCATGCCGGCGGCGGCGTAAAGGGCGCGGTCTTCGTCGGTGTGGTTGGCCGAGCAAGCAACTATAACGCCGTTCCAGCCGCTTTCGCGCAAAGTCTTTGCCGCGTCCAAGCCGTTCATCTCCGGCATTTGTATGTCCATAAAAATTATGTCTATCTTTGAATTTTTTTTCGCAAGCGAAACGGTTTTCTTTCCGTCTTCGGCCTCGTAAACTTTTGCGCCCATCTTTTTTAGGAAGGCGACTATCAGCTTTCGGTTGGCCGGATGGTCTTCGGCCACAAGCGCGTAAACGCCTTGCGCGATTTTTTCGTCATTAACTTTTATTGCCGCCTCGTCAATGGCTTTTTCCCGCTCTTCTCCGCCCAAGTCAATCGGAAGCGAAAAGGCCATTGTCAAAAGCTCGCGCAGCTTTTGGATTTTTATCGGTTTGTAAATGTAGCCGTTGAACCAGTTCAACATTCGCATTTTTGCGTCTTGCCTAAGTTGGCCTTCGGGCACAATCAAAAAGAGTTTTGCGTCGTTTATTTTTTTGTTGGAATTTATTTCGCTCGCAAGCCGCCAGCCGTCCATCTTTGGCATGGCCATGTCTATGAAAACCATGTTGAACGGCGTTCCTTGAATCGCCGCCGTCTTCATCATTTCAAGCGCGTCTTGTCCGCTTTGCGCGAGCGAAACCGAAGGCAGGCCAAAAAATTTAAGCTTTCCCTCAAATGATTTTCTGGCCAAATAATTGTCGTCAACCAAAAGGACGCGCGTGTCGTCAGGAAAATTCAGGCGGCGGAATTTGTCCAAGATTGTCTTTTTGCTTTTTGATTCCGGCAGCGGAATGGAGAACCAAAAAATCGAGCCGCCGCTTGGGTTTTGCTGAACGCCGATTTTTCCGCCCATGGCTCCGACAAGCTCTTTGCAAATCGAAAGGCCCAAGCCGGTGCCGCCGTATTTTCTTGTGGTGGAAGTGTCGGCTTGGTAAAAGTCGGTGAAAAGCTTTTTTCCAGCCTCTTTGGAAATTCCGATTCCCGTGTCCTCAACCTTGAACAAGACTCCGCCGTCGTCCGCGCGCTCGACGATTGTGTGGACATGGCCTTTCTCGGTAAACTTGGCGGCGTTCTTTACAATGTTCAGCAAAATCTGCTGCAAGCGGGTCGGATCGCCTATCACGAATTTTGGCGCGGAAGGATAAATGTCGCTTACGACTTCAAGGCCCTTTCCAAAAGCCTCGGCGCTTATAGAGTCCATGACGCGCTCGACAACTTCGGCCAAATTGAATTCAATTTTCTCAAGCTGGAAATTTTTGGAGCGTATTTTTGAAAAGTCAAGAATGTCGTTGGCGAGCGCGAGCAAGGAGTCCGCGCCCACTTGCATTTGGTGGACGTATTCCATTTGCTCCTTGTCGAGCTTGGTCATTTTTAAAAGCTCAAGCGAGCCGACAATCGTTTGAATCGGCGTGCGCATTTCGTGCACGGTGCTGGAAAGAAAACGGCTTCCGGTCGCTATCGCTTCAAGAGGCGCGTCAGATTCGCTCATGCAAAACTTCCATCGCCTTTCTTAGAATGACTTCCGGCTTTTGCGGCTTGGCAAGATAGCCCTTGGCGCCAAGGCTTAGGGCTTGAATGACGTATTCGCGCTGAACGGCCTGAGAGTAAACGATGACCGGGATTTTTCTTTCCATTCCCTGCAAGCGCTTCAAAATGTCGTAGCCTGAAACTCCCTGCATAAAGAGGTCAAGGATGGCCAAGTCGTAATTTTTAGTTTGAATGGCCTGCGCGAACGCGGCGCCGGAATCAAACGTTTCGGTTGTGATTCCGAGCGAGACAAAGGCTTGCGAAAGAATTTTTCGAACAACTTCGTCGTCGTCAACAATGGCCACGGTCAAAAGGCTTCCTTCAGTGTTCAGCGATTCGCCTTCGCCTGCGTCGGCGCCAAAGCGTATGTCGACCATTCCCGCCGCCTCTTCGTCGTCGCCCGTAAGGATGCTGTCGGCGATGATGTCGGTCGCGTCCGCGCCGGAGTCGTTGCGGCCGACCAAAGAGCCAAGCGCCGTCGTCAAGTCCTTTATCACTTTTACGCCGGTGTACTCCGCGTGGCCGTCAAGGAATTCGTCCATAAAGTCTTCAAGCGAAAGAACCTTTATGTTGCGCTTGTGAATGCGCTCGTCCGCCGTAACTGTGTCGAGCAAAAGCTCCACGTTTATTCCGTCCACAAAAGAAAGGTTCAAGTTGGTCATCATGACGATGAGCTTGGGGTCTTTGATTTTGTAAACGTCAATCATTTCGCTGATTTTATATTTGAGCAAGGCGATTTTCTCACGGTTCAGGCCCTGCGCGACTTCGACAAAAATGATGCTGCCGTTGTGGTGAATTTCCAAAACGCAAGGGGTCGTGTCCATCGAAAGGTTTACGCGAAGAATCTTTCCGATGGCCTCAAAGAAAATGTCGAACTTTATCGGCTTTGAAAAATATTTGACGACTCCGTATTGAACAAGAGAGGATATTTGCGCCCGCTCCATGACGGGGCCTGAAATTATCACGGGAATTCTTTTTGCGTTGGGATCGGACATTTTTCGCTCAAGCAAGTCCATCACTTCGGAAAAAGAATTTTCAATGTCGATTACAATCAAGTCGGGAAGAATTCGCACGACTTTTGAAAAGGAATCCAAGCGGCCGTCGGCGATTTCCACGCTGACGTTTTCTGACGAAAGTTTTTCGCGCAAGAATTCGCGGAACATCGGCGCTGCGTTTATGATAAGAACTTGTTTTTGTCTTTGAGCGGCTTCCATATAGATATTTTACCGCGAAACCGCTATAATTTCAAGCGAAAAATGCAAGGAGGAAAACATGGCAAAAGCTATAGTGTTTTTGGCGGAAGGTTTTGAAGAAATCGAGGCGATAACGCCCATCGATTATTTGCGCCGCGCGGGCGTGGAAGTGACCACGGTCGCGATTCCCGTTGGCGGAAAGGCGGACGCGCTTGTAACAGGCTCGCACAAGATTCCCGTAAAGGCCGACGCGACCTTGGACGAATGGATTTCCTCTTGCGCCGAATTGCCGGACGCGGTCGTGGCTCCTGGCGGAATGCCAGGAGCTGCCAACATCGGCGCCTGCGAGCTGGCCTTGGACTTTATCAAAAAAATGTTCGCTCAAAAGAAATTGGTCTCCGCTATTTGCGCGGCGCCGGTCGTTGTCCTTGCAAAAACCGGCGTTTTGGCCGGCAAAAACTACACTTGCTATCCCGGAATGAAACAATTCGAAGATTATTGCGGCGGAAAGGAAAAGGCCGACCAATTGACCGCCGGAGCAAAGCTCGTTCCCGACGCGCCCTTTGTGGTTGACCAAAACTTGATAACGGGCCGCGGCCCCGGCGCCGCCGAACAGTTTGCGATGGCGCTTGTCGAATATCTTTGCGGCGCGGAAACCGCCGCCAAAATCAAGGCCGGCAGCGTCCAACGCTAAAGAACTTTATTATGGACTGGAATTTTATTTTTTTCGCGAACTCCGTTTTGCTGGGCGCGGGGCTTGCGATGGACGCTTTTTCCGTTTCAATCGTGAACGCCTTGGCCGAACCAGGAATGAGCCGCGCCAAGCGCTGCCTTGTTGCCGGCGTTTACGCTTTTTTTCAATTCGCCATGCCGATGATTGGCTGGCTTTGCGTTCACACTGTCGCGGAAAAATTCACCGCCTTCCAAAAATTCATTCCTTGGATAGCGCTGGCCCTTCTTGCTTACATCGGCGCAAAAATGATTGTGGAATCCTTGCGCGGCCAAAGCGAAGAATGCAAAGGCTGCCAAAAATCGGATTGCAAAAACTGCGCCGCGCGAACGACAAGCGTTTTGGCCTTTGGCGCGCTGCTCTTGCAAGGAATCGCCACGTCAATCGACGCGCTTAGCGTTGGCTTTGCGACGGCGGAATACAACGCGCTTATGGCGCTTGTTTCTTCGCTTATAATCGCGCTCGTGACATTCGCCATTTGCATGGCGGGCTTGCTAATAGGCCGCGCGGCGGGAAAGCGCTTGTCGGACAAGGCGCAAATTTTGGGCGGCGCGATTTTGATTTTCATCGGCTTGGAAATTTTTGTCCGCGGCGTGTTCTTCTAAGCCAGTCAACCAAGCCGCGATTGAACAAACGCCGCGATTGCGCTATGATGTCCAACTATGGAAAAGAATACAAAAGAAAAATTGCTTCCGCTCATTCTCGCGCTCGCGGTAGTCTTGGCGGACCAAATCACAAAAGCGTTCATCGTTCAGAACATTCCCCCTTACACAATCGGCTGGACCTTTGCCGGCGATTTTTTGCGCATAGTTCACGTGGCCAACAAGGGCGTGGCCTTTAGCCTTGGCTCCACTCTTTCGCAAACTTTCAGAAGTCTCTTGTTTTCCCTTGCGCCGCTTGTAGTAATCATTCTTGTAATATCGGTTTATTTTAGAAGCAAGGAATTCAGCTTTTTGCAGCGCTGGTGCGTTTGCGGCATTGTTGGCGGCGGACTAGGAAACATCATCGACAGAATCTTTAGGCCGCAAGGCGTGATCGACTTTATCGACGTAAAGTTTTACGGATTGTTCGGCCTTGAGCGCTGGCCCACCTTTAACGTAGCCGACGCGGCCATCGTCGTGTGCGGAATTCTTTTTATTCTTTCTTTCGCGCTCGGCGCGCGCAAATCCGCCGCGCAAGGAAAAAGCGATGACTGAAGAAGAGCTTAAAAACATTCAAGCGCCGGACGAAAACAAAAAGGCGCCGTTGACCGAAACGCAAAAGCGCCGCAACGCTTTTTGGATTCAAATGCTGGGCGCTGCCATTCTTTTGGCCACAGGCTTTGTTTTGGTAATAGCGCTGGAAATCGGCGCGGCCTTTTTCTTTGCCCGCGTCATGAAATGCGACGTGTCGGTAATGAAAACAGTTTCGCCAATCATGATTTTGGCTGGCATCGTAATCGCTTGGTTCATAAGCCGCAAAGCCTGCAAGGCGCTTGTCCTAAAGACAAAATGGCGCGACGCGGTCCCCGACGACGTGGTTAACTTCTATTCAGGAAAATAAAAAAAGCCCCGCAATCGCGGGGCTTTTTGCTTGTCAAAAGATTGCCGGGTCAAGCCCGACAATGACAATCACTCTTACTTGCACGCCTCAAAGATAAGGTCGGCCAAGAAGACGACGGCCAAAATCCAAGTGACAACCGGGATTTCCTTGGCCTTCTTTCCGGCAACCTTGGCGATTACGTAAGCGATGATGCCGAACATAATTCCCTTTGAGATTGAGTAGGCGAAGGGCATTGTCATAATCGTTACGAACGCGGGGATTCCTTCTGTGGGATCGTCAAACTTGATTCCGACGACAGACTTCATCATAAGGTAGCCGACAAAAATCAAAGCGGGCGCTGTGGCCGCTGAGGGAATCAACCAGAAGAGCGGGCTGAGGAAAAGCGCGAGCAAGAACAAAACGGCAGTGACAACGCTGGCCAAACCTGTGCGGGCTCCGGCGGCGACGCCAGAAGAAGACTCGACGAAAGAAGTTACTGTAGAAGTTCCCAAGCAGGCGCCGGCGACAGTTCCGACAGCGTCAGAAAGCAAGGCTTCCTTGGAGTTCTTGATGTTGCCGCTTTCATCCTTGAGGTTTCCCTGCTCGGCAACGCCAAGCAAAGTTCCGATTGTGTCGAACATGTCGGTGAACAAGAACGTGAAGAAGATTACGAAGAAGCGGCCGATGTTTTCGGCGATTCC
The DNA here is from genome assembly GCA_902799965.1 of uncultured Spirochaetaceae bacterium. GTDB lineage: Bacteria > Spirochaetota > Spirochaetia > Treponematales > Treponemataceae > Treponema_D. The sequence goes on from CADCCO010000012.1 coordinate 29,000, forward strand.
GGCAAAGTCAAAGGCGAACAAAACGGGAGCGGCCGGAGTTGAGAAAGGCTTGAAGTTTTCGGGGATTGTTGTAACGCCAAAAGGAATTCCGATGATTGTCGTGATGATGATGCCGAGCAAAATCGAACCTTTTACGTTGAGCGTGTAAAGCGCGATTGTGATGATCAAGCCGATAATCGCGACGATGGCCGCGTGGTTGTCGCCGGCAAAGTTCACGAAGCCGATGAACGTTCCTGTGTCCTTGGAACAGATTCCGGCGTTTACCAAGCCGATGATTGTGATGAACAAACCAATTCCGACAGCGACGGCTTTTTTGATTCCGTCAGGAATTGACTTTACAATCGCCTCGCGGACTCCGCAAAGGCTGAGAACGATGAACAAAATTCCTTCAAGCAAAACGGCGGTCAAGGCAAGCTTGTAAGAGCAGCCCATTCCCAAAACAACGCTGTAAGTGAAGAAGGCGTTGAGGCCCAAGCCAGGAGCCAAAGCGACAGGCAAGTTGGCGAGCAAGGCCATCACCAATGTGGCGATAGCGGCCGAAATCGCAGTCGCTGTGAAAACGCCGCCCCAAGGCAAGCCCGATTCGCTCAAGATGCCGGGGTTTACGGCCAAGATGTAGGCCATGGCCAAGAATGTTGTGATGCCGCCGACAACTTCTTTGCTGACGGTGGTTCCGCGTTCTTTTAGCTGAAAGAACTTTTCCATAATGATTCTCCTTTATAAAAAAGATATTCTATTGTAGCGCATAAAGGAGATTTTGTCGATAAGAAATGCCGCCCGAACAGGCAGCGACCGCAGGTCGCGGCGAAACCGCCCGGACAAACGATTAAGGTTTTGCGTTCGTAAATACGGGCGGACTACGCTTCCACCGCGACCATAGAACCGCTGGCGGATTTTTCCGCGTAGATGGAGCGGCGGTTTTTGTAGGGATTCACGAATGAAGAAATTTGCGTTCTTATGCTGTCCATGTGGCTGCGCAAAAGATCGCGGTTGCGCTTGTTTTGCGCCAAGACTTGATCCTGCAATTTTGACAAGTCGTTTTGCAACGAGGCGATTGACTCTTCGCTCTTTCCGCCTGAGCGCGACTTGTACAAGTCCGACATAGGGACGATGACTTTTTGCAAGCTCATTATGCTTGAGACGACTTGCTTTTCAAGCTCGGTGTGCGCGTAAATCGCGTCGGTGTTTTCCGTCTCGATGGAATTTTCCTGCTTTTCCAAAACGTCAAGGTACTCGCGGAATTTGTCGCGCTGCTGCTGAAGCAAGCCGCGGAATTTTTTTAGCAAGGCTACGCGCTCTTCAAGTTCTTCCTTAGAAATTTCTTCCATACAAGTCACCCCTCAATGTTCAAAGCTTGCTGTGACTGGGCGGGAACAGTTCCGTTGGAACGCTCCGCGGCCTGCCGCCAAGAGTCAGCCAACTGGCTCATCATGTTCAACACTGAATCAATTTTTTCCTTGTTTTTTGAAATGTTCGCGCTTCTAAGCTGGTCGTTAAAGAACAAATAAAGCGACATAAGGTTGCGCGAAATTTCTCCGCCCTTTTCCATGTCGAGCGAAACCTGAAGTTCCGTGATAATTTCTTCCGCCCGCAAAACGTCGGCGCTAAAGGCCTCAATGTTTTGGACGGGCAGCTTTCCGTCCGGCCCGAATTTTGAAGAAGCCGACGCGAGCTTTTTCACCGCCCCTTCATACAGAAGAACGACGAGTTCAGCTTGGCTTGCGGTCTTTACGCTGGCTTTTTTGTAAGCGTTATAGGCCTGATTGTTCATCATAAAAAATTCGCCTCCCGTAAAACAGATAATGCATCGTTTAGATTATCGGTTTTTTGGAAGGCGACTTTAGCGTTATTTTTTTGCGGAACTATTTGTCCTCTTCCGTCAAAATTTCGCTGGCGGGAACCATGACCTTTTTGTTGTAGCAAGTGAACATATTGTCAACCGCGGCGGGCTTTGTTCCCTGCGTCAAGAGACTTACAAGCGGAACGATGGCCAAGCCCGACAACATGCAAAAGGCGCCGGAATAAATCGGATTCTTAAATATGAAATTCAAGAAATCTCCGGACATTTTTATCACCCCAAGCGACTTGAACAGCTGGATTACTTCCATTGTAGTGGCAAAGCAGAACGACGCGCAAACGGCGGCTTTGCTTGTCTTTTTCCAGTAAAGGCCGTAAAGGAAGGGCGCCAAGAAGGCGCCGCTCAAAGCGCCCCAGCTTATGCCCATCAATTGCGCGATGAAAGTGACGCGGCTCTTTGCCTGGACAATCGCGATGACTGCGGAAAGAACGATGAAAACCGCGACAAAAAAGCGCATCATAAGCATATTGCCTTTTTCGGTGTTTCGCTTGTTCTTAATCTCGCCGATAAAGTCCAGCGTAAGCGTGGAGCTTGAAGTAAGAACCAACGAAGAAAGCGTTGACATCGAAGCCGACAAAACCAAAATCAAGACGACGCCGATCAAAACGTCGCCAAGGTTAGAAAGCATGTTGGGAACGATTGAGTCAAAGCCCTGCGCCTTTACGGATTCAGCCGTGGCGAACAAGCGTCCAAAGCCGCCCAAAAAGTAGCAGCCGCCCGCGACGACAACCGCGAAGGCAGTGGAAATCACCGTTCCGATTTTAATCGACTCCTCGTTTTTAATCGCGTAGAATTTTCCGACCATTTGCGGAAGCCCCCACGTTCCGAGCGAAGTCAAAATCACGACCACCAGCAAGTAAAGCGGATCCGGCCCAAAGAAAGAAACATAAGCGCCCTTCATTACTGGCGACTCAATCTCGCTCATAAGCGCGAGGCTTTTCATAAAGCCGCCGTTTTGCGAAAGAACCGCAAGGATGACCGCGACGATTCCGGCCAGCATTACAAGGCCCTGGATAAAGTCGTTGACGGCGGTGGCCATGTAGCCTCCGACGATTACGTAAATCGCGGTAAGAAGCGCCATGACGACGACGCAAACTGCGTAGTCAACGTTAAAGGCCATCTTAAAAAGGCGCGAAAGTCCGTTGAACAAAGAAGCCGTATAAGGAATCAAAAAGAAAAAAGTTATCGCGCTTGAGGCGACCTTAATTTTTTCCGAGGCAAAGCGGCGGCCAAAAAAATCGGGCATGGTCTTTGAGTCCAAAAACCGCGTCATGATTCTTGTTCGTCTTCCCAAAATCGCCCAGGCTAAAAGCGAGCCGATAAAGGCGTTTCCCAAACCGATCCATGTGGAGGCGACGCCAAAGTTCCATCCAAACTGGCCGGCGTAGCCTACAAAGATTACCGCTGAAAAATACGAAGTTCCGTAAGCGAAAGCCGTAAGCCAAGGGCCGACCTTGCGGCCTCCCAAAACATAGCCGGTAACGTCGGAAGCGGCGGCGCGGCATTTTAGGCCCACAATGATGAAGACCGCAAAAAAGACCGCGATCAAAAACAATTTGATGAACATTTTTTCTCCTTAAATTTATAAAAATGCAAATGCCGGCGCAAGACCGGCAATCATTTAAAACAATTTATTCAATACGCCGCCAAGCGTCCCGCCGACAGCGTCGCCAGCCGCTCCGCCAAGCGCGCCGGCCGCCTGCTTTTCAAGCATTTTTTGCAGCTCGGCCTTTTTGGAATTGAGCTGCTTGTTAATCGCGTCCATGTTAAGGCTTTGCGCGTTGATTCCGTTTTCCAAATTAATGAACTCGGAAATCTTGTCGGTAACGCCGCCGGTCTGCTCTCCAAGCAGCGCGGAGATTTGCGACTTGGCCTCGCCTATCAAAACCGCAAGCTCTTTGTTGACCACGTTCTTCAGGATCGCGTTGAACTGCTTGTCCAAGTCGGTTTTAAGCTTGAGCGAAAGCTGGCGCTCTGCGTCAATGGAAATTTCAGCGCCGACAGACAAGCGGTCAATCGCGCCAAGCGCGGCGGTGTAAAAGCGGTAAGCAATGGCCGGCTCAAATTTTTCGGAGCCAAGCTTTAGCGCCCGCATGTCGAGCGTCGCGCCGATTGAAACCGCGCCGGTCAAGTCCATCGTTCCTTTGGCGGAAATAGTCGTGTTCGAGCCAAGCGTCAAGTAAGGGCTTTCAAAAGAAAGCGGATAATTGTTTCCCGAATAGTCGGCGGCCACAAGCGGGTTCTTTGTGTCGCTGCGCGCGTCGACGACAATGTTCGCCTTGTGAGTCCGCTTTCCGCCCTCGTCGTAGGAGCCGGTCAAAGTCGCGGGCTTTCCGCGCTTGTCCATGTCGTTTGAAATTTCCAAGCCCTGCGCGTCAACGCCGAATCCGCTAAAGGCAATCCTTTCTATTAAGAAGCGCGGAACGTTGTCGCGCTTGTACCAAACGTCAACGCCGGGAAGGCGGGCGTGGCGCTTTTGCGTTTTGGCCGCCTTCTTTTGCTTTTCCTTGGCGCTGCCCGACGAAGACTGCTTGGCCGTCATCGCCGCGTCTATCGCCTTTGAAACGTAAGGATAATAATCGCCGCAAACGGCGTAGAGCGCGCCGTAAAAGGCGTTGCTCAAAATTTTCGTTCCCGTGTCCAGCCTGAACGAAGTTATTTTCTTCAACTGCGCGTTGGCCAATTCAGTGTCGGCCTTGACGGCGGCCTGGACTTGGCGCGAGATTTGGCGGACGCTTTCTCCGTCAGTCTTAACGTCGTTGACCACGCCTTTGACGGCAGCGGTGACGGACTTGCTTTTTTCAAGAGCGCTCGTGATTTCCGTAATCGCGTTCTTAATCGCGATGGGGTCGTTGACCTTTGACCAATCCTTGTTGACAAGCGACTGAACGCTGCCGGAAAAATCTTCGACTTGCTTTTTAATCTCTTCGGGCTTGTTCTTCCATTTTTCAACGGAAGCCTCAACTTGCGACTGAACTTCCTTAGCCAAAGCCGGCGACTTTAAGTTGGACTGAAGGTTCTTTATCATGTTCTCAGGATTGTATTCGGCAAAGGCCGCCTCGATAGAATCCTTGGCCGCGTTGAGCGCCGCGTCTTTCTTTTGATTTGCCGCGGCCACGGCTTTTTTAACGTAAGGGTTGGATTTTTTTGCGACGGCGGGAAGCTCGCCGGAATATTTTCTGTCGGTGCCGATTTGAAGGCCGGTCACTTCGATGTTTTGCGCGTCAAATTTTCCGCGCAGAGCTTCCGTCAAGTTGAACTTGATTTCGGTCTTGTCGATTTCAAAAAGGTTTTTCATCGGCTCGTTGGCGTTGGCCTGCTGCAAGCCGTTTACGGTAATCGTGGCCTTTAAGATTTGCACGTTGACGCGCGCGATGTCAGTGCGGGCGCCGAATATTTTTTGCATTCCCATTGTCATGCCTTTTTTGACGATGGGATTCTTGAACACAATTACGGCAAGGACGACGGCGGCGATGAAGGACGCGACAGCAATAAAGGGAACGAATTTAAATGAGCCCTTGTTTTTCTTGACATCCTTGGCGATGGCCTTGAGCCGCTTGAAGTCCGCCTTTGGAATCATCGTGTCCAAGGGGATGCGGACAGTTCCGGCTTTGGCGGGATTGTCCTTGAACAAAGACTTGACCAAAGCCAAGTCGCTTGAAATGTAAATTTTCTTGTAAAGAGTTTTTTCGATTTTGTCCGCGCGGTAAACTTTTTTTAGAAGGCCCGGAAGTTTTTTGGCGGGATACTGCTTGGGTCCCTTGTCAACTGTCTTTGCCATGATTAGAACTTCTCCTCAAAAGCTTCAAAGATTTTTCCAATTACAGGAAGGCCTTGCGCGGCCTTGTAAAGCGGCGACTTGATAAAGCCCGGCGCCACTTTTGCCCGCCAAAATTTCACGAAGAAAATTCCAAAAAAGAAGAACGGAGCGTAAAGCAAAAGGCTGAACAAAAAGCTTCCCATAACAATAGTGTTGTTGAACTTTGTGAAGCCAACAAAGGGGATGTCGACCAAAAAGCCAAAGAGGCCTTCAAGCGGCTTTAGCGTCAAAACCGCGTATCCAATCGTTCCAAAAAGAGGGTCAAGCATCCACGCGAAATACGAAACGACCAGAGCGGTCAGCAAGTACGTCGGCTTGTTGATTCTAACGAACAGAAAGAAAACAAAAATCAAATACCAAAGCGCGTTGTCCTTTGGCATAAGTCCCAACATAACACCCAGCGCCAAAGCGTGCGCGATTTCCGCCGGATTATGGTTGGCGTTAAGCGCCTTAAAAAGACTAGATATCCACTTTAACATTTTTTCCTCCGTTTTTCGGAACGTTTTGTGAAAGGTTAAATAATAGAATATTTTAGCGCGAATTCGCATTTTTTTCAATGAATTTTTTGCGGGGGAAAAAAAACTTCGTCAAGCGTATTGCAAGATTATTGCAAATGAAAAAACATATTGACAAAACAACAATCTCATGTATAATAATAATTGGGCTGGTTGAAAAACCTCGGTCCACCTAAACGGCGTGGGGATCCCGCGCCATTTTTTTTACCCTGCAAAAATCGGAGCGGCTCGTTTTGGTAGAAAACACTCTAAGTTGCTTCATAGACGAGGCCGGAGATTTTGGCGGCTATGAAGCGCATTCTCCTTACTACATTGTTTCCGTCATAACCCATGAGCAAGCGGACTCCATACAAGCTGAAATAAATGGCTTGGAAAAATATTTGGCTTCGCTTGGCTATGCCCATCACGCGATACACACGGCGCCACTTATACGACGGGAGGGCGATTACAAATACCTTGACATTGAACTTAGGAAGAAACTTTTCAACTTGCTCTTTAGGTTCACAAGAAAATGTCCGCTTCATTTTTTTGCGGCTCAAATAAAAAAATCTGAATGCGCCGACTCCGACATTCTTGAAGCGAAAATTACAAAAGAAATAAAAGCGCAACTAGAAAAGCGCGTCGATTATTGGCATTCTTTTGACAAAATCATCATTTACTATGACAATGGCCAAAAGCCGTTAAAGCGCATTTTAAACATTCTGTTCAACACAATGTTCGCGAATGTTGAGGTAAGAAAAATCAGTCCCGTGGATTACAAGCTTTTTCAAGTCGCCGATTTAATTTGCACTTTGGAACACATAAAAGCCAAAATTGACATTGGACAATTTTCCAACTCAGAGAAAGAATTCTTTAGTTCTCCCCATCTGTTCAAAAAAGACTACTGGCGAAAACTTAGCGCGCAAAGAATGTAAGATAAATAAAAAAAACGGCGGCCT
>CADCCO010000013.1 GCA_902799965.1 uncultured Spirochaetaceae bacterium
GGAAGGCAAAAATTCATTTAAAAATTCCCCTAAATTCTCTTGACACATTTTCATAATTTCTATACACTCAATGAACTATCATTGCGATAATTGCCCTTGTAGCTCAGCCGGTAGAGCGCAGCCATGGTAAGGCTGAGGTCTGCGGTTCGATCCCGCACGGGGGCTTTATTCGATTTTTATAGGAGATATATATGGGCAGCAAAAAGAAAGGAGCGGTAGAAATCATCGCTTTGCAGTGCTCTGAGTGCAAGCGCAAGAATTACACAACTACAAAGAACCGCAAGAACATTCAGGGAAAACTTGAGCTCAAGAAGTATTGTCCCTTTGAGCGCAAGCACACCGTGCACAAAGAAACAAAGGTAAAATAAGATATCTATGGCGCGTCGGCTTTGCTTTCGCGCTTTGATATAAATTTAGGGCGGTAGTTCAGTTGGTAGAGCACCGGTCTCCAAAACCGGCTGTCGCGGGTTCAAGTCCTGCCCGCCCTGTTATTCTGTTATTTGAGGAAAGTATGGCAAAAGCAGTTAATTTCTTTAGAGATTGCGCGCGCGAACTTAAGCTTGTCGTTTGGCCGACCCGCGAACAGGTTTGGTCAAGAGTGCAGGTTGTCGTAATTTCTACTATTATTGTTTCCATTGTTCTTGGCGCCCTCGACTTGGGATTCACGGCGCTTTTCCGCCTCTTGATGAAATAAGGAACAAAAATGGCAAACGAGTGGTACATCGTTCAAACCTACACTGGTTACGAGGGCAAGGTAAACCGCGTCATTCAGCAAATGCTTGGCAACGGCGACCTTAGTTCAGAAATTGTAAAAAGCATAAAAGTTCCCGAAGAAGAAGTTGTTGAAATTAAGGACGGAAAAAAGAAAGTCCGCAAAAACAAGCTTCTTGCCGGCTACATTATGGCTGAACTCGATTTGCCGGATTTGGGCTGGAAAGACACTTGCAACAAGATTCGCCACATTCAGGGCGTTTCGGGCTTTGTGGGAACCGCTTCCAACGAGCGCCCGCGCCCCATCACCGCTGACGAAGCCAAGAATATTTTGATGCGCTCAGGCGAAATCAAGGGCGAAAAGCCCGTTCGCATTAAGCAAACTTACGCCATCGGCGACACCGTCAAGATTACCGAAGGTCCTTTCAAAGACTTTAGCGGCACGGTCGACGCCCTTGACGACGAAAAAGAAAAGCTCACGGTCAACGTTCAGATTTTTGGCCGCGCCACCCCTGTCGAGTTGAATATGACTCAGGTGGAAAAAGCAATATAAAAACCAACCGCGTCATTCTGAACTTGTTTCAGAATCTTCGCGGCTCTGATTGTTCGCCAATTTTTGGGAGGAACGCTCGTCCGTTGGACTTCTACGTTCCGCTAACACCAATATTAGGAGATACACAAAATGGCAAAGAAAGAAGTAACCGCCGTCATTAAGCTTCAGTGTCCTGCAGGAGCTGCGACGCCGGCCCCGCCGATTGGACCCGCCTTGGGCCCCCATGGTGTAAGCGCTCCGAAATTTGTACAGGAATTCAACGACAGAACCAAGAAGATGGAAAAGGGACTTATCATCCCGGTCGTTCTTACTGTTTACAAAGACAAGTCTTACACATTCATCCTTAAGACCCCTCCGGCCGCCGTTCTTATCAAGAAGGCGCTCAAGTTGGAAAAGGGTTCTGCGAATCCGCTCCGCGACAAGGTAGGAAAGCTTACCAAGGCGCAGCTTGAAGAAATCGCAAAGACAAAGATGCCCGACGTTAACGCGAACGACCTTGAGGCCGCGAAGAAAATCGTAGCCGGAACCGCTCGCAGCATGGGCGTTGAGGTGGAGGCCTAAATGAAACACGGAAAGAATTACCGCGCGGCCGCGGCCAAATACGATCTTACAAAAAAATACGACGTTCCAACAGCCGTTAAAATGGTTCAGGACATGAAGTTCGCCAAGTTCGACGAAACAGTGGAAGCCCACATCAACCTTAAGTTGGGCAAGAACGCCACCGTTCGCGACACTTTGGTATTCCCCAACCAGTTTAAGGGCGAGAAGAAGGTTTTGGTATTCTGTAAGGAAGACCGCGTTCAGGAAGCCTTGGACGCTGGAGCCGCTTTCGCGGGTTCAACTGAATACATCGAAAAGGTAAAGGGCGGCTGGCTTGAGTTCGACATCGCCGTCGCCACTCCCGACATGATGAAAGACGTTGGCCGCTTGGGTATGGTTTTGGGCCGCAAAGGCTTGATGCCCAACCCCAAGACAGGAACCGTAACAAACGACATCACGGCCGCCATCGGCGAGCTTAAGAAGGGACGCACGGAATACCGCGCCGACAAGACTGGCATCGTTCACATCGCCGTCGGCAAAGTTTCTATGGACGCTGAAAAGATTGCCCAGAACGTCAACGCCTTGATTGCCGAAATCGAGCGCAAAAAGCCGTCTGACGCTTCTACGGACTACATCCGCACGATTTCAATCAGTTCTTCCATGGGCCCCGGCGTTTGGATCAACCACAAGGACGAGGAGTAAAAAATGGCAGTTCGTTCAAAGACAATTCAGCCGGCCAAAACAGCCGCTATCGAAGCCGCCAAGAAAACTCTCGGCGAATACAACGACTTCATTTTCACGGACTATCGCGGCTTGACCGTTGAGCAAATCACGGCCTTGCGCGGAAAGCTTCGCGAAAAGAATTCAGCGATTAAGGTAATCAAGAACAACTTTGCCCGCATCGCGTTTGAAGGCATGGACATTAAGGACGTTGCCGAATACCTCACAGGACCCACCGCCATCGCGATGGCCAAAGAGGACTCAAACGAGACAGCCAAAGTTTTGTTCGACTTTGCAAAGGAAGCCCCCGCTCTCAAGGTGAAGGGCGCCTTGGTCAACAAAGAAGTTTACGATGTTGCCAAGATCGAGGCCTATTCTAAGGTTCCCGGAAAGAAGCAGCTTATCGCAATGCTTATGTCTGCCATCAACGGTCCGGCCCAAAAGCTCGCCGCCACATTGCAGGCTTACGTTGACAAAAAATCTAAGGAAGGCGACGCGGCTCCTGCTGCAGCCGCCGCTCCCGCAGCCGAGGCTGCCGCTCCAGCGGCTGAAGCTCCGGCCGCCCCTGCCGCCGAGGCTCCCGCAGCGGAAGCCGCCCCGCAGGCGTAATTGCAATTAAAGCCGCAGTCAGGCTTCATTAGCTGTCGACTGTCTGCGGCAAAAAGCTCAAGGCGCTTCTTGGAAGCAGTCTTGGCCGCGGCGGATTTCCGCAGCGAACATTAAATATTTATGGAGAAGACAATATGGCAGCTTTGACAAATGATCAGATTTTGGACGCGATCGCGTCTATGAGCGTTCTGGAAGCCTCAGAACTCGTAAAGGCTATGGAAGAGAAGTTCGGCGTTACAGCCGCTGTAGCCGTAGCCGCCGGTCCCGCCGCTGGTGGAGCCGCCGCCGCCGCTGAAGACGAGCAGACAGAATTCGCTGTTAGCTTGGATTCATTCGACGCCGCCAAGAAGATTGGCGTTATCAAGGCCGTTAAGGCTCTTACAAACCTCGGACTTGGCGAAGCCAAGGCTTTGGTTGAAGGCGCCCCGAAGGTCCTCAAAGAGGGCTTGAGCAAGGCCGATGCCGACAAGTGGATTGCCGACATCACAGCCGCCGGTGGAAAGGCAAGCAAGAAATAAGGCTTCGCCTAATTTCTTAAATAACGACTCCCGCGTTCGCGCGCGGGAGCGTTTTCGTTCTTTTAAACAAGTTTTTTTCGGACGGACTTTTTTTGTGCTGAACGGAGTTTCCGCTTGTAGCAAAGAAAGACGGCCATTCAACTACGGGGGATCTTAATGTTCGCAAAGAGCCGGACAATCAACCGCCAATATTACGGAAAGGACATCAAGTCTTCAATGGATGTCCCCAATCTAATCGACATTCAAACAGCGTCGTATGAATACTTCCTTCAGAGAAAGAATTTGGAAGAGGGAAAGCCGCTTGAAAACCAAGGTTTGCAAGACGCGTTCTTGACCACATTCCCGATTGAAAGCCCCAACGGCGACATGACGCTTGACTATGAATTCTACCAGCTTGATTTTGAGGGAATCAAATTTTCGGAATTGGAGTGCAAGCAAAAAGGCTTGACTTACGCCGTTCCCCTCAAGGCGCGCATCGACCTTAACTTTAAGGAAACCGGCGCCATCTTGCAAAAAGACATATACATGGGCGACATTCCGCTTATGACAGACCGCGGAACTTTCATCATCAACGGCGCCGAGCGCGTCGTCGTTTCGCAGATTCACCGTTCGCCCGGCGTAATCTTCAACCACGACAAGGGCGTGTGGGGAAGCCGAATCATTCCTTACCGCGGCTCTTGGCTTGAATTTGAAATCGACCAAAAGAAAGAATTGATTTACGCGAAAATCGACCGCAAGAAAAAAATCTTGGGAACGATTTTCCTGCGCGCCTTGGGCTTTGAAAACCGCGAAGAAATCATCAAGGTTTTCTACCAGACAGAAAAAGTCGCGGTAAAGAACAGCAATTCCGCCCGCGAGGCGATTGTCGGAAAAGTTCTTTCAAAGGCCATTTACGTTAAGGACGAGGAGTCCGGCGAAGAAAAGAAGCTTTTCAAAGCCGCCACCCGCTTGCACCCGCACGACATCGACGACCTTCTTGCCAACGGCATAAAGGAAATCGAAGTAATTAAATTCGACACCCGCAAGGATCCCGAAAACAAGGACGAAAAGAACCTTTCGCTCAACAGCGACATCATCATCAACTGCTTTGAGCGCGAAGAAATCAAGTTCGCCAAAGAGGGAACGGAGATTGACGAGCCGACAAAAGAAGACGCGTTGAGCGCCGTTTACAGCGTTCTTATGCCCGGCGAGCCGATTACAGTCGAGAACGCGGAAAAAGACCTTAGCTCTATGTTCTTCAGCCCCCGCCGCTACGACTTGGGACGCGTGGGCCGCTACAAGCTGAACAAAAAGTTCGACTACAACCCGCCGCTCGAAGACCACATTTTGGTAAAGGACGACATCACCAACACGATGAAGTTCTTGATTAAGGTTTACGCTGACGACGGCGAAAGCCGCGACGACATCGACCACCTTGGAAACCGCCGCATCCGCTCGGTTGGCGAATTGATGACAAACCAAATCAAGACCGCCTTTGCCCGCATGGAGCGCATCGCCAAGGAGCGCATGAGCCTTAAAGAAAACGACACAATCAAGCCGCAAGACTTGATTTCCTCAAAGCCGATCATCGCGGCCATTAAAGAATTCTTCGGCTCGTCTCAGCTTTCTCAGTTCATGGACCAGATCAACCCCTTGGCCGAGCTTACCCACAAGCGCCGCTTGAACGCCTTGGGACCCGGCGGCCTTTCGCGAGACCGCGCCGGCTTCGAAGTCCGCGACGTTCACTATTCTCACTACGGACGCATGTGCCCGATTGAGACTCCTGAAGGCCCGAACATCGGCTTGATTGTTTCATTGGCCATTTACACTCGCGTCAACGAATACGGCTTCCTTGAAGCGCCTTACCGCAAAATCGAAAAGGGCAAGGCCACCAACAAGGTCGAATACCTTTCGGCGATGGACGAAGACAAGTACTACATCGGACAGGTCAGCGAAGGCATGAAGGCCGACGGTTCGTTCGCGCAGGACATGATTTCTTGCCGCCACAGAGGCGACTACACCACGCGCTCGCCCAAAGACGTTCAGTACATGGACGTTTCGCCGCGCCAGGTAATTTCAGTTTCCGCCGCGCTCATTCCGTTCTTGGAGCACGACGACGCCAACCGCGCCTTGATGGGCTGCAACATGCAGCGCCAGGCCGTTCCGCTTTTGTTCCCGGAGCCTCCGCACGTCGGCACCGGCATGGAGCAAAAATGCGCTTATGATTCAGGCGTTTTGGTCAAGGCCAAGCGCGCCGGCGAGGTTGTCAAAGTCACCAGCGAATGCGTCACCGTAAAGCCGGAAGGCGCCAAGCGCGGCGAGCTTGACGAATATGTTTTGCTCAAGTACCAGCGCACCAACAACGACACTTGCAACCACCAGCGCCCGACCGTCGAAGTCGGCGAAAAGGTTGTCGAAGGTTCCGTCCTTGCCGACGGTCCCGCCACATTCAACGGCGAGTTGGCTTTGGGCCGCAACATTCTCGTTGGCTTCGTTCCGTGGAACGGATACAACTACGAGGACGCGGTTCTCATCAGCAAGCGCGTGGTCAAGGAAGACATGTACACTTCCATCCACATCAAGGAATTCTCAACCGAAATCCGCGAGACCAAGCTTGGTCCCGAAAAGATTATGCGCGACGTTCCCAACACCGCCGAAAAGAATTTGGACAACCTTGACGCGGAAGGAATTATCCGCATCGGCGCCAAAGTAAAGAGCGGCGACATCTTGGTTGGAAAAGTCACTCCCAAGAGCGAGGCGGAAACCACGCCCGAATTCAAGTTGCTCAACTCAATCTTTGGCGAAAAGGCCAAGGAAGTCCGCGACACGTCTCTTCGCGTTCCGCACGGAGTCGAAGGCGTAGTAATCGACATTCAGCGCCTTAAGAGAAGCGAAGGCGACGACTTGAACCCCGGCGTTGACCAGGTCGTTAAAGTTCTTATCGCCAACAAGCGCAAGCTTCGCGAAGGCGACAAGATGGCCGGTCGCCACGGAAACAAGGGCGTTGTCTCCCGCATTTTGCCGGAAGAGGACATGCCCTACTTGGAGGACGGAACTCCGCTTGACGTTTGCTTGAACCCCTTGGGCGTTCCTTCGCGCATGAACATCGGACAGATTATGGAATCCGAGTTGGGAATCGCCGGCAAGTACTTGAACCAGTTCTTCGAGTCGCCGGTATTCCAGTCGCCCAGCCAAGAGCAAATCGCCAAAAAGCTGGAAGAAGCGGGCCTTTCAAAGGACTGCAAGCAAATCGTTCACGACGGCCGCACGGGCGAGCCTTTCGTAAACCCGATTTTTGTGGGCGTAATCTACTATATGAAGTTGCACCACTTGGTCGACGACAAGATGCACGCCCGCTCAACTGGTCCTTACTCTTTGGTCACTCAGCAGCCTTTGGGCGGAAAGGCCCAGTTCGGCGGCCAGCGCCTTGGAGAAATGGAAGTTTGGGCGTTGGAAGCCTATGGCGCCGCCAACACCTTGCAGGAAATGATGACAATCAAGTCCGACGACATGAACGGCCGCTCAAAGGTTTACGAGTCCATCGTAAAGGGCGAGCCTTCAACTCCCGCCGGAGTTCCCGAATCATTCAACGTTTTGGTTCAGGAATTGCGAGGCCTCGCGCTTGACTTTACGATTTACGACGCAAAGGGAAAGCAAATCGCTCTTACCGAACGCGACCAAGAATTGATTGACAAAGCCTCAAGCGGCTTTGACAAGGAGAGTGAATAATGCGCGACATTGAAGATTTTGACAGCATTAAAATAAAGCTGGCCTCGCCGGACACCATCCGCGCCTGGTCTTACGGCGAAGTCAAAAAGCCGGAAACAATCAACTACCGCACTTTGCGTCCGGAGCGCGACGGCCTTTTCTGCGAGCGCATTTTCGGAACCACAAAAGAGTGGGAATGCTATTGCGGAAAGTTCAAGTCAATCCGCTACAAGGGCGTAATCTGCGACCGCTGCGGCGTAGAAGTAACCCACTTTAAGGTTCGCCGCGAGCGCACCGGCCACATCGAGCTTGCCGCGCCTGTAAGCCACATTTGGTACTACCGCTCGGTCCCCAGCCGCATGGGCTTGCTTTTGGACTTGCAAGTGGCTTCGCTCCGCTCGGTTTTGTATTATGAAAAATACATCGTAATCGATCCGGGCGAGACCGACCTTAAGAAGATGCAGCTTTTGAGCGAAGACGAATACCGCGAGGCGCAGGAACGCTACGGCCAGGCCTTTACCGCCGGAATGGGCGCGGAAGCTGTAAAGACTTTGCTTGAAGGCTTGGACCTTGACGCTTTGGCCGCCGAGCTTCGCGCCAAGATGATTGAAAAGGGCGCCAAGAGCGACAAGCGCCTTCTCAAGCGCATCGAAATCGTCGAGAACTTCCGCTCATCTGGCAACAAGGCCTCTTGGATGATTTTGGACGTTGTTCCCGTAATGCCGCCAGAGCTTAGGCCCATGGTTCAGCTTGACGGAGGACGCTTCGCCACCAGCGACCTTAACGACTTGTACCGCCGCGTCATCAACCGCAACAACCGCCTCAAGAGATTGTTGGCCCTCAACGCGCCCGACATCATCATCCGCAACGAAAAGCGAATGTTGCAGGAAGCCGTCGACTCTTTGTTCGACAACTCAAAGCGCAAGCGCATCGTAAAGGGCGCTTCAAACAGGCCGCTCAAGTCTATCAGCGACATGATAAAGGGAAAGCAGGGCCGCTTCCGCCAAAACCTTTTGGGAAAGCGCGTCGACTATTCAGGACGCTCCGTTATCGTCGTCGGTCCGGAGCTAAAGCTCTGGCAGTGCGGCCTTCCCACAAAGATGGCGCTTGAATTGTTCAAGCCCTTCATCATGAAAAAATTGATGGACAAGGGAGTCGCGTTCAATCTTAAAAAAGCCAAGCTCTACGTTGAGCAGGAAGCGCCGGAAGTCTTCGCCGTTTTGGACGAAGTCGTTTCCGAGCACCCCGTAATGCTCAACCGCGCGCCTACATTGCACCGCTTGGGAATCCAGGCCTTCGAGCCGGTGTTGGTCGAAGGCAAGGCGCTCAAGCTGCACCCGCTTGCCTGCAAAGCCTTCAACGCCGACTTTGACGGCGACCAGATGGCCATTCACGTTCCTCTTACGCAAGCCGCGCAAATGGAATGCTGGACCTTGATGCTCAGCGCCCGCAACTTGCTTGACCCGGCCAACGGCGGAACAATCGTTTATCCGTCGCAGGACATGGTTTTGGGAATCTACTATATGACTTCCGTAAAGCCGGGCGCCAAGGGAGAGGGCAAGCGCTTCTCTTCTTCTGACGAAGTTCGCATGGCCGCCGAGTGCGGAAACATCGAATGGCAGGCCAAGATTAAAGTTCCCGCTCCCAAGGATTCTTTCAAAGAGGGAGAATTCAAGAAGGGCGACTTGATTGAAACGACCGCCGGAACATTGGCCTTCAACGAGGCTATGCCCGACGAAGTTGACTACGTGAACGAGCAGTACGGCGACAAAAAGCTCAAGAGCATGATTGAGAAAGTTTACCACGACAAGGGCTCTTGGCTTACAATCCAAATGCTCGACGCGATTAAGGCGGTCGGCTACAAGAACGCCACATTCTACGGCGCCACTCTTTCTATGGACGACATCCTCGTTCCCAAAGAAAAGAAGGACATGGTCGACAAGGCCAACAAGGAAGTAGAAGAAATCGTCCGCCAGTACTCAGACGGCCGCATAACGGAAGACGAGCGCTACAACAAGGTAACCGACATTTGGCAGCGCACAAACGAAAAGCTCACCGACGTTATGTACGCCCAGTTGGAAAAGGACAAAGACGGATTCAACACAATTTACATGATGGCCAAATCCGGCGCCCGCGGTTCCAAAAAGCAGATTTCTCAGCTTGCGGCTATGCGCGGCTTGATGGCCAAGCCTAACGGAGACATCATCGAATTGCCCGTCCGCTCTAACTTCTACGAAGGACTTTCGGTTATCGAATACTTCATCTCAACAAACGGCGCCCGCAAAGGTTTGTCGGACACCGCCCTTAAGACCGCGGACGCCGGTTACATGACCCGCCGCTTGGTCGACGTTGCTCAAGACGTTGTCATCAACGAAGACGACTGCGGCACGATTAACGGAACGGACTACGCGGCCATAAAAGACGGCGACGAAATCATCGAGCATTTGGCCGACCGCATCGAAGGCCACTTCACAATCGAGCGCGTAGTGCACCCGATTACCGGCGAAGTTTTGTGCGACGTTAACTCTTACATCGACGAAAACTTGGCCAAGAAAATCGAAGAGGCCGGCGTTGAGAAAGTCAAGCTCCGCACCGTTCTTACTTGCGAAGCCAAGCACGGCGTTTGCGTAAAGTGCTACGGAAAGAACTTGGCCCGCAACAAGGTTGTCGAAATCGGCGAAGCGGTCGGAATCGTGGCCGCCCAGTCAATCGGCCAGCCGGGTACCCAGCTTACGCTGCGAACCTTCCACGCCGGCGGCGCCGCGTCTAAGGTAACTCAGGACAACAACATCGTTCTCAAGTTCCCCGCCATCATCGAAAAGATTGAGGGAACCAGCGTTCAAACAAAAGAAGGCGAGTTGTTCACCCGCAAAGGAAGCATGCTTCTTACCCGCGTAATTGACAAGGTTGACTCGCGCGACGGAAAGCTTGCCGTAAAGGACGGCGACAGAATTCTTAAGGGAACTGTTTTGCTCAGCTCTGGAAGCGGCGACGTTTTGGCCAAGGACAACGGAATCGTTGTTCTCAAGGACAAGGTTCTTTACCTTACCGGAACCGACCAAAAGATGGAAATCGCCAACGGCTCAATCATTCAGGTCAAGGAAGGCCAGATTGTCGAAGCCAACGCCATTATCGGAACATTGCTTGACGCTTACTCAGAGCCGATTATCGCGGAGAACGACGGTTACGTTCACTTTGAGGACATCGACGACTCAACTGTAGACAAGCGCATCGACGAACAGTCTGGCGTTACCGAGCGCGTAATCAGCGACTTGCACCTTGACGTAAAGCAGCCGCGCATCCACATCACCGACGAAGACGGAAACGAGCTTGGAAGCTACTTCTTGCCGGCGGGCGCCATTCTTAGCGTTGACGACAAGCAAAAAATCAGCGCGGGCGTCGTTTTGGCCAAAATGCCCAAAGCGGCCCAAAAGTCAAACGACATCACCGGCGGTCTTCCCCGCGTTTCGGAATTGTTCGAGGCGCGCAAGTCGCTCAGCCCCAGCGTTTTGTCAGAAATCGCGGGCACGGTTAAGTTCAAGGATTTGAAGAAGGGCAAGCGCGCCATCACGGTCGAAGACAAGTACGGCCGCGTGTTTGAGCACCTTGTTCCGATTTCAAAGCGAATGTTGGTTCGCGACGGAGACAAAGTCGAGGCCGGCGAGCCGCTTTGCGACGGACAGCCCAGCCCCCACGACATTCTTAGAATCTTGGGCGAAAACGCGCTTCAGAACTACTTGATGGACGAAATCCAGCAGGTTTACCGCGCGCAGGGCGTAAGCATCAACGACAAGCACATCGGCATCATCGTGCGCCAGATGTTGCGCAAGGTCGAGATTGTCGCGGTCGGCGACACCCGCTTTATCTTCGGCCAGCAGGTCGACAAGTACCGCTTCCGCGAAGAGAACGCGCGCGTAATCGCCGAAGGCGGCCAGCCCGCCATCGGCCGCCCGATGTTCCAGGGAATCACAAAGGCTTCGCTCAACGTCGACTCCTTCATTTCCGCCGCCTCCTTCCAGGAGACCACTCGCGTTCTTACCAACGCCGCCATTTCCGGCTCGGTTGACGCGCTGCGCGGCGTAAAGGAAAACGTGGCGATTGGCCATATGATTCCGGCCGGAACCGGCATCAGGAATTACAAGGGCGTCAAGGTTTACGACTCCGGCGACCAGGACTTGGACATCCAGATGAACGAAATCATCGAAAAGCGCCGAATCGAAAAGGAGCTTGCCGAAGCGGAAGCCGCGCGCGAAAAGGAAGCCGCGACCGCCAGCTTCGACAACGAAGACCAAGATTAATACGAGCGGTGGCGGCGCTTGACTAAATCGCAAGATTTTGTTAAAGTAGCCGTCACCGAAAAATGAATTTAACCGGGGGTGCTGCCCGGCAATTTATAAAGGAGACATTTTTAGATGCCTACAATTAACCAATTGATTAAAAAGGGACGCAAAACCGCCGCCAACAGGACCAAATCCCCCGCGCTTGAGTCTTGTCCGCAGAAGCGTGGCGTTTGCACCCGCGTTATGACGGTTACGCCCAAAAAACCGAACTCGGCTCTCCGCAAGGTTGCCCGTGTCCGCTTGAGCAACGGAATTGAAGTTACCGCTTACATTCCCGGAATTGGACACAACTTGCAGGAGCACTCAGTAGTATTGATTCGCGGAGGACGCGTTAAGGACCTTCCTGGCGTTCGCTATCACATTATCCGCGGAACAAAAGACACTCTTGGCGTTGACGGCCGCAAGCGCGGACGCTCAAAATACGGCGCCAAAAGGCCCAAGGCATAATGGAGGACTAAGATGGGAAGACATAAGAAATCTGTCAATCGTCCGATTTTGCCGGATTCACGATACAACAGCCAGGTTGTTTCAAAATTCGTCACTCGCATGATGTTGGACGGAAAAAAGGACATTTGCACTCGCATCATTTACGAAGCGATGGACAAGCTTAAGGCCAAGACCGAAAAGGATCCTTTGGAAGTGTTCCTCAAGGCGCTTGACAACGTTAAGCCCCAAGTTGAAGTAAAGTCCCGCCGTGTTGGCGGAGCGACATACCAGGTTCCGGTTGAAATCCGCGACACCCGCAAAGAAGCCCTTGCAATGAGGTGGATTATCGAAGCCGCCCGCAAGCGCAACGGACACGGAATGGCCGACACCTTGAGCGCCGAGTTGTTGGACGCTTTCAACAACACAGGCTCAGCCTTCAAGAAAAAGGAAGACACCCACAAGATGGCCGAAGCCAACAAGGCTTTCGCCCACTACCGCTGGTAGTCGTCGTCCGAAAAACCGCCTCGCTTGGGGCGGTTTTTTTTACCCCAAAATATTTCAAAAAAACTTGCGTTTCCTATTGACCAAACTTGACAAATTCTATATATTCTTAAAACCTATCTTTGGTTCTTTGAGAGTCAGGCGGAATTGCGATTCCGGCGGAACCGTAAAGTTAGCGGCAAAAACGCTTTCAGGTTTCGCGGTTCTTGGGTGGAACGCCTTGTTGTCAACAAGGCGATAGAACTTCCATGCAGGGGTTTCTGCGGCGGCCTTAAAGGCTCGCCTGAGGCTCATAGCGCCAAACCGGTTGCCAGCGACGGCAATGAACAGGTGGTGTCGGCCATAAATGTTCCGAAATTATGGAGCGTTATGTTAGAAAACTTTTCTTTTACCGTCATCTCGTTCGTAAATCGCGGCATAAAAAAGATGTGTATGCGAATCTGAGTTCTTTCTTCGAAAGGGCGAGGGTTCTGGTTTAAAGCGCAGCACATAAAACATTTTTAAGATGTCGGCAATAAGGGTTGCCGGCAAGGAGAAAAACATGGCAAAGGAGAAGTTCGAAAGAACCAAACCTCACATGAACGTTGGTACTATTGGTCACGTAGACCATGGTAAGACTACATTGTCAGCGGCTATCACAACGTACTGCGCTAAAAAGTACGGTGACCACGCCCTCAAGTATGATGAAATCGACAACGCTCCGGAAGAGAAAGAGCGCGGCATCACAATCAACACCCGCCACCTTGAGTATCAGTCAGACAAGCGCCACTACGCTCACATCGACTGCCCGGGCCACGCCGACTACATCAAGAACATGATCACTGGAGCCGCTCAGATGGACGGCGCCATCCTCGTAGTAGCCGGAACTGACGGCGTTATGCCTCAGACAAAAGAGCACCTTTTGCTCGCCCGCCAGGTAGGCGTTCCCAAGATCATCGTATTCTTGAACAAGGCCGACATCGCCGACCCCGACATGCTCGAGCTCTGCGTAGCCGACGTTCAGGAGACTCTCGAAAAGTACGGATTCTCTGGAGACACTCCGATTATCACTGGTTCAGCTTTCAAGGCCTTGAACGAGTCTGAGAACCCCGAGAACACAAAGTGCATCGAAGAATTGCTCACAGCCATGGACACATGGTTCGACGACCCCGTCCGCGACGAAGCCAAGCCCTTCTTGATGCCGATCGAAGACATCTTCACAATCTCTGGACGCGGAACTGTAGTTACAGGACGCGTTGAGCGCGGCGTAGTTAACATGAACGACGCTGTTCAGATTGTTGGTATCCGCCCCACACAGGACACAACTGTTACTGGAATCGAAATGTTCCAGAAGACATTGGATCAGGGCATTCCTGGCGACAACGTTGGTATTCTTCTCCGCGGCGTTGAAAAGAAAGACGTCGTTCGCGGACAGGTTTTGGCCAAGCCCGGCACAATCCACCCGCACACAAAGTTCGAAGCCCAGATTTACGTTTTGACAGCCGAAGAAGGCGGACGCGCAAAGCCGTTCTTCTCTGGATACCGCCCTCAGTTCTACTTCCGCACAACGGACATCACTGGAACTGTAGAGTTGGGAGCCGGCGTTGAAATGGTCAACCCGGGCGACAACACAAAGATCACAGGTGAATTGATTCACCCGATCGCCATGGACGAAGGCCTTAAGCTCGCTATCCGCGAAGGCGGACGCACAATCGCCTCTGGCCAGGTTACAAAGATCATCGAATAGTTAGTTGCAATTTAAGAACAGGGCCGCAAGGCTCTGTTCTTAAATCATTTTTTGGAGGAATCATGGCTAGTGGCAAAATTCGCGTTCGACTCCGCGCTTTTGACGTAGAGTTGATCGACCAGAGCGCAAAAGCCATCGTGCAAACAGTTCAGAAAGCTGGAGCCAAGGTCGCAGGACCCGTTCCGCTTCCTACAAGAATCAATAAGTTTACCGTGCTTCGTTCGCCTCACGTTAACAAAAAGTCACGCGAGCAGTTTGAAATGCGCACGCACAAACGCCTTATTGACATTTTGAATCCCTCTTCTGACGTAATGGATTCTTTGATGAAGCTTGAACTGCCGGCCGGTGTAGATGTAGAAATTAAGCAATAAGCGCTTTAACCGGCGCTTGCTGCAAAAAAAGGGTACGGTCCCGTGGATCCGGGATGGCGGCCTATAGGAGATTTTCAGATGAAAGGTCTGATAGCAAAAAAAGTGGGCATGACCCAGGTATTTGACGAAAGCGGCAACCTGACACCAGTAACCGTGATCCGCGTCGAGCCTAACACAGTCGTTGCCACAAAGAAAAAGGAAAACTGCGGATATGACGCCGTTGTTCTTGGCCTTGACGATTTGAAGCCGTCAAAGGTGAACAAGGCTTACGCCGGACAGTTTACGGAAAACGTCACTCCCAAGAGAACATTGAAAGAGTTCCGCGATTTTGAAGGCGAGGTTAAGATTGGCGACCAAATCGGCGTCGAGCTTTTTGAACAGACTCGCTTTCTTGACGTTACAGCCACTTCAAAAGGAAAGGGCTTTCAGGGCGTAATGAAGAGATGGGGCTTCCACGGAGGACGCGCCACTCACGGTTCTAAGTTCCACCGCGAGCCGGGCGGAACAGGCGAATGCACCACTCCTGGCCACAGCTTTAAAAACATTAAGCTGCCGGGCCGCATGGGAACGGAGCGCGTTACGGTTCAGAACCTTCGCGTTGTCAAGATTGACCCCGAATTGAAGGTCATCATGGTTCGCGGGGCTGTCCCCGGGAATAGAAACTGCACGCTGATCGTAAAGTCCGCGGTTAAAAAATAAGGAAGAGATTTATGGAAAAGAAAGTCTATTCAACCGATGGAAAAGAATTGCGTACAATTTCTCTCGACGACAAAGTGTTCGGACTGCCTGTAAATGAAGACGTAATTTACTACGCCATCACAAACGAATTGGCGAACAAGCGCGTAGGCACGGCTTGCACAAAGACTCGCGCCGAAGTGCACGGCTCAAACAAAAAGCCGTATAAGCAGAAGGGAACGGGAAACGCCCGCCGCGGCGACAAGAAGTCTCCGATTACGGTTGGCGGCGGCACAATCTTTGGACCCAAACCCAGAGACTACAGCTACGCTCTTCCCAAAAAAGAAAAGCGCCTTGCGATGAAGTCAATCTTGAGCCTTCAGGCCCAGAGCGACAGACTTACTGTTGTCGAGGACTTCACTGTAGAAAGCGGAAAGACAAAAGACTTGGTCAAGATTCTTGACAACTTTGCCAAGGACGAGCGCACGGTCATCATCCTTAAGGACGACGACGCCAAGATCAAGCAGGCTGGCCGCAACCTTTACAACGTGCATTTCTTGTCATACAACCGCCTCAGAGCGCATGATTTGTACTACGGACGCAAGGTAATCTTGCTTGAAAGCGCCGCAAAAAATCTAAGCGACTTCTACGCGGATAAAAAGGAGGCTGAATAATTATGGATTTTACGGACATTCTTATTGAGCCTGTTGTTACTGAAAAAGCCAACGCCCTGCGCGAAGAGAACAAGTATGTTTTCATCGTTCGCCCGGACGCCAGCAAGATTCAGATTAAGGAAGCCGTCAGAAAGCTTTTCAACGTAAAAGTTCTTTCTTGCACGACAATCAACGTAGCCGGAAAAGTCAAGCGCCTTCGCGGAAGCAAGGGAATGACATCAAGCTACAAGAAAGCCATCGTTCGCGTTGCGGATGGCGAAACAATCAAGTTGTTCGAATAGAGCAATAGATAACTAAGGGGAATCAGATGGCTCTTAAAGTTTTTAAGCCAATAACGCCTGGTACTCGCGGACGTGTTGACCTCCGCAGGGACGACCTGACAGCCGACAAACCCGAAAAGAAATTGACGTCAGGCAAAACTGCCCGCGGCGGACGCGGCGCTGGCGGACGCATTTCAGTGCGCCACCAGGGCGGCGGTCACAAGCGAAAGTACCGCATAATTGATTTCAAGCGAAACAAGCACGGAATTCCGGGAACTGTTCATTCAATTGAATACGATCCCAACCGCAGCGCCAACATCGCCTTGATTTATTACGCCGACGGAGACAAGCGCTACATCATCGCGCCCAAAGGCCTCACGGTTGGCATGAAGATTATGGCCGGCGAAAACGTCGCGCCGACAGTTGGAAACGCTTTGCCGCTTGGCGCGATTCCGGTTGGATTTACGATTCACAACATTGAGTTGAACCTTGGCCGCGGCGGACAGCTTGCCCGCTCAGCCGGCGCTTCAGCTCAGATCGCCGCCAAAGAAGGCGACTATGTTGTAATTCGCCTTCCTTCAAGCGAATTGCGCAAGGTTCATGCCAAGTGCTACGCCACAATCGGCGTTGTAGGCAACGAAGACCACATGAACGTTCAGCTTGGAAAAGCCGGACACAGACGCTGGATGGGCGTTCGTCCTACTGTTCGCGGCATGGCGATGAACCCGGTTGACCACCCGCTTGGTGGCGGCGAAGGCGCCGGCAAAGGACGCAATCCGGTCACTCCTTGGGGCCAGCCTTGCAAGGGTTACAAGACCCGCAACAAGCGCAAGCCGTCGAATAATTTCATTATTTCACGTCGAAAGAAGTAGGCTAGGAGTTAATTGTGTCAAGATCTGTAAAAAAAGGGCCTTTTGTAGAAAAATCGCTCTATAAAAAGATTGTCGAAATGAATAAGTCTGGAACGACAGAAAAGAAGATGGTAAAAACATATTCTCGCTGTTCCACGATTATTCCTGAGATGGTTGGAAACACCATTTCTGTTCACAATGGTAAGTCATGGATTCCGGTGTACATCACGGAGAACCTCGTCGGCCACAAGCTCGGCGAATTCGCTCCCACTCGCGTGTTCCGGGGACATGGCGGAACCGACAAGACTGCCGCCAAGGCTCCCGCCGCGGCTAAATAAAGGTGGATATTATGGCAGAAACTAAAGGCTATGTAGCCACTACGAAATTCCTTATCGCGTCTCCCACAAAGGTTCGCCCCGTGGCTCACGCGATTTCCAGAATGCCTTGCTCAAAAGCGGCGGCTGTTCTTGAGAACATGCCGCAAAAGGGCGCCAAGCTCATCGGAAAGACTTTGAAGTCTGCCGTGGCCAACGCTCTTGTAGCTAACGACAAGTTGGATGAAGATATGCTCTATGTAAAAGAGATTCGCGTTGACGAAGGCCCCAGACTCAAGAGAATTTGGTGCCGCGCTCGCGGACGAGCCGACCAGTTGCTCAAACGCATGTGTCATATTACAGTCACTGTTGCTGAAAAGGCGGGGGAATAAAAAGTGGGTCAGAAAGTTAATCCTATCGGTTTGCGCTTGGGCGTAAACAAAACATGGCAATCCCGCTGGTACGCGGATCCTCGCGAATACGCGGACTTGGTTTTGGAAGACTTTAAAATCAGAAAGTTGGTTTCAGACCTTCCTGAATGCAAGGGCGCGGACATTGCCGAAGTAGAAATTGTTCGCCACCCGCAGCGTGTTACAATCGTAATTCACACTGCCCGCCCCGGTGTCATCATCGGAGTGAAGGGAGCTACAATCGAAAAAATAAGCGCCGACATTCAACAGCAGCTTACAAAGAAAGTTCAAATCAAGATTAAGGAAATCAAACGCGGCGATTTGAACGCTTCTTTGATTGCCCAGAACATCGGACGCCAGCTTATGGGCCGCGGCTCGTTCCGCAAGGCTCTCAAGCAGTCTGCCTCCAACGCCATGCGCGCCGGAGCCCAGGGAATCAAGATTCGCTTGGCCGGACGTTTGGGCGGAGCGGAAATGAAAAGGACGGAGGAACACAAGGAAGGACGCGTTCCTCTTCACACTCTTCGCGCCGACATTGACTACGGCACGTTCGAAGCCCTTACGACTTACGGCAAGATTGGCGTAAAGGTTTGGGTCTACAACGGAATGAACTACGGTCATGAGCAGAACGAAGACGCGGGTCAGATGGTAAGAAAGCCCAGACGCGACCGTCCGCAGCGCCCTTCTGATAAGTCTGAGTCTGAAAAGCAGACAAAAGATACTGTCGCAAAGGCAAGGAGTTAAAGGATGCCACTAGCGCCGAAAAGAGTAATGCACCGCAAGGTGCAGCGCGGAAAGCAGCATGGTTTTGCGACCCGCGACAATCATATTGACTTTGGCGACATCGCTCTTGTCGCGATGGAACCGGCTTGGCTCAACGCTCGCGTTATCGAAGCCTGTCGTGTTGCCATCAGCCGCAAGCTCGACCGCAAAGGCAATATTTGGATTCGTGTGTTCCCGGACAAGCCGATTTCTAAAAAGCCGGCCGAAGTCCGCATGGGTAAGGGTAAGGGCGCCCCGGAGTTCTGGGCTGCCAACCTCAAGCCCGGAATGATTTTGTTTGAAATTGGCGGAGTTGACATCAAGTTGGCCGAACAAGCCTTGCGCTTGGCCAGCGCCAAGCTGCCGGTTTTGACAAAAATCGCTTTTAGGCCCACGCAGGCGTAACGGAGGAATAAGATGGCAGATACAAAGAAAAAGAACAACGACAAAGAACTGTCTTATGCCGAATTGGTTGCCCGCCGCGACGAGCTTAAGCAGAAATACATGGAATTGAGATTCAAGATGATTGTTTCTCATGTAGACAATCCGATGGAAAAACGCAACATGCGCCGCGAAATCGCCCGCTTGAACACGTTCATCACCCAGAAGGCCGCCGCCCAAAAAGCGGAAGCCGCTGAAGCCAAAAAGTAGGAGTTGACCCATGGCAGAAGAACAGAAAGCTGTAAAAAAAGCCAAGCGCTCTTATGTGGGCCTTGTTACCAGCGACAAGATGGACAAAACCATCGTCGTTACAATCACCACTAAGCGCATGGATCCTCTTTACAAGAAATACGTTACAAGAAGCAAGAAGTGCAAGGCGCACGACGAAAAGAATGACGCCCACATCGGCGACACAGTCAAAATCGTTGAGTGCCGCCCCTTGAGCAAAGACAAGCGCTGGCGATTGGAATCAATCGTTGAACGGGCGAAGTAAGGAGTTAAGATTATGATTCAAATGCAGTCATGCATGACAGTAGCCGACAACTCCGGCGCCAAGATTGCCCAGTGCATCAAGGTGCTTGGCGGAACTCACCGCCGCTATGCCGGAATCGGCGACATTGTGGTTGTGGCCATAAAGGAAGCCATTCCCACTTCAACGATTAAAAAGGGTTCTATAAAGAAGGCGGTTATTGTCCGCCAAGCCAAGGAATACCGCCGCCCCGACGGAACATACATCCGTTTTGACGACAACGCCTGCGTAATCGTGGACGATTCCAAGAACCCGGTCGGAAAGCGTATTTTTGGACCTGTTGCCCGCGAGCTTCGTGAAAAAGATTACATGAAGATCATTTCGTTGGCTCCGGAAGTCCTGTAAGGAGAAGTTGATATGATTAAGAAATTCAAGATTCATAAAGACGACACGGTACAGGTTCTTGCTGGAAAAGACAAGGGCAAGCAGGGAAAAGTTGTCCGCGTCATCACCAAAAAGGACGCGGTTATCGTTTCCGGCGTGAACTTTGTGAAGAAGGCTATGAAAAGGCGCAGCCAGCAGGATGCCGGCGGCATCGCTGAAATCGAGGCGCCGATTCATATTTCAAATGTGGGCATCGTTTGCAAAAAGTGCAACCGCCCTGTAAAAATTGGCTATAAGCTTGACGGAGACAAGAAAATTCGCGTCTGCCGCAAATGTGGAGAAACGCTATAATGGCAAATTACGTACCCCGGCTTAAGAAAGTCTATAAAGACACTATCGCTCCCGAACTCTTCAAGGAGTTGGGATACACATCACCCATGCAGATTCCTGCGATTAAAAAGATCGTTGTGAGCATGGGCGTTGGCGAAGCTCTCGGAAATAAGAAACTTCTTGACGCCGCAGTCGCTGACTTGACACAAATCACAGGTCAGAAAGCGGTCAAGACGAAGGCAAAGAAATCGATTGCCAACTTCAAACTTCGCGAGGGCGCTGAAATCGGCGCTATGGTTACGTTGCGCGGAACAATTATGTATGAATTTTTGGACCGCTTGATCAACGTCGCCCTTCCGCGCGTTAAGGACTTCCGAGGCATCAAGGCCACTGGTTTTGACGGCCACGGAAATTTCTCTCTTGGAGTTACGGAACAGATTATCTTCCCCGAAATCGACTTTGACAAAATCACTAAGATTGCGGGAATGAACATCACGATCGTAACAAGCGCAAGAACAGACAACGAAGCCCGCGCCTTGCTGTCAAAGTTCAATATGCCCTTTAGAAAGTAAACGAGGAAGTCATGGCTAAAAAATCGATGATTATCAAAGCAAAGCGCGCTCCCAAGTACTCGACTCGTCAGTACAACAGGTGCCAGCTCTGCGGACGTCCCAGAGGATATCT
The DNA here is from genome assembly GCA_902799965.1 of uncultured Spirochaetaceae bacterium. Taxonomy (GTDB): domain Bacteria; phylum Spirochaetota; class Spirochaetia; order Treponematales; family Treponemataceae; genus Treponema_D. The sequence goes on from CADCCO010000013.1 coordinate 20,957, forward strand.
CCGCAAGTTCAAGATGTGCCGTCTTTGCTTCCGCAAGTATGCTAGTGAAGGTTTGTTGCCCGGCGTAACAAAGTCAAGTTGGTAGAGGTAGGAGAGTAATATGAGCGCATCAGATCCTGTAGCGGACATGCTGACAAAAATCCGCAATGCGGTGATGGCCCGCCACGAAAAAGTGGACATCCCTGCGTCTAAGCTGAAGTTGGAAATTGTAAAAATCCTTAAGACTGAAGGATACATCAAGAACTTCAAGAAAGTTACGGAAGACGGAAAGAACACAATCCGCATCTTCCTCAAGTACGATGACAAGAATGAGCCGGTCATCCACGGCATTGAAAAGATTTCAACGCCCGGCCGCCGAGTTTATTCAGGTTATAAAGAGCTGCCCCGCGTCCGCAACGGATACGGTTCAGTAATCGTTTCAACGTCCGCCGGCGTTACAACCGGAAAAAAGGCCTCTGAAAAGATGGTCGGCGGCGAGTTGGTCTGCAAAGTTTGGTAAGGGGGCGAGAAGATGTCTAAGATTGGAAAGCTTCCTATTGCTGTTCCCGCCGGCGTGACCGTAACGATTAAGGACAACGAGATTTCTGTTAAGGGAGCCAAGGGCGAGCTTAAGCAGAAGTACAGCAAGAACGTTGAGGTTGCCTTTGAGAACAACGAGGTTACTGTAAAGACTTTGAACGAAACCCGCCAGGCCAACGCCGACCACGGCTTGTACCGCGCGCTTATCAACGACATGGTGAAGGGCGTTACAGCCGGCTTCACAAAGTCTTTGGTCATCAACGGAGTAGGTTTCCGCGCCGAAGTCAAAGGCAAGGAACTTGTAATGAACTTGGGATACTCAACCGATTTCATCGCCGTTATTCCCGAAGGAATCACGGTTGCCGCCGACCCTTCCGGAAAAATCGACGTTTCTGGAATCAACAAGCAGCAAATCGGCGAGTTCTGCGCCCAAATCCGCAAGTTGCGCCTTCCCGAGCCTTACAAAGGAAAGGGAATCCGCTATTCAACCGAAGTTATCAGACGCAAAGTCGGTAAGACTGGCGTTAAATAAAGGAGGGCGGTATGATTAAGAAACTTAACGACAAAGATAGAAAGCGCCTTCACAGAAAGGTTCATATCCGCAAGACTGTCTACGGAACGGCCGAACGCCCCCGCATGACGGTTACTCGCAGCAACAAGAACCTTTATGTTCAGGTAATCAATGACGACGAGGGAAAGACTCTTGCCGCCATTTCTACGATGGAAAAGGATTTCGCGACGGTTAAGCCCACGGTTGAAGGCGCCGCGAAACTTGGCGAAGCTTTTGGCCAGCGCCTCAAGGAAAAGAACATCACCACTGTGGTTTTTGACCGCAACGGCTATCTTTATCACGGCGTTGTAAAGGCTCTTGCTGACGGTACCCGAAAAGCGGGCATCATTTTCTAGGAGACAGTATGGAACGCCAGAATAAATTTGACAAAGAGCCCAAAGAAAAAGAGTTTGTTGAAAAGCTCGTTACGCTCAACAGAACTTCCAAGACCGTAAAGGGCGGACGCAGAATGTCTTTCGCGGCGCTTAGCGTTGTGGGAGACCAAAAAGGCCGCGTCGGCTTTGGTTTTGGCAAGGCCAACGACGTTACCGAGGCCATTAAAAAGAGCCTCGACCGCGCCAAGAGAAGCCTTGTAAAGCTTCCGATTAAGAACGGAACAGTTCCGCATGACGTTATCGGAAAGTTCAAGAGCTCTGAAGTTCTTTTGCGCCCGGCCTCTGCCGGTACTGGAATCATCGCCGGCGGCCCTGTTCGCGCCATTATGGACGCGGCCGGAGTCACCGACATCATTTCAAAGTCGCTCGGCTCAAGCTCTTCAGTTAACGTTGTCCGCGCCACTTTTGACGCGATTGAGAATATGCTCGACGCGGCGGAAGTCGCCAAGAACAGAGGCAAGACCTTAAGCGAGATGTGGGGTTAGTCATGGCAAAACTTAAGATTACACTTGTAAAGAGCGTTATCGGACAAAAGCCCGCCAAGCGCGCCACTGTCCGCAGTTTGGGATTGAAAAAAATCAGTTCGTCCGTGGTGCAGGAAGACACCCCTTCTGTCCGCGGAGCGGTGGCCTCTGTGGCTCACCTTGTAAAAGTTGAGGAGATTCAATAATGGCAGAATACAATCCAGTATTGACAGCGCCCAAAGGCGCCAACAAAAAGCGCAAGATTGTCGGCCGCGGCTCTTCATCGGGACTCGGAACGACAGCCGGAAAGGGAAACAAGGGCGCCCAGTCGCGCAGCGGCTCTCCGCTTCCTTATGTTGGCTTTGAAGGCGGACAGATGCCTCTTTACCGCCGCATCGCCCAGCGCGGTTTCTCAAACTATCCTTTTAAGCAGGAATACGACGTCGTTAACTTGGCCGACATCGAAGCCAGGTATTCCGACGGCGAGACTGTCAGCAAGGAAACCCTTGTGGCCAAGAATCTTGTAAAGGCCAAGAAGTCTAAGAAAGTCTTGATCAAACTCTTGGGAACAGGCGACATCACAAAGAAAGTGACTGTTTCAGTTGACAAGGTTTCAAAGACTGCCAAGGAAAAGGTTGAAAAGGCCGGCGGCTCTGTCGTCGAGGTCAAGAAGGCTGAAAAAACAGAAAAGAAAGACTAAGGCGGATTGAATGAATTCTATTGCGAATATGTTTAAAGTAAAAGAACTCCGCAGCCGCCTTTTGTTCACTCTAATCGTGCTGGCGGTTTACAGGCTGGGATGCGTCTTGACGATTCCCGGCGTTGACGCCGCCGCGCTTTTTGCGTACTTCAACAACCTCGCCGCCCAAAACAAAAACGCTTTCGCAAGCTACATGGACTTCTTTGTGGGCGGCGCGTTCTCCAACTTTTCTGTGTTCATGTTGGGCGTAATGCCCTACATTTCAACCCAGATTATTATGCAGTTGCTCCTTATCATTTTTCCCTCTATGAAGAGGGCGGTAATGGAAGAGGGCGGCCAGCAGAGAATGCAAATGTGGACAAGAATCGGAACGATTTTTGTCTGCGTAATCCAGTCTTTCGCGGTTACGATTTACGCCAAGAACATCGGGGTCATTTCGTTGAACAACGAGGTTGCCTTTAAGCTTTTGGCGATTCTTACCGTAACGACCGGCTCTATGGTTACAGTTTGGCTTGGCGACCAAATCACGGCTCGCGGAATCGGAAACGGCATTTCAATCATGATTTTTGCCGGCATCGTCGCCCGCATGCCCAGCGCGGTCGCGGAGCTTGTCGAGCAAGTTCGCGCCGGCCAGCTGAACATCGTTTTTGTAATCGTGGCCCTTGTCATTTTTGTGGGAATCATCGCCCTTGTCGTGTACGAAGAGTCCGGCGAGCGAAAGATTCCGGTCAACTACGCCAAGCGCGTTGTTGGCAGAAAAATGTACGGCGGCCAAAACACATACATACCCTTTAAGGTGAATCCGTCAAACGTCATTCCCTTGATTTTCGCATCTTCGTTCTTGACGCTTCCCTTGCAGCTCGTTTCTTCAATTGCCAGCAACTCCGGCGCTGCTAGATGGGTTCAAAAATTGGCTGTAATTTTGAACCCGACAGGTGTATGGTACAATGTATTGTTGGTTGTCCTTATCGTGTTCTTCGCATACTTCTACACTCAGGTAACCCTGAACCCCACTGAAATAGCGAAGCAGATTCGGGAAAACGGCGGCTCCATTCCCGGAGTAAGGACAGACAAGACGGAAGAGCACTTGCAAAAGATACTCAACCGTTTGGTATTGCCTGGCGCTTTGTTCCTTGCGGCGATAGCGATATTGCCCACAATCATCCAGCTTGTCTTTAAGTTCCCGCAGTCGGTTGCTATGCTGATGGGCGGCACTTCATTGATAATCATGGTTGGAGTTGACTTGGACACAATGAGCCAGATTGAAGCTCTTTTGAGAATGCATCACATGGATGGATTCATGAAGGGCAGGCCCCGCTCAAGAAGTCTTTAGGTTTCTAAAAATCTAAAGAATTTATTGATTGGGTCTAGACTTAAATTGTGGAAATGTGGTATACTCTGTTTCCCGATTGTAGTTCATTGCGAACTGCCATAATCGGGAAATAACTATCACATTTCCAGGGGGACTTTTATGAAAGTACGAACCAGCGTAAAGCCTATCTGCGACAAGTGCAAGGTTATCAAAAGAAACGGCATTGTCCGCATCATTTGCGTAAATCCTAAGCACAAGCAGAGACAGGGTTGAGGAGTAAGAGATGGCTCGAATTGCGGGAGTTGACCTCCCTAATAAACAGGTAAAAATTGCCTTGACTTATGTTTACGGCATTGGCCGGTCAGCGGCTAGAACTATCTGCAAAAAAGCGGAAGTTAAGGAAGAAACGCTGATCAACGATTTGTCTCAGGACGAGTTGACAAAGCTCCGCGAGATTATCGACAAAGAATACAAAGTGGAAGGCCGTCTCCGCTCGGAAATCGGCCTTAACATCAAGCGCCTTATCGACATCGGCTCTTACCGCGGCCAGCGCCACCGCAAGGGACTTCCTGTTCGCGGCCAGCGCACCAGGACAAATTCAAGAACTCGCAAGGGCAAGAAGAAGACTGTCGCGAACAAGAAGAAAGCGTAAGGCGGAGGTGATTTAATTGGCTACTGTTAAAAAAAGAAAAGAGAAGAAGAGCGTTTACGAAGGAAACGTTTACATTCAGGCGTCTTTTAACAATACAATCGTGACCGTGACCGATTTGAACGGCAACGCGCTTTCTTGGGCTTCTAGCGGCGGACTTGGATTCCGCGGCGCCAAGAAATCGACTCCTTTTGCCGCCCAGACTGTCGCCGAGACCGCCGTTCAAAAGGCTGTCAGCTACGGTTTGCGCGAAGTTCACGTCTTTGTAAAGGGACCTGGCATGGGCCGCGAGAACGCAGTCCGCGCCATTGGAAACCAAGGGCTTAAGGTAAAGTCAATTTCTGACGTTACTCCCATTCCGCACAACGGATGCCGCCCGCGCAAGACGCGCTCTATGTAATAAGGAGTAAAAGATGGCTAAAAGCACAACACCTATACTTAAACGCTGCAAAAAATTGGGATTGAATCCGCTCGTCTTGGGCTACGGAAAGGTCAGCAAGCGCAATCAAAAGGAAACTCGCAGAAAGCGCTCTGAATACGCCCTTCAGCTTGACGAAAAGCAGAAGCTCCGCTTTATCTACGGAGTGCTTGAGAAGCAGTTCCGCCTTTACTACGAAATGGCCGTTAGAAAGCCTGGCGTAACTGGCGAAGTAATGCTTCAATTGCTTGAGTCGCGCTTGGACAATGTTGTCTACCGCCTTGGCTTTGCCAAGACTCGCGCCGAAGCTCGCCAGCTTGTTAACCACGGACACATCACGGTCAACGGAAAGAAAGTTGACATTCCGTCTTACTTGGTTAAGGCCGGAAACGTGATCGCCTTCAAGGAAAAGGACAAGTCCTCTTCCAACATCAAGAAATTGGTGGCTAGAATTGAAGAGCGCAAAGTTCCGTCTTGGCTTGAAGCGGACAAGGACAATTTGTCAGGAAAGGTTGCTACTCTTCCGACGCGCGGCGACATTGACTACGACGTAAAAGAGCAGCTTGTGGTTGAATATTATTCTAAATAGTTAAGGAGTTCAAATGGCTCGCAAAAATCTGCTTAAAGGTTTTCAGAGACCTAAAGGCGTAAAGTTTGAGGATCAAGGATCTTCTCAGCCGAACAGCGGCAAGTTCTATGCCTATCCGTTTGAACCCGGATTCGGCACGACCGTGGGAAACACCCTGCGCCGTGTTTTGTTGTCTTCGATTCAGGGATACGCTATTACTTCCATTAGAATTACTTCCTATGGCTCTGACGACGTTCCGCATGTCATTTCCAGCGAGTTTGAGGCCATTCCCGAAGTGTCGGAAGACACTTTGGAAATCTTGAACAGCTTGAAGCAAGTGCGCTTGCGCCTTGCCGGCGACAGCGAGCAGGAAACCATCCTTTATGAATTTAAAGGACCCGGCAAAGTCACCAGCGACGACCTTGAAAAAGAAGGACAGCTTGAAGTCATGTCAAAAGGCTTGCCTTTGTTCACTATGATGGACGGAGCGAGAATCGACATGGAAATCCAAGTTGACCTTGGCCGCGGCTATGTTCCCGCCGAAACGAACGACAAGTACATCGAAGTTGTTGGAACGATTCCGATGGACGCGATATTCAGCCCCGTCAAGAAGGTAAAGTATTCAATCGAGCCTTGCCGCGTCGGACAAAGAAACGACTACGACAAGCTTTGCCTTGAGATTTGGACCGACGGTTCAATCGCTCCGGCCGACGCTTTGAGCGAAGCCGCCAAGATTGCCAAAGAGCATTTCTCTGTCTTCATCAACTTTGACGACAGCGATTCTTCGGGCGACGACGACATGGGCGAAGAGGATGAGCACATCCGCGCCTTGTTGAGCACCCCCGTTGAGGAACTGGAATTGTCGGTTCGCTCTTCAAACTGCTTGAAGAACGCCAACATCCGCACAATCGGCGAATTGACAAAGAAGACGGAAGACGACATTGCCAAGACAAGAAACTTTGGCAAAAAGAGTCTTACGGAAATCAAGGAAAAGTTGCTTGAATGGAACTTGACTTTGGGAATGACGGACTACAGCTATCTTAAGGATGCTGTTAATTTAACTAAGAAAAAGGAAGAATCAGATGAATCATAGAACTGGTTTTAACGCGCTGAGCCGAACGACAGCGCATCGCCGCGCAATGTTGCGCAATATGGTTACGTCTCTTTTTAGATTTGAGCGCATTACGACAACCAAGGCCAAGGCTAAGGAAGCCCGACGCAAGGCTGAAAAGCTGGTTACCCGCGCCAAGGTTGACAGCGTTCACAATCGACGCGAAGTTGCCAAGTACATCGCCGACGAAAAGATTTTGAACAAGCTTTTCACCGAAATCGCTCCCCGCATGAAGGAAAGAAACGGCGGCTATACCCGCATCCTTAAGCTGGGCTTCCGCGAAGGCGACGCCGCTGACGTTGTTTTGCTTGAATTGGTTGACTACAACTTGGAAAAAGTTGAGGAAAAGAAGGCCGCCGCTAAGGCCAAGAAAGACGCTAAAAAGGCGGACAAAAAGGACGCCAAAAAAGAAGCGAAGGAGAGCAAATAATGTCTAAAGCGCATCGTGGAACTGGACTTCGCAAGACCGCCAATCACGGCCGCGGCGAGTGTCCCATCTGCAAGACTAAGAACATCAAAGTCGTTTACGAATACGACCTTGACGGAAAAAAGGTGATGATTTGCAAGTTCTGCAAAGCCCACCTTAAGAACAAGGCCCGCCTTGAAAAGCCCGCGGCCGCTCCTGCCGCCGCTGAAGCGCCCGCCGCCGAAGCTCCGGCTGAGGCCCAGGCCTAATTAGTTTTGGCAGCTGATAAAACCGACCCCTTGCGGGCCGGTTTTTTTTGCGCAAAAAGACGCGGTTGCAATCCTGAGACTGGCGGCGCGAGCGTGGTTCTAAGCCTGAGACTAGTGGCGCGGGCTTTTATTTTGCTTAAAAAATTAAGTTTTTTTAAAGAAAAATCTATTGACTAAAATCGCGCAATTCAGCAAAATTATTCGCAAAATAGCGCCGCGAAATTCGGCGCGAAGGAGACCATATGAAAAAATTTGCTTTTGCCGCGTTGGCGGCGGCCGCCTTGTTTGCTTTGGCTTCATGCGGCAAAAAAGATTCTGACAGCATCAAGATTGGAGGAATCTTCCCCTTGAGCGGAAACGTCAGCGTTTACGGCGTTGAATGCAAGAACGGCATTGACTTGGCCATTGAGGAAATCAACGCGGCCGGCGGCGTTAACGGAAAGAAGCTCGTTTTGATTAGCGAAGACGACGAGGGAAATCCCGACAAGACAGTCAACGCCTTCCAAAAGTTGACCACAAAGGACGGAGTTAAAATCGTAATCGGCTCCCTCACTTCAGGCTGCACCAAGGCTGTTACAAGCCGCGCCCAGGCCCAGAAGATTTTGCAGATCGCGCCCGCCGCGACCGCTCCCGACATCACGGACGCCGGCGACTACATTTTCCGCGCCTGCTTTATCGACCCCTTCCAGGGAACGGTTGGCGGAAAGTTCGCCGCTGAAGACTTGGCCGCCAAAAAAGCCGCCATTTTGTATGACATCGGAAACGACTACTCTGTCGGCTTGACAGAAAACTTTGAGAAGACTTTCGTTTCTTTGGGCGGCTCCATCGTGGCCAAGGAATCTTACGCCACCAACGACAAGGACTTTAACGCGCAGCTCACAAAGATTAAGACCGCCAACCCCGACGTTTTGTATCTTCCCGACTATTACAACGTCGTAAGCCTTATCGCCAAGCAGGCGCGCGCCCAGGGAATCAACGTGGCGCTCGTTGGCGCTGACGGTTGGGACGGATTGACAAGCAACGCCGGCGACGAAGTTTTGAACGGCTTCTATTCAAACCACTACGCGGTTGACTCTACAAGCCCGGCCGTGCAGAAGTACGTGGCCGCCTTCCGCTCTAAGTACAGCAAGGCTCCCAACGCTTTTGCCGCGCTTGGATACGATTCAGTTTACTTGTTGAAGGACGCGATTGAAAAGGCCGGAAGCGCCGATTCAACAGCGGTGAAGAACGCTTTGGCCGCGATTAAGGGCGACTACGTTACGGGAAACCTTTCGTTTGACTCTAAGCGCAACCCGATTAAGGCTGCCGTTATGCTTGAATTGGTTAAGGGCGAGGACGGCGCTTTGGCCGCGGTTTACAAGACAACGGTTCAACCCTAGTTGCGCTTGAACAAAAGTTAAAAATGCTTTAATATATTTTAGCGCAATGAGGCGCTTGTTCCGCGTAGTCGGGGCAGGCGCTTTTCTTTTATATTAGGAGTAAAAAAGTGGACGGCGGTTCTTTGTTTTTGCAGCAATTCATCAACGGACTTTCGCTTGGAAGCATTTACGCGCTCATCGCGCTTGGCTACACGATGGTCTACGGAATTGTCACGCTCATCAACTTCGCGCACGGCGACATCATGATGATGGGCGCGTATGCCGGGTATTTTGTTTTGGTCGCGTTTGGAGCGAGCGGTTTTAGTTTTGCCGGAGCGCTTTTGGTGGCGATGGTCTTTTGCGGATTTTTGGGAGTGGCCATCGAGCGCTTGGCTTACAGACCATTGCGAAACGCGCCGCGCTTGAATTCGCTTATTACAGCGATTGCCGTGGAATTGATTTTGCAGAACACAATGCGCGTCCTTCCGTTCGCCGGTCCCGACCCCAAGCAGTTCCCCGCGCTGAACGTTCCGGCTATAGTGATTGGACCTGTTTCGATTCCAGGCATTAAGGCGCTTGTAATTATCGCTAGCGTTTTGCTGATGTTGGCGCTTCACATTTTGGTGAACTACACGCGGACAGGAAAGGCGATGCGTTCGGTGAGCTACGACATGCAGGCTTCCAGCTTGATGGGAATAAACGTCAACAAGACAATCGCCGTTACCTTTGCCATCGGTTCGGTGTTGGCCGGAGCGGGCGGCGTTTTGTACGCGAGCGCCTATCCGCAAGTCGATCCGCTTATGGGATATATGCCGGGCTTGAAGGCATTTGTCGCCGCCGTTCTTGGAGGAATTGGATCGATTCCCGGAGCGATGATTGGCGGAGTGATTTTGGGAATCGCGGAGACTATGACAAAGGGCTACGGTCCAAGCCAGTACGCCGACGCGATCAGCTTTGGAATTTTGATTTTGATTTTGTTGGTTAAGCCCACGGGCCTTTTGGGAAAGAAGAGGGTTATCAAGGTTTGATTATGACAAAGAATGTTAGAAACACAATTATATTGTTCGCGGTGGGAATCATCGCGACGGCGCTTCCGGCGGCCTTGATCGCGGCCGGCGCGATTGACGCGTACACCGCGCAGATTTTTTCTTTGGCCGGAATCAACGCGATAATGGCTTTGAGCGTGAACATCATTTGCGGAATCACTGGCCAGCTTTCGTTGGGGCAGGCGGGCTTTATGGCCATCGGTGGCTACTCGACGATTTTGCTTTGTACCAACGCGCATATCCCCTTGCCGCTTGCGATTCTTTTGGCCGCCGCGATAACGGCCTTCTTTGGTTTTTTGATCGGCTTTCCGACCTTGCGCTTGGAGGGCGACTACTTGGCCATCGTTACTTTGGCCTTTGGCGAAATCATCCGCGTCTTTTTGGTCAACCTAAAAAAGTGGACCGGCGGCCCCAACGGAATTCAGTTCAACACGATTATGGTCTTTAACGCCGCGATCGCATTTGCGGTCGTGACGGGAACGCTGGTATTGCTGATAGCGCTGATTCAAAACTTTATCCGCTCGTCATACGGCCGCGCGATTCTTGCCGTGCGCGAAGACGAAATCGCCGCCAACTCAAGCGGCATTGGAGTTTTCCGCTACAAGATGATAGGCTTTGTAATCGCGAGCTTTGTGGCGGGAATTGGCGGCGCGCTTTACGTTTGCCTTATCGGCTTTATCAAGCCCGACCAAGCCGGCTTTACAAAGAGCATCGACTATTTGATTTTCGTCGTCTTGGGCGGAATGGGTTCAACGACAGGAAGCGTTTTGGCGTCTTACGTTTTGACTTACTTGCAGGAGTTCTTGCGCTTCTTGCAAAACTACCGCTTGCTCTTCTATCCGGTCGTTTTGATTTTTGTGATGATATTCAGGCCGCAAGGTTTGTTGGGAACAAAAGAAGCGTCGTTTGTCAAAGCCTTTGACGCGGTGCGAAAATTCGTTCAGAAAAAAATTAAGAAAGGCAAGGGCTCGGAGGCAAACTGATGGCTGAAGAAAAGAAAATGGTTTTGCAAGCTTCCGGCGTTTCGATTGTGTTCGGCGGCTTGCGCGCGGTGAGCGACTTTGACTGCGCGCTTTACGAAGGCGAACTGGTGGGCTTGATTGGCCCCAACGGCGCTGGAAAGACGACCGTGTTCAATATGCTGAGCGGCGTTTACACTCCGACAGAAGGCCAGATAAATTATTGGGACAGGCGCGGAAAGGCGCGCGTGATAAACAAGCTTAATCCGGCGGAACACTGCCGCTTGGGAATCGCGCGCACGTTCCAAAACATTCGCTTGTTCGGAAACTTGACTGTCGAGGACAACGTAAAGGTCGCCCTGCACAATTTGCGCTCTTCAAATCCGGTTGACGCGCTTTTGCGAACGCCCCGCTTTAGGCAGGACGAAAAGCAGATGGAAGAAAAGGCCGACCTCTTGCTTTCTTTGTTCAAGATTGACTCAAAGAAAAAAGAGCTTGCGAAGAACCTTCCTTATGGCGAGCAGCGCAAATTGGAAATCGCGCGCGCGTTGGCGAGCGAGCCGAAAATTCTTTTGCTTGACGAGCCGGCCGCCGGCATGAACGGCCAAGAAACGGAAGATTTGATGAACATGATCGCCTTTATCAGAGAAAAGTTCAACTTGACGATTTTGCTGATTGAGCACGATATGAAATTGGTTATGGGAATCTGCGAGCGCATTATGGTTTTGGACTACGGCCGCATAATCGCGCAAGGAAGCCCCGACCAAATCAAGACAAACCCGCAGGTTATCAAGGCTTACCTTGGACAGGAGGCGCTGAATGCTTAAAGTTCAAAAATTGTCTGTCAGCTACGGCGCGATAAACGCCTTGCGCGAAATCAGCTTTAACGTTGAGCAGGGAGAAATAATTTCTTTGATCGGCTCGAACGGCGCGGGAAAGACGACGACTTTGCACGCCGTGTCGAACATCATAAAAAAGCGCGGCGGAACGATTGAGTTTGAAGGCGAGGACATCACAAACTTGGCGCCTGACCAAATCGTGCGCCGCCGCTTGATTCAAGTGCCGGAAGGCCGCCGCATTTTCTTGAACCTTAGCGTTCGCGACAACTTGGAAATGGGCGCCTTTACAAGAAGCGACAAGGCTGGAATCAAGGCCGACATGGAAAAGGTTTTTGAATTGTTCCCGCGTCTAAAAGAAAGAATCACTCAAATTAGCGGAACCTTGAGCGGCGGCGAATTGCAAATGCTCGCGATGGGACGCGGCTTGATGGCCCAGCCCAAATTGCTTTTGCTCGACGAGCCCAGCATGGGCTTGGCTCCGATTTTGGTCGACGAAATTTTTGAGATAATCCAAAAAATCAACAAGGCCGGAACGACGATTTTGCTGGTTGAGCAAAACGCCTTTAAGGCGCTTTCGATCAGCAACCGCGCTTACGTTTTGGAAACAGGTTCGATCACCAAGAACGGCGACGCCAAGGAATTGGCCAAGGATCCCGCGGTTAAAGAAGCCTATCTGGGCGGTTGACGGCGAGATAAACGAAAATTTGCGCAAACGCAAAAGTCGTGGTATAATATAGGCAACGCTTTTTTTGGAGGAACGTTATGATCGTAAAAGACGTGATGAAAAAATCGGTTATTACGGTGGAGCCGGAGACAACCGTTACAGAAGCCAAAGAATTGATGAACAAAAACAATATCTCAAAGCTGCCTGTCGTGAAGGGCGGAAAGCTGGTCGGAATCATTACAAAGAACGATTTGCTGCAAGCCGGCCCCAGCTTGGCCACGACGCTTGACATGTACGAAATAAGCTACTTGCTTTCCAAGTTGAACGTAAAGAAAATAATGACCACAAAGGTCTTTAGCGTTTCGCCCGACGAGGTGGTTGAGGAAGCCGCCCGCATTATGGTTGAAAAGCAAGTTGGATGCTTGCCGGTCGTAAAAGGCAGCGCGCTTGTGGGAATCATTACCGAAAGCGACTTGTTCTTTATGTTCGCCGAAATGTTTGGCGTTACCCAAAAGGGCGTCCGCGCGGTCGTGTATCCTAACGACACTCCCGGCGAGATGGCCAAAATCGCGCAAAAAATCGCCGAAGCGGGCGGCAACATCGTTTCCCTTGTAACGTCCGCTCCCAGCGACAAGAAAAAGCGGCCCCTTACGCTTAAGGTGACCGGCGTTCCGCTTGCAAAGGTGAAGAAGATTTTTGCCGACATCAAGTGTCCGGTAGAAGACATAAGGAATGTGTGAGCGGGGGAACCCGTTTGCAGAGAGCGCCCGCCGATTTTGGCGGGCGTGTTTGTTTGTGGAGGCGTTTCAGTCTTTGCGCGCAATTTTACTTTAATTTCTCGATAATGGTCATCAAAGCTTTTTTGGAATCGTCTTGCAGGCGGTTTATTTTTTTTACGAGCGGTAAATAGGCGGCGTAGAGTTTTTTGTCCTGCTTTTGCTTTTCGCTTTCTGTGAATGCGGCTGTTTGGTTTTTAGCGGGCATGCCTAAGAGTTTTTCCAAAGGAACGTTGAGAACTTTTGAAATTCGCACCGCCAAGTCCGCCGCGGGCATCCCGTTCCTTTTTATTCCGTTTGAAATGGTGTGAACTGAAAATTCAGCTTTTTTTGCCAATTCCTTTCTTGAGATTCCTAGATATTCGCATTCGTCTTCTACATTCTGCCAAAAACCCATAACTACTATTTATCACAAGTGAAATATTATAGTTTGATAAATATTTAATTTGACATATTTCTATTATGGTGGTATAATATATTACAGTTGTAATATTTTGGTGAAATGAATGTTACAATGGGGTTTTGGTAAATATATTAAATAGTTGCCAAAATTTTAACGTTTTTTAGGAAGTCTGTTATGCTATTTTGTCTATTTATTTGTGGAGTTGTTCTGTTTGCTTTTTCAGCATACGGTATATTTAAGACTGGAAAAGGCAATAATGAGAATTGCAAAAAAAATAAATTTCTACCTTGGGTAGCTCTTGTTCTTGGGGCTGCATTTATTATTATCCCTCGTTGTGTATGGAAAACTGAAGAATTAAGGGCCGAAAAAAATGTTTCATTAAATTGGAATATAATTAAAGCAAAAAATATTGACGGAAATGTTGATGAACAAATAATAAAGCAGATTTTGAATTCTTTCACTGAAAGAGCTGCTCTGTTATTAAAGAAGTACCCAAATTGTGTAGAATCTGCAACAGCAGTTATATGTCAATGGAATCTAAACGATAAATATCTTATTTATCGTCAAGAAGAGTATGGTTGGGGTATTGAAATTGAGGTTAGCATCAAAATTAAAGATGATGTTACCGTAAGAGATGGAAAGTATTTGCTTTCAGGACATACATTATGGTATTATCTCGGCGGTGGAAAGCGTCCCGGAATAGATTGCTTAAAATCAGAATCTGCTATATTTGTTGGTGTTGATTCTTCAAGAATAAAGGATGGCGAAAATACTTTTATTTCTGTGCCCGAGTATTATATTATAGATCAGCTTGTAAATTAGCGATTATGTTCTATTTTTTTTCGCATTGATTTTGTCTAAATTCATTCTTTCGAAAAGTATAAGGAAGTGGCGGCTCTGAAATCTCAGAGCCGTATTTTTTTTCTTGACAAATATTCACTTTAGTGCATATAATATAACCATGTGGGATGTGGATTCGTCAAAAGAATATGACGCTTGGTTTGTGGCTTTGGACGAGGAGTGCAAGGAAGCCGTTTTGGAGCGGGTTCTTTTGTTGCAGGAATTTGGACCCAACCTTCCGCGTCCATACGCAGACATTCTTCATGGTTCAAAAAAATATAAGAACCTAAAAGAACTTCGCAACCAAACGCAAAAACATATTTTGCGCGTTTCCTATTATTTTGACACGGAAAGAAAAGCGTTTTTGCTGACTGGCGGAGACAAAAAGGGAAAAGACCAAGACAAGTTTTACAAAGACTTGGTGGCGGAATCTGTAACGATAATTGAACGGCATGAAAAGGAGTTGACCAATGAAA
>CADCCO010000014.1 GCA_902799965.1 uncultured Spirochaetaceae bacterium
CCCCAAAGGTGTTCCGCCCTGTCCGCGGCAAAGAGGTAGGCCGCCGTTTGCGCCGAGACTTTTTCCTTTCCGGCCAAAATCTGGCGCAAGAATTTTCCCGTGGAATTTTCACTTGGCTCGGCGGTGAAAGAAACTTTTTTTCCGCCCGCGCGTTCTTTTAGCAGGGCAATTTGGGTTGAAGTGCCCGAACCGTCGATTCCTTCAAAAACGACAAACTTTTTAAGTATCATAGTAGAAAACCTCAAAATTTTGGCCAAAAATGCCGACAATATATAAGGTATACCATAATGCAAAATTTTGCAATGTCGCGCCGCGTTTTTTCGCGAGACGGAGGCTGATTTCTAAATGAGATTCAAGCGCCGCTACGTGAAAATCGGCATCTGCATTTTCATTTTTCTCTTCCTGCTTGGCGTGTCCAACCGCTTTTTGCTGCCGGTTTACAACCGCGTCGGAAAGCAAATTCAAAAGACCGTTGAAACCTTCAAGCTGTCTGTCAAAGACAAAACCGGCCTCGTCATTTCCTACAAGTCTCTTTCTCCTTCGGTCCTTTCGGGAATCAGCATCAACGGCATCACTCTTTTGGATTCTGAAAGCGGAAAGCAAGTCGCCTACATCGGCCGCCTTTCCTTGGGCTACGCGCTAAAGGCGATTTTCGCCAAGGACTTTAAGGCGGGCGCCAAAAGCCTTGTCTTGCGAGACGTGGAAATCTGCGTGGAGCGGGGCGAGAACGATTTTTGGCTAAGGCGCTTTGAAAGCAAGTCCGGCGGCGGGGAAGAGGAAAAAGCGGCGCTCGCCCTTGAGGGGGATTCTGACAGCGCGGTCAAGAAATTTTTTGAAAGCCTTGACTTGGACGCGCTTGACATCGACCTTTCGTCGGACGCGAAAATTTACCGCCTAAGCTTTTTGTACAAGGACAAGGTGAAAGGCCTTTCGCTTGAGGCTGACGTTTCAAAGGCTTTCTTGAGCGCGGGCGGCCCAAGCAAAATCGACGCGACTCTTTTTGGCTCGTTCAAGGCGGAAGCCGGCGGACACAAGATTTCCGGCGACTTGGACTTTTCGTCAGTGATTCCGCGCGGCATTGACGGAAGCTCCGCCGTTTTGCGCCTTTCAAACTTTAGCGCGCAAGACTACCGCGTCCGCTACCTTGGCTTTTTGGCGGAATACCGCGACAAGAAATTTTCGTTCAAGATGCTGCCAAGCGCGCGCAACATTTACGCCGAGCTTTTGGCCGACTTTGAAAGCGGTGAGGCCAGCGCCCGCCTTTTTGCCGACGGCTTCAACCTTGCGAATTTCGCGCAGACAAGCCGCCGCGACAAGCTTACGAAGAGCGTCTTTTCGATGAACTTTTCTTTGTCGGCTTCCGCCAACTACAACTACAAGAGCGGCAGCTTTTCGTATTCGTCGAACGGCGACGTCTTTGTCCCCGGAAGCGTAATTCCGGCAAAAAAATACCAGAGCGACACAATCGTTTCGTATTCAATTTCGGGCGACGAAAAAAAGATAGAGATTCCTTACTTCAAGACTTCGGGCGACCGCTACAACTTGTCTTTTGAAGGCGCTTACGACTTTGTGTCAAAGCGGCCTTCGGGAACTTTTGGAATAGAGTCTTTCGTCTTCCCCAACGGCGGCTCGCTTTCGACCGAGATTTTCATTGACGCTTTGGACAAGGGATTCATGTGCTTCGCGCCGCAAATCTTCTTGGACCAAAACGTCTTTACGGCCGCGCAGCTTACGGTCTTGCCGTCCGAGGATTCTTGGGACTGGACCTTTGAAGTTTCGGACTATTCGCACGAAGGCGAGCCGGGAACGATTTCGCTTTTTGGAAGCTACGCGCCAAAAACGGCGGCCGCGCAAACTTCGCTTTCGTTCAACTCGATATACCTTGACAGCATTGTCCGAACAGCCGCCTTCTTTGCCGAAGAAAACGTCCGCCCGCTTTTGGCCGCCGGCTCGCAGGCCGTGCAGTCGTTCGTTTTCTCTTGCGACACGTTCGCTTCCGGCGTGGGAAAGGACTTTTCGTTCAGCGTTCCCTACGCGATTGTGGCCAACACAAGCCGCGACGACCAAATGCTGATTTTGGAGGCGGACGGAAATGACGACACCTTCCAGCTTTCGCGGCTTGAATTTGTCTTTGGCGGCCAAAAGCTTTTGATGGACGGCCTTGTCGAAAAATTCCCGGACAGCGCCGAGCGCCTTTTGAGCGGCCGCCTAGAGCTTAACGGAATTCCCTACAATTTCTCCGGCGTTTCAAGCAAGGACCGCCTTGAAATAAATTCTGAATACGGCCTGCGCTTCGCTTTTGGAACCAACACTTCCGGGCCTGTGGCGGTGATTGAAGGCGCCTTTGCGGCCGCGGGCTTCCCGCTTAAATTTGGCGGAAAGACCTTCGAGCTTTCAACGGACACGACTTTCTCTTATTCTTTGGAAGAAGGCTTTTCCGCGCTGATTCCGTATTTTGACGGCCGCCTTTTGGAAGGAACGAGCGTCCTGAATCCGTCGGTTTCGTTCACCGCAGCCATAGACAAGAACGGCGCCTTCTTTGACAAAATGTCTTATTCGGACGCGGTTTCAAGCCTTGACGGAAGCGGCTCGTTCATTTACCGCTTCAATGACTCGCTTTTTGACAACGCGGACTACAACTTCAACTTTGAGAATTCCGCCGGCTTGGAAAAAGTTTCGCTTGACGGAACCTTCTTGAATTCTACGGGAACTCCGATAAACGTCGGAACGATTTTGTCAGGCTCGTTTGTAAAGAACTTGTTCTTCACCCTGCAGCTGAAAATCAATTCCCTGCGCTCGGCCCGCTTTTTCGCCGGCTCGTCCGAAAGCGATTCCGTGAACGCAACGGTGACAATGCAGGGCTTGGTTTCAAACCCCTTTGTGACGATTGACATTCCACGCGCGGTTTTGACGGCGCAAGGAAGGCCCTTGAACTTTAACGCAAAAGCCGTAGTCGAAGACGAGGTTTTCTTGCTGGAAGAGGCGGCGGCCGACTGGGGAGACAGCCGCATAAGCAATATTGCCGCCCGCTTTGACCAAAAGACTTGGAACGGAGAGCTTTCGTTCAACGCCAAGACAAAGCTTTTTGGAAAGCAGTTGGAGGCCGCCGCCCGCGCGACGATTGAAGCCCAGAGCGCCGTCCAAAAAGGCCGCGTGCCCGACTCTTTGAACTTTAGCCTTGACGCGGAAGAGATTGGCGCCGCGACATCCAAAAAGGCTGAAAAATACCATCTGGGCGTTTTGAAAATCGCCGACGACTATGTTTTGTCGTCAAGCCCCAACATCGGCGTAAGCGGAAGCGTTTCGACAAACGGAGTCGTCGCCGTCAAGGTAAAAAATTCCGCGCCCTTCAACATGAACGTGGACGGAACCGTAAGCCGCGAGTATTTGAACTTGAGCGTTTCCGACATTCTCATAAGCCCGGCCATAATTTTGGATTCGCTCGGAATAAAAATCGTAAACGTTTACAAGGGGCTCGCGGCCGGCTCGTTCGCGCTTACGGGGCCGCTTTCAAATCCGAGCTTTTACGGAAAAATCGACATTCCCAACGCTGAATTCAACTTTCCGAATTTTTTCAAAAAGCGGGCGACCGCGCCCCTGGTCTCTCTCATAATGTCCGGCTCGCAATTCTACACCGAGCCGACGCGCTGCCAGCTGCAGGGAGAGCCGGTCGACGTTACGGTCAACGTCCAGATGAACCGCCTGGCCTTTGAAAGCCTTGACGTGCGCCTGCAAACGGTGGGGCAGAGGTACGTTCCCCTTAACATGAACCTTTCGGAAATGCACGTAAAGGGCGACTTTTTGGCCGACTTGAACATTTCGCTTGAAAACGGAAACATCGGCGTTTCCGGCGACCTTTCGGCCAAGAACGCCAACGCGGAATTTGGCGCCACACGGTTGAACGAAATCATTTCCGGCCTGAAATTCTCGGACAGCGCGGACGACGACGACGACGAGTGGCCTGTCGACGTGGCGCTTCACATAAAGACCGGCCCGCGCGTTCAAATTTCATACACGACTTTCCTGCGCGCCGTCGTCGTTCCCGGAACCGAAATAGACGTGTCGTATTCCGGCGAATCAAAGACTTTGGCGCTTGACGGAGACGTTCCGATAAGAAGCGGCGAAATCGTTTACTTGAATTCCAGCTTTTACATAAAAGAGGGCGAAATTCACTTTAGCGACGACGACGAAAGCTTTGACCCCCGCGTGTCCGTTGTGGCTGAATGCAAGGCGCGCGACTCGGATTCCGAGCCTGTCACGATAAAAATGGAAGTCGACAACCAGCGCCTTAGCCAGCTTAGGCCCCGCTTTAGCGCCAGCCCCGCCAAGTCTGAGCGGGAAATCATGGAAATTTTGGGCGGAATAATAACCGGAAACGACAATTCCGCCGCCGCCTTGGCTCTGGCGACGGGCGATTACGCCCTTCAAACTATTGTTATAAGAAGATTGGAAAACGCATTGCGTGATTTCTTTAAATTTGATATATTCTCTGTAAGGACAATGGTCGTCCAAAACGCCGTCAAGCAAAGCGTAAGCCGGAATTCTTCCGCTTCGGGCAACTTGGCCGGTAACTATTTGGACGGTACGACTGTTTATATTGGTAAGTACTTTGGAGACTCTTTGTTTGCGGACGCGATGTTGCGCGTTGACTACGACAAGGACCGCCGGAACGACAAATACACTTATGACGGTATTACGTTCAGGCCGGAATTGGGTTTTGAATTGGCCGCTCCGTTCGCCAAAATAAGGTGGAGCATGGCGCCCGATTTGGAAAGCATTGTCAATATGAAGCTTGTTGAGAACACGGCGCTTACATTGTCTTGGAAGTTTAGTTTTTAAAAATTTTGGAGTAAAAAATTATGAGTTTGGCCCGCAAAGCCTTTTTGGCATTTCTTCTATTAACTTTCGTTTTCTCGGCGGCTCTGTCCGCTCAGGAAGACGAAGATTGGTACATGGACCGCCCGATAACCAAAATAACTTTTAAGGGGTTGAAGAGCGTAAAAAACTCAGACCTTTCCGGCCTTGTTTCCAGTTATGTCGGCCAAAAATTCCAAGACTGCTTTTACGACCTTTTGAACAGGCTTGAGGCCTTGAACTATTTTGAGGACATTTCCCCCGGCGCCGTCCACGATTCTGGTTCCGGCGTTATTTTGGTGATAACGGTAAAGGAAAGGCCCGTAATTTCCGCCATAAAATTCAGGGGAAACCGCAAGGTAAGGAACCCGCCGCTTCGCGAGGCGCTTACGATAAAAGTGGGCGACGTGTATTCAGACTCGGACGCTTTGGTCGACGAGCGCGCCTTGCGAAACGTTTACCTTGACAAGGGCTTTTCCGCGGTCAGAATTTCGCACACGGCGGAAGAAACGCCCGCCGGAATTGTCGTCACGTTCAACATAAACGAAGGAAATTCAATTTCGGTTGTCGGCGTGAACTTTGAGGGCAACGCGGCCTTCTCTTCAAAGAAGCTTAAAAAGCAAACCAAAATGAAGACCGTGAACATTTTCAACAAGGGCGCCTTTAAGGAAAGCCAGCTTGAAGTGGACCGGCAGGCCATCTCGCGCTTTTACATGGACCGGGGCTATCTGGACTTCCACATCTTGGACGTAACCCGCGACATCGTTCACAACGACAAAAAAGACCGCGACGAAATGACGATAACATACTATTTGTATGAAGGCGCCGTTTACACTTTTGACGGATTGACGATAACCGGAAACCGCGTCTTCTCGACCGACAGGCTCAACGCGTTGGTGACAATCAAAAAAGGCGACATCTTCAACGCCACAAAATTCCAAGAGTCGATGATGGCCATAAGCGACATTTACTACGAAAACGGCTACACCGAAAACTCTTTCCAGCCCGCCGAAAACCGCGACGCGGCCGAGCGCAAGGTGTCTTACGTTCTTACCATAACCGAGCGCGACAGAAGCCATGTTGAAAAAGTCATCGTGCGCGGAAACGAAAAGACCAAGGAATTCGTAATCACCCGCGAGCTTCCGATAGAAAGCGGCGACGTTTTCTCAAAGGCAAAAATAACCAACGGCCTTCGCAACTTGTACAACTTGCAGTACTTTTCAAGCGTCGTTCCAAGCGTTGAGCCGGGCAGCGACTCCAACTTGGTCAACTTGATTGTCACCGTTGAAGAGCAGCAGACAAACTCAGTTGAATTCGGAATCACATTTTCCGGCGTAAAAAGCTCGCACGACTTGCCTTTCTCTGTTTTCGCCAAGTGGTCCAACTCAAACCTTTTCGGTCTTGGAAAGATGGTTTCTGTCGGAACTACGATTTCTACCAACGAACAGTCGGTCAGCCTTGGCTATTCGCAGCGCTGGATTTGGAACCTTCCGATAGAGTGGAGCGAGAACGTTTCGTTCTCCCACGCAAAGGCAAACGCCTTGCGCCTTTATTGGACAAGCTCCGGCGCCACCGACGCGAGCAACTATTATATGGAATACCAGCGCTGGCAAGTCAACGCCGACCATTCTCTTGCCCGCCGCTGGACGCCCAACTGGGCCATCTTGACGCTCGCGGGCGGCTTGACCAATTCTGTGAGCAACTACATTTACGACGACACGATTTACAAGCCGGTCGACATCGGAATCAGCCGCTACGCCAACAAGTGGGGCTTCACCAATTCCATTTGGACAAAATGGTCCATGGACGGCCGCGACATAAACTACGATCCGTCAAAGGGCTGGTTCTTCAGCGAAAGAGTCGCTTGGTACGGCTTGCTGCCGCTTGAGACGGACTTTTACTTTAAGAGCGAAACCAAGCTTGAAGGCTACGCCACTTTGCTGAACATACCGATTACCGAAAAATGGACGTTCAAAGTCGTCTTTGCCGCCTTGTCAACGCTGGCCTTCCAGCTTCCCGCAATCGGCTCTTCTGTAAGCGACCAAAACAAGCTTTACATTGACGGCATGTTCAACGGCCGCGGCTGGACTGAAATTTACAGCAACGTAAAGGGCAAGGCTTTGTTTAGCCAAAACTTGGAAATTCGAATTCCAATCGTTCCCAGAATGTTCGCCATCGACGCGTTCTTTGACGCGGCGGCGGTCAAGGAAGATTTGGGCGACATGATTACAAGCATAGGCTTGAACGACTTTTACTTTAGCTTTGGCCCCGATGTCCGCGTCTTGATGCCGCAGTTCCCCTTGCGCCTTATGTTCGCCAACTGCTTTAGAATTCAGGACGGCAATTTTGAGTGGGGCGACACTTGGAAGTTTGTCCTTTCGTTCAACCTTGTCAATAAATGATTTTTGCGCTAAACTATACGTCCTTGTTTAATGGAGTTGAATGATGAAACTTGTAAAAAAGACTTTGATTTTCGCGGCGGCCTTGTTTTGCGCGGCCGGCGCTTTTGCCCAGCAGCACATAACCAATTTTGGAGTGGTCGACACTACAAAAGTTTACGAGCAGTTCTTTAGGAATTCTTCGGCGGTAAAGTCCTATGAAGAAAAGCGCGCCGCCTTTCAGGAAGAAATAAGCCGCCGCGCCGACGAAATTCGCAGCTTGCAGGCAAAGTTGCAGGAAGCCCAAGACTTGGGAATGGACGCGGACGTAAAGAAGTACCAAGACTCAATCAAGATAAAGTCTTCCAACCTCAAGTCTTACACCCAGCAAAAGAACACAGAGCTTAACAACATAAAGAACAATCTTTCAAACAACAACGAGTTCTACAAGAACTTGAACCGAACGATAAAAAAAGTGGCGGAAAACGAAGGCCTTTCCATGGTCATAAACTTGCAGCAGAGCAATTCGATTTTGTGGTACAGCCCCGCCGTTGACATAACCGACAAAGTAATCGAATCTTTGGAACAGCAATAATGGCGGAACTGACCCCCTTAATGGAGCAATACCAGCGCTTGCGGGCCGAAAGCAAGGACGCGGCGCTTTTGTTCCGTTTGGGCGACTTTTACGAAATGTTTGACAATGACGCGATTGAAATTTCGCGCCTGTTGAATTTAACGCTGACCCACAGGCAAAACACACCCATGTGCGGCATTCCTTACCACGCCGCCAAAATTTACATCGCCCGCCTTTTGCGGATGGGAAAAAAAGTCGCCATTGCCGAGCAAATTGGCGAAATCAGTCCCGGCGGCGGCCTTACCGAACGAAAAATCATCGAAGTGATCACGCCCGGCACTGTTGTTGACGACGACTACCTTGAGCGCGGAAGCAACAACTTTTTGGCCGCGCTTTCCGTGACAAAGGGCAGGGCGGGCTTTGCCTTTGTGGACGTGAGCACGTCGGAATTTTTGGCGACTTCCTGGCCGGCCTCAAAGCTGGCGGACAATTTTTCCAAGGAACTTTCGCGCGCCAATCCCAAAGAGCTTTTGCTTCCGCAAAGCTTGCGCGACAACCAAAGCGTCCGCGAGGCCTTGTCCGCCGACCCTGACATTTTGGTGACATACTATCCCGACTGGCATTTTAACCCGCAAACATCCTTTGAGCGCCTGACCCGCCAGTTCAAGACAAAAAATCTCGCGGCCTTTGGCTTGGACGAGTCCAGCCCTGAAGTCGCGCCCGCCGGCTTTTTGCTTGACTACTTGGAAAAGACCGCCGGCGTGGAAATGAGCCACATACAAGGAATGAAGGTTTATCAAGATTCCGACTACGTCTTGATTGACGAATCTTCCGCCCGCAATTTGGAGATACTAAGAAATTTGCGCGACGGAACTTCCAAGTATTCCTTGCTTGAATGCGTGAACTACACGCTGACCGCGATGGGAAACCGCGCCGTGCGCCAATGGCTTTCCTTTCCGCTTGTAGACCCAAAAAAAATCGCCGCGCGGCAAAGCCATGTCCAGCTTTTTTACGACGACGAGAATCTTACAAAAAACGTCCGCGCCGCGCTTTCAAACATTCTTGACATCGAGCGCCTTGCAGGACGCGTGGCGATGAGAAGGGCGCACGCAAAAGACTTGGTCGCGCTCGCGGCCAGCCTTTCTTCTTGGCTGGAAATACAAGCCGACCTTTCAAGCCGCGACTTTTGCTCGTTTGACGAAAGCGGCGCCCGCTTTATAATCGACTTGATCGGCCGCGCGATTTGCGACGACCCCGCGACTTCTTTGACGGAAGGCCGCTTGATCCGCGCCGGCTATTCCGCCCAGCTTGACCATTACAGGGAGACGCGCGACAACTTTGGAAAAATCTTGGACGACTATCTTGCCGAAGAAATCGAGCGCACAGGAATACAAAGCCTAAAAATAAAGAACAACAGCGCGAGCGGCTATTTCTTTGAGATTACGCGCGGCCGGCTTGAAAAGAAAGTTCCGGAGCATTTCATAATGCGCCGCTCGATGACGAACGCCGACCGCTTTACTACGGCAAGGCTTCAAGAGCTTGAGCGCGAGCTGAATTCGGCGGCGACTAACATCATCGAAAGCGAGCGCGACTTGTTTTTGGAAGTCCGCGAGCAAATCGAGCCTTACGTCTCTTACTTGCAGGAGCTTTCGCGCGCCGTGGCCTACACGGACGTCGCCGCCTCGTTTGCCTACGCAGCGCGCCTTCACCGTTGGGTAATGCCACAAGTTGACGACAGCCTTGATTTTTTTGTCGAGGCGGGCCGGCATCCGGTTGTCGAAGGCCATTTGCCTTCCGGCGAATTTGTTCCGAACGACATAAAAATTTCGGCGCGCGCGGAGCCGGCCTTTTTGCTGATTACCGGCCCCAACATGGCGGGTAAGTCAACCTACTTGCGGCAAAACGCCTTGATAGCCCTGCTCGCGCAAACCGGAAGCTTTGTGCCGGCCTCCAGCGCCAAAATCGGCGCGGTCGACAAAATTTTTTGCCGCGTCGGCGCCAGCGACAACCTGGCGCGCGGCGAATCGACCTTCTTGGTTGAGATGACCGAAACTTCCCGCATATTGCGCGGCGCTACGGAGCGCAGCCTTGTGATTATGGACGAAGTGGGGCGGGGCACTTCAACCGAAGACGGCCTTTCCATCGCCTGGGCCGTAAGCGAGCATTTGCTGAACAACATAAAATGCCGCTCGCTTTTCGCCACCCACTACCACGAACTGTCGCGCCTTGAGCATCCCGCCGTCCGACCGATGTGCATGGACGTGCGCGAAACCGAAGGCAATGTTGTCTTTTTGCGAAAGATTAAAGACGGCGCGAGCGAAAACTCTTACGGAATCCATGTCGCGCGCTTGGCGGGAATTCCTCAAAGCGTCATCGACCGCGCGAATGAAATTTTGCGCCGCCTGCAAACGCTCGCTTCCGAAAAGCCCCTGCTTGCCGAAAGCGTTCCCGCGCCCCAGCCTTTGGAGACGCCCGCGCAAAGTCCGGCCGCCGCGCCAACCGCGCCGGGGCTTTTTAGCGACGAAGAAATTGTGTTGGACGAGATTCTAAGCGCCGACATCGACAACCTAACGCCGATGGCCGCGCTCCAATTGATAAGCCGCTGGAAAAAGTCTCTAAGCGGAAGGTAAGTGAAGCGGGCGCGTTTTTGTTTTATGTATGCTTTAATTCCGCTTCGCTGGCCCTGAAGTATTGCGGCCCGTCGTAGTCGGCGAGCGGCGGCTGGCCTTTTGCGATTTTTTCTTCGGCAAGAACAAACAGGCTTTCTATGTTGGCCGCGCGGCTTTTTGGCGCGATGATTTTTTTCCCTTTAAGCAAATTGTTTTCTTGGCAGGCCTCGGCAAAAACGCTTGCCTCCAAGCCGCAAACCAGAATCCGCCCAGCCGCCGCGCAGTCTTGGGCTTTCAAGCAGTCTCCGCTCGCGCCCGCTTTTTGGCCTTGCGAAGCGTTTTTGCCGGCCGCGCAGTCTTGGGCTGGCGCGAAGGCCAAAAGCTTTTCTTCCAGGGCGCGCAAGTCCCAGTCGTCGCAGGGAATTATTTCCTTTCCGCCAAAAAAAGCCTTCGCGTAAAACTTTTCTTTATGCGCGTCGATGACTGGGAGAACGATTCCGTCAAAGTCCAAGTAGGGCTGGGCCAAAAAGTCCAGGGAGTTTATTCCGTAAAGGGGAATGCGGGAGGCGGGCGCTTTTTGGTCTTGCAAGCAATCTCCGTTTGCGCTTGTTCCGCCAAAAAGCTCTATCGCCTTGAGCGCGGCAAAACCCAGGCGCAAGCCGGTGAAAGAGCCGGGGCCTTGCGCAAGAACTGTGTAGTCCAGCTCGCCCGGCGTTAAGTCCGCCTGCGCCAAGACGTATTCAATCGAAGGCAAAAGCTTTTCGCTTTGCCTCATACCGATGTCCAAGACAAGGCTCGCCAAATTGTCGCCGTTTTTCGCCGCGACTTGAATGCAGGAAATAGAAGTGTCCAAGGCCAACGCTTTCATCGCTCGCCTCCAAAATTTTCGTAAGGCCAGTTTTCAACAAGAATGTCGCGCGCGCTTGGATTTCCGTCGGCGGGCGCAAGCTTTACTATAATCGTTTTCTTGGGAAGCTCGTCCATGATTTTTTCGCTCCATTCAATCAAGCAAACGCCGTCGCCGTAAATCATGTCTTCCGCGCCCAAGTTGGCAAAGTCGTCCGCGCCCTGCAGGCGGTAAACGTCAAAATGGTAAAGGGGAATTTTTCCTTGGTATTCAGAGATAAGGCAAAAAGTGGGGCTGGTGATTGTGTCCTCAACTCCAAGCGCCTGCGCGATTCCTTTTGTGATTGTGGTTTTGCCGGCCGCCAAAGTTCCTTGCAGCGCGACGACATCGCCTTTTTTAAGAAAGGATCCAAGCTTTTTTCCAAGGGCGATTGTTTCCTCGGCGCTTGACGTGCGGAATTTCATATCGGCAAAGTTCCAGCGTTGTCGTTTTCGTTTATAAAGTCTCGCAGCGCTTTAATGATTGGAAGCGCCGGGTAGTTGGGCTGAGTCAAGAGTTCTATATCAATCTGTTTGTTTCCAAGCGGCCCCGTTTCTATGCTGAACTCAATGTTCGAGTCAACAAGCTCGGTCGGCAGCTTTAGTTTCGCCACGGCCCGGTAGCGCCTTATGTAATAAATCGCTCCCGGTTCGCGCTCAACGTTGTTCAGTTCAAGTACAGTCATAATCCGTAGTATCTTTCAATTTTAGCGCGCTTTCCACTAAAAATCAAGTCCCGCGCGCGTTCAGTGTCTCCTAATACTTGTAAACGTACGCCAAAATGTCGTTGCGGCTTTCGGGCGGAATTTCGATGAACGAAATGTGAAGCGAATAAACTTCGGTTTCGTTGTTCTTTTGCGCGCTTACAATCAAGCCGATCGCCTCAAACTCAGGCTTTTCCGGAATCGAAATCTTTATCCACAATTTTTGGTCGCGCTTTATCGGAAGCTTTGTTTGAATCATGCAGCCGCCGGCGCTTACGTCGGCCAGCTTTCCTTCGTATTTGTTTTCCTTGGGCGAGTAGGAAACTTCGCCGCGCTTTCCTTCGATTTCTTCCACCGCGCTAAAGACGCATTGGTTGCCAACGTTTTCGCGCCTCCACTGGCGGCGGTTTTGCATGCTCACCGCGTTGGAATGGCGAATCACCATTTCCTGGCTGCCGTCCGTTCCCCGCTGAAAGCGGATCACCCTTGTTGAAAGCACGTAAAGAACGCTTTGCTTTGACATGAAGGTCATCACGATTTTGTCGAGCGGCTTGGGGCAGAATTCAGTTCCCTCAAGGTTCGGCGGCATTTCAAGCGTGATGCTGTCCTGCTCGTTCTTCTTAATCTTAAAGGCGTAGACGCGGCCGCCGCTGGCCGGCAAAATCAGCGTTTGCCCTTCTGAAATGTTGTGGCTGGACGGAATGGCCTTTTGCGAATTTGAAATTTTCTCAAGCCTTGTCCTAAGCTTGAACAAGTCAAAAATGTCGGACTCGGCTTCCTTTTGCCTTAGCCTGAAAAATTCCTCGCGGAAGAATCCGTCGATGAATTCAAATTCGTTCCACGAATACAAAATGTTTCTTGCCTTGTACCTAAAGCAAAGGTTGTAAAGCAACAGGGCCTCTTGGCGCGACAAGGAAATTCTTTTTGACAAGGCCTGAATGTCTTTTATTGTCGTGGGGCGGTTTTTTTGCGCCGCAATGTATTCGGGCGACTCCTTTCGCTTTTGAAGAATTCTCCACAAAAGCCAAAGCAAAAAGACCACGGCCAAGCCAATTAGGGCCGCTCCCATAACTGTGTAGGGCAGGGCTGTCTGCCGCGCCGCCAAGGGCGAGCCTGTCGCTCCGTTCATATAATCTCCTATTACAAGTTCTTGACGGCCTCGGCCAGCGCGGACAGGCGCGGGCTTATCTCGTATTCCGCCAAGTCGCCCAGCGTAACCGTGTCGCCGCTTTCAAGCGCGCCGTTCAAGTCGTTGAAGACCGGCATAAAGTCTTCAAAGAAGGCGCTCAGGTTCTTGCCGTCCGCCTTTATCGCGCCGAACCGCGCCGGGAACAGCGTCGAAAGCGCGATGATGTGGCAAAAATTGTCAACCGTGTCGGCAAGGCGCGCGATTGAAGCCCTGGCCTTGGAATCGCCGCCGCCTTGCAGCTGCGCGGGAATCTGGGCCAAAAGCTCCACAGTGTCCTTTATGTCGGCGGCGGCTTCTTTAAAAGCGTCGCAAACCGCGTCTTCGGAAACGACCGTCAAGTCGATTCTCTTTATATTATCTATCGGCGCTTTTGCCGCTTCGTCAAAGGCCTCAGCGTCAATTTTTTTTCCGTCTATTTGAATCGCCACGGTCGCGCAGCGGTTTTGGTCGGCGGTCTTTTCAAACGAGCGCAAAACGTCGCCCGCGGTCTTTTCGTCCTCCAGCGTTATGTCCAGCTTTTGTCCGTTTATAAAAAGTTCCATCGTTCCCCTCCGTTAATTGTTCCTTTGGTTTTGCTTGGTGAAATTCGTTATTCCTTCTTGCTGCCTCTCAAGGGAGTTCAGCGTTCCTTCCATCTGCCCGTACTTGGCCTTAAGCTCGGCTTCCTTGTCGTCCAGCTGGCTTTCTAGGCGCGCGATTTTCTTTTGCGTGGAATCGATTTGCCGGTTAAGGACGCTGTCCTTGGTGGCCAAAATTCCGCCGGTCTGAACGTAGCTGGTCAGCTGCTTGTCAATCAAGTAGCCGATGCCGGAATCCACTATCAAGTCGCCGTCCGAGTCGTAGCCGAAAATTTTCTTTATGTCCTCAAGGTTGTTCTTTAAATTTTCGTCCAGCTTTTTTTCGTCGATTTCCAAGTAGCCGCGCATTTTTCCGGGGTTGTAGCCCGAATAGTTGGTGGCGTTTGTCGAGATGCCGATTTGGTTCAGCATCGTCACGCCCGCGCTTTCGGAAAATTTGTATTGGGCCGAAATTATTCTTTGCATCGAGCCTTTGGCGCTCGAAAGGCTAAAGTCGTTGAAAAAAAGGCCCAGCTTTTTTTTGTAGTCCTCTTTTTGGTCGCCGGAAAGGTAGTCAAGCTCTTCCACGATTTCGGGCTTGTTTTGGCTAAGAACGTTTATCTCCGCCACGGCCTGGTTGTATTTTCCAACAAACTGAATCAGCGCGTCCTTGGCGCTTTCGGTGTCGGGCTTGATTGAAATCGTGGCGGGGCGGTCGGTCTTGTCCGCCAAATGCAGCGTCACGCCGGGCACCACGTCGTCGATTTCGTTTTCGGGCCGCGTTATCGTGATGCCCTCGTATTTAATCACAGCGTCGCCCGCTTCGCTTACAGGGTGAACGGCTTCAAAGCCCAAGTCTTTTTTTGCGTCAAAGGCGGTCATGCCGCTTAGAGTCAGTTGAACGCCGGTGTTGCGGTTCCTTACGACCAGAGCCGCGATTCCCGGAAACTTCTTCGCGTCAAGGCTTATCTTTGCCTGGCCGCCCGCGCCGTCCTCGCCGAAAGTCCAAGCCTCTTTGGGAATTTCAATTTCGCTTTCCTCGCCGTCTTGGCTTTGGACAAACAAAACGCTTTCGCTGTAAACCGCTTCAAGCGGCTCCTTGGGCGCGGACTTTTCAATGCCGGTTTCGCTCGGCTTGTTTTCAATCGTCACGCCGCCAAAGGAAACGCTTCCAGCGCCCGGAATGTCGGGCTCCTCTTGCGCCGCGTTGGCCGCGTCGGTTATGTCCGCCGTTTTTTTTGCCTGGAAAGTAAATTCAATGCGCGCGTTTTCGTTGGCGGCGATTTTTGAAGGAATTTTTATGGCCGCTCCGCCGCGCGGGCTAAAAGCGACCGAGCCGTCCGAAATCGCAGCCTTCGCCACTGACAGCGGCGGCATTCCTTCCTGCTCCGATTCCGAAAGCTTGTCGGGAGCGGGGGAGGAAAAGTCGGCTTTTTTTGTTCCGAACGCCGCGGATGAAGACGATGTTTTTCTGATTATTTCTTTTTCAAGCGCCCAGTCTTTGGCCGCGTCCTCGAATATAAGGCGGCTGTCAGCGCCGGTCTTTAGTGATTCGATTAAAAGGGCTTTCTTGCCCCGGTTCACGCCGATAAGCGAAGCCTTTAGCGTTCCGCTTCCGCGCTTGTTGAGGCCGGCCATAAAGTCTTCGACTTTTCCGCCGCGCCATTTATA
Source organism: uncultured Spirochaetaceae bacterium (assembly GCA_902799965.1). GTDB lineage: Bacteria > Spirochaetota > Spirochaetia > Treponematales > Treponemataceae > Treponema_D. The sequence continues at coordinate 15,422 of CADCCO010000014.1, forward strand.
TGAGATTGTCTTGTCGCCGGTTTTAAAAGTGTATGTTCCCTGCGGAACTTCCTCTCCCTTTTCTATTTCTTTGCTTAAAAGGCGGTCCGCCGTAGCGGGGGAAAGGACTTCTATTTTGAAAGAATCATAAGCCGCGTCCCGCCCGGCGCTGGCTGTGATTGCGTATTCGTCGCTTGAAGAGGCTAATTTGTTGTTGAATGGGTTGTCATACGAGTAGAGGCTTTTTACGCTGTCGCGAAGCGAAGACATCTTTTGGTTGACGTCGCGCCAGGCGCTCTGCTGTGTTTTGTAAGATTCGAGCGCATCCTGCTCCCTTGTAAGCGGGATCCGTTCTACTTTCATAAGGCCTTCTACGAGGTCGTTGGTTTTATACTTGTCGCTGACACCCGGTATGCCGATTCCTGCCATATAACCCCGTCGGACGATCTTATGCGAGTTTTTAAATCACTTGGTCAAACAAAAGACCCATGGTCTTTCGCATGTTGATTTTTATTCTCTGCATGTCCTCGGACGGTATTTCCTTTAGCACTTTGTTCGTGCTGGGGTCAACCACCCTTATTATGACGCTGTTCAACTCTTTGTTGACAGAGAATTGAAGCCTGCGTCCCATCACTTGGTCCGACAGCTGCTGGAGCTGTTGAATGTCAGCTTTGGTTTGGGCCATGTTCGCTTCAATGTTTTGAACGACGCTGGCGCCGTCCGCGATATTGAGCGGTTGCGTTCCACTTCCTGTACCTACATTAGCAGGAACGGAATTGTAGCGCGTTTGGCCATCCATTGCCAAAGACTGCCCTATGCTACTAATCGTATTCATAGGCGTTCCTCCTGAAAAAAGTTAGGAAGAGGGAAGGGGCGCGCCTTCCCTTTTCCTTAGCGTTCGCCAAAAGACGTCATCCAGAAATCTCTTTTTGAACGCGGTTTAGACTATCTCAACAAGCCAAGAACATTCTGTGACTGTGAGTTGGCCTGAGCGAGCATAGCGGTTCCAGACTGTGTGAGAATCTGGTTCTTTGTATACTCAACCATTTCAGACGCCATGTCGGTGTCGCGGATGCGGCTCTCGGCGGCCTGAAGGTTTTCGGCAGCAACTTGAACTCCGTTTGAGGCCATTTCAAAGCGGTTCTGGTAGGCGCCCAAGTCCGCGCGCTGCTTAGAAACAGCGGTAAGGGCGGCGTCGACCGTTCCAATCGCCATGTTGGCGCTGTCGGGAGTGGCGATGCTAACCTGCTCGTCTGTGCCCTGAGATCCCTTGAGGCCAAGGGCCTGGGCTGTCATGGTGCCAATGTATACTCTCGCGTTCTGGTCCATGTTGGCGCCAATCTGGAACTGCATGACTCTGTCAGAGTTGGCCGCGAAGCCGCCTGTAAGAATGTTCATGCCATTGAATTGAGCCTGGCTCGCGATGCGGTCGACTTCAGAAACAAGCTGAGAAACCTCTACCTGAATCTGCATGCGGTCTTCGTCGGAATAGATTCCGTTGGCAGACTGCACTGAAAGCTCGCGGATGCGCTGAAGAATGTCTGTAGTTTCCTGCAAGTATCCTTCGGTTGTCTGGATAAAAGAAACGCCATTCTGGATGTTTCTGTTAGCCTGGTTCAATCCGCGGACCTGGCTGCGCATCTTTTCAGATACGGCCAATCCTGAAGCGTCGTCGCCGGCGCGGTTGATTTTCTCGCCAGAGCTGAGTTTTTCAATGTTGCCCATGATAGCGTCGTTTGACATGCCCAATGTGCGGTCGGCATACAAAGCGCTCATGTTGTGGTTAATAATCATGTTAAGCCCTCCATGTGTTTAGAACTGCGTTACGTCTTGCAACGCGCCCTGTTCGCGCGGGCTTGTCGGTTTATGCGCCCCCGGCAAGTTTCAACCCCATTGCGGCAGGAGAAAAAGTTTCGCGTTTTTGCGAAACATTTTCTTCTGCCGCCGCTCACAGCGCATGGCTGGCTTGTATATGTCAAAGATCAAAGCGCGGTTGAAAGCGCGCCTATAGTTACAACGATTTTAATCCGATTTTGCCGATTTGTCAAGGTCTTTTACAAGAAAAGGGGAGGGCAAGGAAATCATGCGCTTTCCTCGTCCGTCCCCTCCTCTTATTTCAAAACGATGTCAGACTATCGCAAAAGCGAGAGGACATTCTGGCTCTGCGTGTTCGCCTGGGCGAGCATCGCGGTGCCGGCCTGCTGCAAGACTGAGTTCTTTGTGAACTCAACCATCTGGCGGGCCATGTCGGTGTCGCGGATGCGGCTTTCAGAAGCCTGCAAGTTCTCCGCTCCGATGTCCAAGCCGCGAACCGCGTGCTCCATGCGGTTCTGGTAGGCGCCAAGGTCGGCGCGCTGCTTGTTGATCTTCTTGAGCGCTTCGTCGATAACGCCGATCGCGTGGTTGGCGTCGTCCGGGGCGGCCAAGGAAATCTTGTCGCCGGTTCCGATTTCGCGGACTCCAAGGGCTTCGGCGGTCATTGTTCCGATGAAAACCTGCATGCGCTGGTCCATGTTGGCGCCGATGTGGAACCACATAGAGCCGGTGACGACGTTTTCGCCGGTGGCCTGGGCAAAGCGGCCTGTGAGCATGTTCATGCCGTTGAACTGCGCGGCAGAAGCGATGCGGTCAACTTCAGAAACAAGGGCGCTTACCTCAACCTGAATCTGCATGCGGTCTTCGTCGGAATAGATTCCGTTAGAGGCCTGTACCGCGAGTTCGCGGATGCGCTGCATGATGTCGGTTGTTTCCTGCAAGTATCCTTCTGTTGTCTGGATAAAGCTGATGCCGTTCTGGGCGTTCTCTGAGGCCTGGTTCAAGCCGCGGATCTGGGCGCGCATTTTTTCAGAGACAGCAAGTCCTGAAGCGTCGTCGCCGGCGCGGTTGATTCTTTCGCCTGAAGAGAGTTTTTCCATGTCTTTGGAGAGACCAAGACCCGTTACGCCGAGCTGACGATTGGCGTACAATGCTGACATGTTGTGGTTGATAACCATAGATTTCCTCCTTGGAAATATGTCGATGAGCAAAATCCTTTTTGCTCCAAAAGTATAAAATTGCGCTTCAGCATAACAAGGCTACATCCACGCAGTTTTATACTGATTCGTTTGAAGGCGGCTCCGTACGGAGCTTTGCGCTTCATAACTCTTCATGATTATTTTCGGCATTGGCGGAAAAATACTTTAGCGTTTTTTTTAAAAAAAACGCGAAAATTTGCAAATTTTTTTTTCGCTAATCTCCAAATAATAGAAGCGAAGTTGAACATAACAAAAAATTCTCTTGACAAAAGCGGCGGCGTCACTTACAATCAGCGACATTAACTTCTAGGAGGAAAGCTTATGAGAAGACTTTCAAAAGCCTTGGCTATCTTGACGCTAGCCATTTGTATGGGGGGGGTATAGCCACCCTGACTTCGTGCAACAACAATTCTGACAACAATTTGGCGCTTTTGGCCCTGTTGAATAATGGGAGCGGCGGCGGAACGCCTGCGCCCACGCCTACAGCTCCCACTGGCGGAATCAATGGCTTGTTCAGCGTTAGCGCGACAAAGAAGGTTTACTTTTCAAAGGGCAACTTGCGGGCAACAACAAACGACAACGGCTCGTCATGGACTTGGTCTTTTGCCGACCATCAGTATGACGCTGTAGGCATGGCGGCCGCCAACACTACAATCAACGGCAACGGAACTGTTGCAGCTAACGGTTCGGTTGACCTCTTTGGCTGGGTTGGCGCAAATTCCGATTTCACAGGCATGGCGGCCTTTGGAATTTCCAACAACGATAACAACCATAATTACGGAGACACTAACGGCGAGGCGCTCAAAAAAGACTGGGGAACTAATGCCATCAGTAACGGCGGAAACGTCGCCAACTACGGCTGGCGAACGCTTACCAACGACGAATGGAATTATGTTTTAACCACTCGCGCGGGCGCTGACAGCAAAAAAGGCGCCGCGACAGTATGCGGTGTAAACGGCTGGATTCTTCTTCCTGACGCCTGGACGCTCCCGGCAGGCGCTAGCTTTACCGCTGGAAAGGAATATGGATTTACAACCAATTCTTACACCGCCGAACAATGGGCTGTCATGGAAAGCGCCGGCGCGGTCTTCCTTCCTTTAACAGGATCGCGCAGTGGCTCACACGTGCTATACTGTACGCTTTATGGATACTATTGGTCAGCTACTAGCAAAAGCATTACGGAGGCGTATATAGCAGTTTTTACCGCTTCAACTTCCTCTTGCGGCGATATGGGCCGCCATTTTGGCACGGCTGTCCGTCTTGCAAAAGACTCTAACTAGTCACGCGGATTAATTTCGCGCAAGCTCAGGCGGTCTCCGCTCGTGTTTTCGGTTGCAAGCCCGCAATCGTAAGTTCGAGCGGTTCCGCCGCGTCTTACAGACGCTACACGGTGGTCTTCCTATAAGGGGAGGCCGCCGTTTTTTTTTACCTTTTCGGTTAATTTACAGCGTTTTTATTACTTGTAGAATCGCCCTTGTTGCTTTTCCGCGGTGGGAAATCGCGTTCTTTTGGTCGGCGGAAAGTTCCGCGACCGTTTTTTGGAATTGAGGAAGGTAGATTATCGGGTCGTAGCCAAAGCCGCCGGAGCCGCGCGCGTCTTCGATGCGGTCGATGACGCTTCCTTCCATCGTTTCTTGCGCGATGAAAAAGCGGCTGGGATTTATTAGCAGTACCATCGAGCAAGAGTAGTGGCAGCTGCGAGGTCCGTTTTGGTACAAAAAGCCGTTGTTGGGCGTTCCGGAGGCGACGGCGGCGGTGGTTTGTTCTATTAGAAAACGGTTTTGCTCTTCTTGGCTGATTTTGCTTCCGTCGGGCTTTCCCTTCATAAAGTCCGGGCCGGCGTATCGCGCGGACCAAACGCCGGGCGCTCCGTCCAAGGCGTCAACGCAAATGCCCGAGTCGTCCGCCATCACAAGGGGAGGCTCTTTTTCAAGCGAGCGCGCCTTATGCCACAAGTCCAGGGCCTTTATCATAGAGTTCTGGTAAAAGTCCGTTCCCGTTTCTTCGGGGTCAAAGTCGATGCCCATTTCTTTTGGAATGACAACTTCAAAGTCCGGCAAAACCTGGCTGATTTCGCGCTTTTTGTTCAAATTTCCTGTGGCAAGATAAATTTTCATATTGAAGAAGATAGCGCAAAGCCCAGCGAAATTCAAGATAAAAACGCGCGCGGAGAAAGAGCTTCCGCTGATCGTCCAAGGGACTTGGCGCGATTCTTGCTATAAGTTGCGGCATATTACATTCTTGTTATAATTGAAAGGAGAAAAAGCTATGGAAAATGTCGACGCGTTGGATTGCGTTCCTGTGGCGCTTGAGAGCGGAAGCCTGTCGCTGGAAAAAGCGGCCATGAAAGTGATGGAAATAATCTACACAAATCCGGGACGTTTTGGCATTTTGGACATGGACGAGGACGCCCGCAGCGATTTTTTGCTGGACGCGATTCCAAAATTCAGGGGCTTGCTTGAGCGCTACGACAAAAGCTTTGGGCCGTTGGGCGCCTACGTGTACCATTCCATTCCCGGCTTGCGCATGACATGGGAGCGGCGGCAAATCGACGCGGAAAGCGCCAAGGCTGCGGCCAGGGCCAGCGTCCGAAACATTTACGAGGATGTGGCCGAACGAAAGGCCTTGGCCGTTGCGGAGCCGCTTCCGGCAAAAAATGCCTTTGGCGGCGTTGAGGAAGGAACTTTGTTCTTTAAAAGAATTTTCGAAAACAGAAAAAATTTATTGGAGCCAAAGAAGGTTTTCTACGGCAAAAGGTCGGCCTTGATTTTGGCGCTAAAGTCCGCTTGGTATATAGACGACGCGGGCGTTAAAAAGCTTAGCGCCTGCTGCGGATGTTCCAGCGAGGTTATGGCCGAAGCTCTGGCAAAAGTCAAGGATTGTCTTGTCGCAAAAAGCGAAAAGAGGCAAAAGCTTTGCGACATGCGCGACAGGGCTTGGTATTTTGTCTGCAAGTACAGGCAGCGGCTTTTGTCGCTTGACTCGGATTCGGAAGAATGGAAAAAGGTAAAAAGAAAGCTTGACTACCATTTGGCTTCTTGGAAAAGCAAGAACCGCGTTTTGCATGACGACAGAATGAGGGTGTCTCCGGGAAACGATGATTTGGCCCGCATTTTTAAAATCAAACGGCATAGGGTAAGCCTCTTCTTAAAGCGAGCCAGAAGAATGGCGGAGTCCGGCGAGCCCTTGTTTCCAATGGAAATTTCTGACGGCGACTAGAGCTTTTTTTGGCCCGAATTCAAGCGGGCCGTTTTTTTTTCTTGCCTCGAATTTTTTTAAAGTTACTATTGTAAAAACCGAAAATTTATGATAGAATGATTGTCGGAATTTTTTTGTTCCGGGGCGGGGAAATTTAGGGTATGCCTGGCTACAGCCAATTAAAAAAACTAAGCGAAACACTTCTCAAATTAGGCAACGAAATAAACCTTCGCGCCGAGCGCGGCGAAAAGGCCGTTCCCGTTCCCATTCCAGACACAATACCCGACATAGACGACAGCCAGGACTTTGTTCTTGGCATGCCAGAAAAGCCAAAGCCGCCTGAGCCGGAGCCGGAAGAAGAGGCTCCCGCCGAAGAGGCCGCGCCTGAAGAATCTTCTTCTGACGTTAGCGTTGACGACCTTTTGAGCGGAATCTCCGCTGGCGGCGACGCGCCCGACTTGAGCGCTTTTGGCGGCGACGACGGAGCCAAGAAAAGCAAGCAAAAAGGCAAAAAGGAAATAAAGCCTCCGGAAGAAAAAAAGCCAGAGCCGCCGCCAAAGCCAAAAGGCATAAGCGGCTCCGGATATTCAGGCTTTGGCTTTGACGACGACGGCGTGTTGGAAACAGCCGAGTCGGACACAAAAAAGCCCGACATCGGCGCCTTGATGGGCGGCCCCGGAAAGCCCGCGGCCGCCGCCAGCGGCTTGACCGGCGTTCCAGAGCTGGACGCGATTTTAAATCCTCCCAAAAAAGAAGAGCCGGCTTTTCCCGGCGCCACGGGCATTCCAGAGCTTGACGCGATACTCAATCCCAACAAGGCCGCGCCTGCCGAGCCGGCCGCTCCAAAAGAGCCCGTTGCTCCGGCGGTTCCCAAAGAGCCGCCGGCTCCAAAGGCGGAGCCCGCCGCGGCAGACGATTTTGGCTTGGAGGACTTGGGCGAAATCCAAATAGAAGACTACGCGCCGCCGGAAGAAAAAGAGGCCTCTCCCGCAAGCAAAGTTGAAGTTGACGCGGCCGCGCTTTTTGGCGACGACGTTGAAGACTTTGAGATGCCCGATGAAAAGGACAAAAAGCCTCCAAAGCCGGTTTACAAGCCGCTGCCAATAGAAGACGACCTTGCGATTTTAAAGCCGGACATTTTTACCGACAATCCGGTCACAAAGGAAAATCCGCCTTACTATGTAACTTCGCCCTATGGCAAGCTGCCTCAGCAGCCCGCCGCCGCAAAGCAAGAAGGGGCGGAAAGCGGCGCCGCGAGCGCGGCCCAAAAGCCGGCCGCCAAGACAGGCGGCGAAAGCAAAAGCGCCGGCGGCTCCGGCTTTGGCGACGACTTTAACCTTGACGACATTCCCGATATGGAAGCCGCGCCCGCCGCCGCCGAGCCGGATTTTTCAGACGCGCTTTCCGCCATGGAAGAGCCGGCGGCGGAAAAGGCTTCCGCTCCCGATTTGGGCATAGACTTTAACCTTGACGACATTCCTGAAATAGAAGAGGCGCCCGCCGTCGAAGAAGCGGCCGCTGTTGAAGACATTCCGTCCGTTGAAGAGGCGCCGCTTGAGGAAGCGCTTCCGGTTGAGGAAGTTCCCGCCGCAGAAGAAGCGCCCGCGCTTGAAGAAGCGGCGGCCGCCGGCGAGCCCCTTGCCGAAAGTTTTGACCTTCCCGACATGGAAGATGGCGGCTTGGAAGCGGGCGGCCTTTCAGACGGCGACTTTAGCATGGACGACCTTCCGCCGCTTGACGCGGGCGATTTGGGCGCTCCGCAAGACGCTGGCATTGAAGAGGCGCCGGCCGCCGACGAAGCGGCTCCGTTTGGCGAAACGATTTCTGTTGACGAAGCGCCCGCCGCCGAAGAAACTTCCGCGCTTGAAGAAGCTGCGGCCGCCGGCGAGCCCCTTGCCGAAAGCTTTGACCTTCCCGACATGGAAGAGGGCGGCTTGGAAGCGGGCGGCCTTTCAGACGGCGACTTTAACATGGACGACATTCCGCCGCTTGACGCGGGCGATTCGGGCGCGCCGCAAGACGCTGGCGCGGAAGAGGCGCCGGCCGCCGGGGAAGCCGGCTCGGACTTTGACCTTCCCGACATGGACGGCCTTGACCTTGGCGGCGACGGGCAGGCGATAGACCTTAACGCGGACTTGCCGCAAGAAATGGGCGAGGGCGCGCCAACTGAAAGCGCTCCGGCCGACGACGCCGCTGCCGCCGAAAGCGTCGGCGGCGACTTTGAAATGCCCGACATGGACGGCCTTGACTTGGGGTCCGGCGGCGAAGAAATTTCGGCCGACGCGGTTGAGGCTCCAAAAAGCGACGAAGACATTTTCAGCACGGACGGCATGGACTTTGGCGGCGGCTTTGACATGCCCGACTCTTTTGGCGCGGAAGGCGGAGAAGCGGCGCAAGAAGGCGCCCTTCCCGGCGAAAGCCTTGGCGGAACGGACGAAGCCACTTCTAGCGCGCTCGACGGCTTTGACATACAGGACACCGACAGCCAGCTTTCCAAGGCGGGCGACGACTTTGCGCTTGAAGGCGGCGGCGACGACTTTAGCATTCCGGGCTTTTCGGAAGAGGACGCGGATCCTTACGCCAACGAAGGCAAAAAAGCGCCCGGCCTGGACCAAGTGGACTTTTCGGGCGCTGTCACCGGCGACGGAAAGCAGCGGACAAGCCTTACCGAATCCGAATACGAAAAATTCAAAAAGAACCTTCACGACTATCCTCTTAACGTGCGCATCGCCGTTGAGGACATGATTGCCAAAAACGAATTCACCGACGAAGTTGTTTTTGAAGTAATCGACAAGATATTGAAGAAAGTCACCGCGCGCCAGCTTGCGGGGCATTTGGAAAAAATGCTCGACATCAGCCTGCCGGTTCCGCGCGACTACGAGCGGCGCAGCGCCGAAGAATACGAGGCTTACAAGGCTTCGTTCTCATACCAGCTTAAGAGCAGAATTCTTCCCGCGATTATCGTCGGCGTTTTTGCCGCGATGATTTTGTTCTGCCTTGGATATTTGGGACACAGGTATTTGTTCAAGCCGCTTATGGCGGAAAAACTTTACAAAGAAGGCTACACTCTGATCGAGCATGACGAATTCCCGCAGTCCGAAGAAAAATTCAACGAGGCCTTGCGCTACAAGTCAAAGAAAAAATGGTTCTTCAAATACGCGCAGGGCTACCGCGCCAAAAAGCAGTACGACCGCGCCGAGCTTTTCTACAAGAACATATTGAAGCGCTTTAACCACGACAAGCAGGCCGGCCTTGAGTACGCCCAGATGGAAGTGGACGACTTGGCCAACTACGAGCTGGCGGAAGAAATTCTCAAGCGCGAAGTTTTGGACAACCATGTGAACGACCCCGACGGAATTTTAGCCTTGGGCGACACATACCTAGAGTGGGGCACTGAAAAAGATCCCGCCAAATTCCAGGACGCTTACGAGCAGTATTCAAAGCTGCAGCAATTGTACGGAGCGAAGAATCCCAACCTTTACCAGAGCCGCTTCTTGCGCTACAACATTCGCACCGACCAATTGAGAAACGTTTTGGAGCTCAAGGAATTCTTCTTTACGCAAGGCGAAAAGTCTTTGGGCGGAAAAGACTGGACGGAATTGAGCGGTTACCTTATGGACAAGCAGTACGGAGAGCTTCCCGCCGACCAGGAATTCCTCCGCGACAAAATCGAAGACGTGCGCGACATGATGCTTTACGCGATAAAGGCTCTTCCCGAAGACCCGTCCGCCAACTACAACTTGTCCCGCTACCTTGTCCGAGTCGGCGACCACAGAAAGGCCTTGCAGTCCCTTAAGAACACAAAGGAATTGTTCGACAAGGCTCCGACGGTTTCGCGCAAGGAGCTTTACAAGCAGCTGGACAACTACAGGCTTTTGGGAGAGGAATACCTTTACGACCGCGAATACATTTTGGCGCGGGGCGTATTCACAGAAGGCTTGGGCCTCTTTGAAAGCAAGAACAGGACCAGCGCCTTTGACGCTGACAAGAACGTCGGCGTGATGTATTCCGACATGGGCGACCTTGACTACTTTATTTCCGGCGACTTGGACAGCGCGCGCCGCAACTACCAGAATTCAATCGACGGAAAGAACGACACGCCATCAATCCGCTACAGGGTGGGCTACATCGACTACTCGAACGAGCGCTACCAAGACGCGCTGGGCAACTTCATCAAGGCCAGCCAAAAAGTTTCGGACGACCCGCACTTGATGCTGGCCTTGGGCAACACCCTTTCGCTCAAGGGCGACAACTACGCCGCGCAGGGCCACTACCAGCGCCTGCTTGACCGCCTTGACTTGACCCGCGAAAAATACGGAATCGTTTCTCCGCAAACCGACGAGCGCGCCGGCGACATGGTGGAGACATACATGAAGGCCTCGAACAATTTGGGCGTAAGCCTTTTCCGCGTGGCGCGGCAAAGCGGCTCAAGCTCCAAGAACGCGGCCTCGCTTGTGAATTTCCAAGACTCAATCCGCTACTACGACGCGATGACGCGAAACCAGCAAACGATGGTCCGCTTGCCCGGCAGCAACTTGGCCGAGATGAACTTGAAATACGCCACGCATCCTTTCGCGGACTTTGAGCCTGAGATTTACACGGAAATTCCGCGAGTCCTAAACGGCGAAAAGGGCCTTGAACAGTGAAAATATACTGTCCTTATGTCGGCGTTTTGTGGAAACGGCGGCTCATCGTTTTATACAAGGAAATTTTCAGAAAGACGATTCACTTGTGCTCGGCCTTTGTTCCCCTTATGCTGAAATTTTTTTACAAGCCGACAATCGCGCTTTTGCTGTTGGCCGCCGTCATTTACTCCGCCTGCCAATTTTTGTCCTTGCGCGGAATAAAGGTTCCTGTAATTTCAGACATAACCGACATGGCCGCCCGCGAGCGCGACAGGGGCAAATTTGTCTTGGGGCCGTTGACAATGGTTTTGGGCGTGACGGCGGCCTCTCTTTTGTGGCGGCCTGAGGCGGCGGCGGCCGGCATTTTGGCGCTTGCCTTTGGCGACGGCTTGGCCAGCCTTGCCGGAAAAATTTTTGGAAACCTTCACGTTCCCTACACCGGCGGAAAAACCTGCGCGGGAAGCCTTATGTGCCTGACCGCGATTTTTGTGTCAAGCTTTTGCGTTTTGGGAAACGCCGGCGCCGCGCTTGTTTTGGCGCTTTGCGGAATGTTTTTGGAAATTCTTCCGCTAAAGGATTTTGACAATCTTTTGATTCCTGTTTTTATTGGCGGCTTGGCGCAGTTTTTGGCCGCTTAGCTGTAAAGCCTGTGCAAATGCGAAAGGTAGCGCGTCGTTCCCGCGCAGAGAAGAACCGCGCCCAAAACGGCGGGCGCCAAGATTGCGGTCGAATTTAGCGCCACAAAGCCCGCTTCGACGCATATAATGTCGATTCCCAGTTTTATGAACAAGGGGTTTTCGCTTGAGCGGGCGTTCTCCGCGCAGGAGGCTATTGTCAAAATGCCGGCGAGAGCGCAAATCGCGTTTGCGGCCAAGGGCCAGCCGGCCTGAACGCAGAAGGAATTTGGAATTCTAATGGTGTTTATCGGCGCGGCGCTCGCAATCGCAAGGCTGAAGAAGAGCAGCATCAAAATGCGCTTGTCCACGTTAATGGTCTTGTTTGACGGCGGCAAAAGCGAGGACGCGAAGAGGCTTGTGAACAAAAGCGTTCTGCCCCAAAAAAGCGCGCGGCCAGCCAGCTCCAAAAAGCCGGGAAAAGCCCCTTGAATCGTTTCTATCGGAACGCTAAGGCGCGAAAGTTCGGGGACGCAGCCCAGCAAAAAGAGGGTAAAGTAGGCCGCCTCGTTGGACGGCGTTTTTTCAAAGCGGGCGTAAAGCGTAAAAGCCGCGGCGGGGATGTAGACCGCCATAATGGCGCTTTCAAAAACGAGCGCCCATGCGCTGCTTGAAAAAAGCGAAAATTCATTCAGCGAAAGGCCGTAGCCAAGATCCGCCCGTCCCTTTAGAATAGGATTCAGCTTGTAAACATAGTATGCGAGCGCCGCGGCGGAAAGCGCCAAAAAAACGCTCGAAAGGACAAGAATGAAGATGTTTCGCGCCTTTAGTGTCATAAGGGCATTATATATTTTTGCTATTTTTTGCTCAAGATGTTTTTTTCATCTGCCGATAATTAAAGCAAGGAAGGGAATAATGAAAAGAGCGTTGATTGCAGGAATCCTTATTATTGCGGCCGGACTTTCATTTGCCGGCGACGCCGCTGCATTCAAGGACATTGGTTTCTCAAGAGACGGAAAGATTTATGTCTTTGGCCAGTGCGGAAAGACCGACGTGACTTTTCAGCCTTACGCCGAAATTTACACTATTGACGTTGAAAAGAACGAATACGTTCCCGGCGGCGTTTACAAGACGCTGGAAGAAAATTCTTTGCGCAGCGGAAGCCAGGTTTACGAAGACTTGCTGGCCAAGCGTTTCCTTGACCTTAAAAAATACGATTGCAAGGTCGCCGCTCCTGACGACGTTCTATACGTTCTGGAAAGCGAAAGCAAAAAGGGCGTTGACCAAATCGAATTCAAGAATTACGGCGACGACGGCGAATCAAGCCGCTTGACTTACACCGCGCGCTTGGTTCCGACTTTTTACGGAAAGGGAAAGGACTTGCGCTCAAGCTTTTACATTGACTTGAGCATTTGCGGCGCGGACGGCTCTTCCGCCAAGCGCTACACCGTCGGCTCTCCCGACATCAAGCGCAAGGGCGTAAGCGCCTACAAGATTGTTCGCATTTTCAGGGACGCGGCAAAAAGCTCCTTGATTTTTGTTGTGGAAAAAACTGTCGAAGACTCCGCCGGCTCCTCCATCCGGTACATGGTCGAAACAGTTAAATTATAGAAAAAAAAGTTGTGGGGAAGGCGCGGAGCTTTCAACATTCGCCGTCTTCTAAAAAACCTCCTGTGTTTAGTCGCGCGTTTCAGTGTGTGAGAAACGCGCGATTTTTTTTGCCCTTGAAAAAAACAAAAGACGCAGCCCGCAAGACGTCAAGTCACTTTCTTTTTGCCGAAACGTTCGCGTAAACGCTCTTTTCTGGATAAACTTCCCAGTCGTATTTTGAGCTGGGGCGGGGATTTTGCGCCGAAGGAATTTTTGTCCTTACGAGCGGCTTGGATGGGGTGTAGCCGTCCGCCGGCATGGCTGATTCCAATGAAGCGTCCGCTTCCCACGCCTTGTCGGAGACGGCTTTTTGCATCGCTTCAGAGTAGTTCCATGAAATTTTTCCCAAGTCCTTGCCGGTCCCCGTCTTGAAATACGTGAGCGCGTCCACGACTTTGTTCGCGTTTCTGTCTCGCAAAAAAATCGCGTCGTCGCTTTCGTTTATCGGAATGGAAGTTCCAAGGTCAAAGAACAAGTCGCGCCTTGCGTTGGACGACCGCCATGTTTTTGCCAGCGCGACGTTTTCTCCCAGCTCGTCAACGCAGTCATCCTCGTTCGCGGCTTTGCTCAAATGCAGTGTGATTTCTTCGCCAGCCTTCACTTCGACTTTTGGAAGAACGAAAGTTTTGTCTTTTTTGGCGCAATGCAAGTCCAAGCCGAACAAATTTCCGTCCTCAAGCGCCTTGATTGTGACGTATGAGCTTTCGACCGTTGTCTTTGAGCTTTCCCTTTTTTTAGGCTGAACTTCAACAAGGGCGCATTTTGGCAGGCGTTCGTTAAAGCCGTCAAAGGGCAGGGCGAAAGTCAAGCTGTTGCCGCGCGCGTCCTTTATTTCGCATAGCAATTGGTAGCGCTCGCCAAGCTCCGTGCCTTTTTCAAAAACGTACACCGCAACGCGTCCGTCCCGCGACATCGCCGCCCGCGCCGCAATCGGGTTTTCCGCCGCCATGTCGATCGACGCGCGCTCTCCCGCGGAAAGCCTTGAAACGCTGGCGCTTTGGACGCTAACTTCCTTGCTAAAGTCCACTTCAATCGAAGACGCGCTCAAGACGCAGGCGCCCGTTATTTGCGGGCCTTCCTCCGCGTCCAAGGCCTGGATGCCCTGGCTTGTCAGCTGGCAAGAGGCGTGGCAAATGCAAAGCAGGGCGCCCGCCACTACAATTCCGGCCAGCATCAAGCGCTTGACGATTTCTCCGGCATCCAGCTCCGGCTTTTTGAACTTCTTTCTGTCCATCTTTTTCCTCCGTTTTTGTTTACATATAAGATATAGTTTTTTTTGTTTTTTAAGCTCGTTTTTTAAAAAAAGTTGAATTTTTTTCGTCTTTTTTGTATAATATTTGGATTATGGCAGAATTATTGGCTCCGGCCGGAAACATAGAGTCTCTTGACGCGGCGATTGGCGAAGGCGCCGACGCGGTTTATTTGGGCTTGAAAACATTCAACGCCCGCCTTAGAAGTTCGAATTTTTCCTTTAGGGAATTTGAGGCGGCGGTTTCTTCGCTCCATAAAAAAGGAAAAAAGATTTACGTCACTGTGAACACCGTCTGCGAAGAGCGCGAAACCGAGCGCCTCTACCGTTTTTTGGCTTACTTGAACCGAGTCGGCCCTGACGGCCTGATTGTCCAAGACTACGGCGTTGTCAGAATGTGCCAGGAATTTTTTCCCAATTTGGAATTGCACGCCTCAACGCAAATGAACGTGGAATCCGCCGCCGCCGTGAACCTTTTGGGAAAGGAAGGATTTAAGCGCGTCGTGCTCGCCCGCGAATTGGGCTTGGAAGAAATAAAGGAAATAAAGGCGCGTACCGGAGTGGAGCTTGAGGTTTTTACGCACGGCGCTCTTTGCGTAAGCGAGTCCGGCCTTTGCTTGTTCTCAAGCTTTTTGGGCGGAAAAAGCGCCAACCGCGGAATGTGCGCCCAGGCCTGCCGCCGTTTGTACACAGCCGAAAGCGGCGGAGGCGCCTTTCAGGGCTACTATTTTTCTCCTTGCGACTTGCAGTTGATAGACAAAATCCCGGACTTGGTCCAGGCGGGCGTGGAGTCCTTTAAGATTGAAGGCCGCATGAAAAGCGCCGAATACGTGGGCAGCGTCGTCGCCGCATACAGGTACGTCCTTGACCACTGGCAGGAAAACAAAAAAGAGGCGGTCGCGGCGGCAAAGCGAATGTTGGCCACCGACTTCGCCCGCTCAAAGACTTCTTATTGGTACAACTTTAAGGAAGTTCAGGACGGCGTTCAAAAGGCCGGCGAGGAAATTTTAAATCCAAACCAAGCGGGCGGAACGGGAATCTATCTTGGAAAAATCGCTTCGACAAAAGCGGCGCCCGCCGAATTGAGGGAAGCCGCCGCCCAAAAGGACGAGCGCGTTCAGCTTGCTTTGCTAAAGGGCGGCTCTTACAATCCCGACCCCGGCGACTCGATACGCATTCACAAAAAGAATGACGCGGGGCGCGAAAGCCATAAAGTCCGCCACGCCGAATTTGACGAGCAGGGCCGCTTGTGGGTTGACGTTCCGCAAGGCTTTGGAGACGGCGACGAAGTTTATCTTTTGCAAACAAAGTCGATGTCCAAGCGCTACCCGCGAGTTTTGCCTAACGATCTGGGGCCCTTCAACCACCAGCCCCGCGACGAGCTGCTTCCTGTAATGGACTTGACTCCGGTTCAAAAGAACGAATTGGATTATTTCCCGGAAGGCCTTTACGTCCAGGTGTCTTCCGTTCCCGACGTGTTCGCGGCCCAGTCCATGAATCCTGTCCGCATGATTTTGGAATTGAATTCCGAAACATTGTACGACTTGCTGAACAAAAAGACGGTCCTGCCGCTTTCTAAAAAGCAAATGATTTTGTCGCTTGACCCCTTTTGTCCGCAGGGAATCGAAGATAAGCAAAGCCAAGAAATCGCGGCTTTGGTCGAGATGGGCTTCAATGTTTTTGTGGCCAACAACATCGCGCACGTTTCGCTTTTGCGCCAAGCGGGCGCCAAGGCGATTGCCGGCCCCTACCTCTATTCGTTCAACAAGTGGGCGGTCTCTTGGCTGGAAAACCAAAATTTGGGCGCCTTTGTCTCTCCCTACGAAAATTCCAAGAAGAACCTTGAGGCCGTCTTTGACAAAAAAATTCGGAGCCGCGTCTTGATTCCTGTTTACGCTTATCCGGCCTTGTTCCGAATGAGATTCAGGCTGCCCAAGGACTACGACTTCACTTATTTTTCCGACAAGGAAGAAACGCAGTTCAAAACGATCTCAACCGCCGACGGCTCCTTTGTAATGCCCGAAGCGCCCTTTAGCATTTTGGACAAGGCCGAAGCCTTAAAGTCGGACGGCTTTAGGCGTTTTTTGGTTGACTTTTCAAAGACCCGCGTGAAGAAGCAGGAAATAAAAGCCGTTCAATTGTCGCTTTCAAAGCAAATGCCTTTGGAGGGCGTTTCGCGCTTCAATTGGAAGGAAGGCTTTTATTCCGTTTCGCCGGAAGAGTACAAGGCGCGCTTTTCGCAGCCCGCCCAAGGCGAAACGCAAAAGGCCGGCGCAAGCTCAAGCCCCAAAGGCCTTTCTCCCAAAAGAGGCGCGAAGGCATCTCCTAAAACTGGACGACCTCCTCGCCGCCGTCGCTAGCGGCCGCCTGAGCCAATGCCGACGCGGTGGCTTCTTCCGCCGCGTCTTCCGTTTCGGCGCGCGACGCTTCGCTTTCGTCTTGGTCGGCCTTGTTGAAGCGCTGCTTGAATTCGATTTTTTCCGCGATGATTGTGACGCGGCTTGTGTTCTTGCCTTCGGGCGTTGTCCAGCGGTTTTGCTTTAGGCGGCCGACAACGCTAAGGCCGCGGCCCTTTTGGCTGAACTTTGCGCAAATCTCGGCCAGCTTTCCAAAGGTTTCCACGTCAAAATACGAAACCTCGTTTTCGTATTCGCCGGACGCGGCCTTTTTGTAGTAGTGGTTCACCGCGATCGGGATTTTGCAAATCGGAAAGCCGTTTGGCGTTGTCCTAAAAGCGGGCTCGCGGGTGATGTTTCCTTCCACGACAAGACAGTTGATGTTGTTCATAATGAACTCCTTAAAAAAATAGATTTTGAAGAGCCGCGGTCTCAAGGAGGCGCGAGGCCGCAAAAACTCTTCGCATATAAGATATAGTTTTTTTTGTTTTTTAAGACTTTTTTTGAAAAAAAAATGAATTTTTTTGCGAATTTTTTGAATTTTTGCGGAATTTGAAGGGAAAACGAGTTAAAACTCGCGATTGACAGCGCTCGGAAGAGCGCAGCGACGCAAGGAGGCGGGCGGTTAGCGCGCTACATGTTCTTGACCAAGAAAATCATGTAAAGCTGCACGTAAACGTAAAGCGAATCTTGGTCGGTGATTTTTTGCATGTTGGGCGTTTTGCAGAGCGTTTCGGCCAAGTCCTGGATTCTGTCCATCGTAAAGCTTTTTCCGCTAATCGTTCGCAAGACTTTTCGCATGTAGTCGCGGATAAGCGAGTTTACGTCTTCGGTAAGGTTCAAGTAGGCCTGCTTGGTCAACATTCTGTTCCACTGCTTTTTGTAAGAGTTAAGCTCGCGCTCAATCGTGGAGCCTTCGGGAACGATGTTCTCTTCCAGTTTTTTGGCCGCGTGAATCAAGCCGTCTTTGCGCGACTCGTTCTTTCCGTGGCTGGCGCTCTTGCGCTCTTCCAAGTCGTCCGCGCCGTCGGGGTTGTAAACCGCGTGGGCGGTCTGCTTCTTTTTCTTTTCGGGCTTTTTGGCGAACAGGCTCATCAGCCACGAGAAGAGAGGAATCGTGTACCAGAAGGGCAAAAGAATTTTCGCGTTGGCCAAAATCGTCTGCCTGTTGAGCATGAGCAAATTCGAGTAGGGCAAAAGGTCGTCGCCCAAAAAGAGGTTGGCGGAATTTCCAACTTTGTTCGCGCGGGCCATTTCGATGTTAAGCACGCTAAGGAACGTGGCGTTCAAAAGCGAGTAAAGGACGGGGTTCAGTTTTTCGACTTCATGCTCAAGGCGCTCGTTAAAGGCCTTGTCGTCAATCATTTCTTTTTTCTTGTCGTAGTTTTTAAGAACCTCGTACCATTCTTGCGTGAGCGCGTCGTTGATTGTGTCGTGAAGCTCGTTGCACATTCTGACAATCAGCGGGAAAACTTTCTCTTTGTAGATGAAGTAGCGCGCTCCGCTGGCCGTCTTGAACACAAGCAGGTTGGGAAGCTCGTTGGCCATCGCGTCGGTGGTTTCCTTTTGCAAGAATTCCTTGAGCGCCTCGTCCTTGTATTGGCCTTGCAGGGGAACGCCTTTCGCGTCAGTGAACTTCAATATTCCGTCCATCGTGAAGAAGTAGGGCGGCTGCTTCATATGGCTTTGCACCGACTTTAGCGCGTTTTCCTGCTGCATGTTCTTTGCGGACTCGTTCTTGTAGAACGAAGTGACTATTTCCGAAATCGCGACGGCCTGCAAAACGTTCACGTCTTCCTGCGTGAAGTCCTTGACCTTTTCGTAGTCCTGCTTGATGAAGTAGCAAAGCTGGCCCCAAAAGTAAAAGCAGTCGGCGGAATTTTTAAGCGACTGCAAGGCTTCTTCCGGAGACTTTACGAATTGGCTGAAAAAATTCTTGACCGAAATTTCTTTTCCCGGATTCGATATGCGGAGCTTTTTCAAATAGTAGTCGTGGTACTCGTCCTTTTCCAGCATGTGCTGCATTTTTTCCAAGCTGGCGTTGACCAAGATTGAGACGGGCACGTTTCCCGGAAAAATTATCGACGGCAAATTCATCGGAACGATGATCGCGTAAAGGTTTTTGTCGTCGGGCTTTTGGTTTTTAAGAAGGTCAAAAATGATTTCGGTGTATTCGGACTTGATGAGAACTTCGTTGGGCGTTTGCTTGGGCATGTCCTGAATTGTCGGAAAGGGAACCGTCGCGTTGCTCTTTATTTCCTTGTAGCGTTCGGCGAATATCGCGTTGAAGTAGCCGGTGACAAAAATCACTTTTTTTGCCGGGTTTGTGTCTATGACTACAATTTGCTTTGATTGAATGAGGGGCGCGAAGGCCTTTTCCAACTGCGCGCTGGGGTCGCCCAAATAGGGAACAAGGTCGGGCTGTTCTTCCACGTTTTTAGCGGTGTATCGCTTTACGTAGTCTACGAACGCGGAATATAAAATAAAGGGCGACTTCTGCTTGCTCGCGTAAAAGCGCAGCTCGCGTAAAAGCGCAACAGAACTCCCATGTCGCTTGTGGCTGCCATATTGCAAGTATAGCGCATAACCTTAATATTATCAAGACAAAAAAAACGCTCTCGGGAGAATCGAACGGCCTTTCTCGCGGTTGCGCTTTTTGGGCATAACAGAAAGCTCAACGCGCAAAGCGAGCGGCCGTCCGGCTTCTCCCTGCGCGTTTTCTTGACTTGCGAAAATTGATTGATTTGCGCTATACTTGCAATATGCTATCCACACGAATGAAGAACTTGGACCCCTACAAGCCCGGCGAGCAGCCGCGCGACAGGGACTACATAAAGCTTAACGCAAACGAAAATCCGTATCCGCCCGCGCCAAGCGTGGCCGCCGCCGCCGCCGCGTATGTC
>CADCCO010000015.1 GCA_902799965.1 uncultured Spirochaetaceae bacterium
TTTCTTACAGAACGCCGCATGGAGGAAATCTTGAGTGATATAATTGTCGGCCTTGACATTGGAACAAGCGCCGTTCGCGTCGCGATTGGAGAAGTTACAAGCGACGGCGGAATTGAAATAATAGGACTTAGCAGCAAGAAATCACAGGGCTTGAGAAACGGCGCCATTGTCAACTTGGAAGCCGCCGGCTCAATTATAAAGGAAGCGATTGACGCGGCCGAGCAAAACGCCGGCTTTGAAGTGACTTCTTGCGTGGCGGCGATTGGCGGCCCGCAAATCGAATGCCGCAATTCGCGCGGAAAGGTTGGCATTCCCAAGCGCGGAAAGTCCAACGGCGAAATTACCCGCGCCGACATGGACCGCGTCATTGAAAACGCGCGCAGCATTCCAATCGCGCCCGACAAGGAAATACTTCATGTGATTCCCAAGAGCTACATTGTCGACCAAGTGGGCGGAATCAAAGAGCCTATAAACATGATGGGGCAGTGCCTTGAAACGGAAATCCATATCGTTACCGCTTCAAGAACCGCCATTCAAAACATACGCGATTGCGTGAACCGAGCGAGCTACGACCTTGACAGGATAATGCAAAAGACCCTCGCCGCCGCCCAGGCTGTCGTCCACCAGGACGAGATGGAGCTTGGCTCTATTTTGATTGACTTGGGCGCGGGAACGACCGACGTTTTGGTCTTGCACAACGGCGCTCCGCTCACAAGTTTTTCGCTCAAGAATTGCGGCTACTACGTGACCAACGACATCGCGATAGTCAAGGGCATTCCGCCGGCGGCCGCTGAAGAAATTAAAATCAAGGACGGCTGCTGCTATCACGACATGCTTGACAATCCGCGCGAAGTAACGATTCCTGGCGTTGGAGGCCGGCCGCCGGAGCTGACCAGCCAAACCGAGATTTGCGACATAATACAGCCGCGCATGGAAGAAATTTTCATGACCGCGCGGAGCGAGATTGTGCGAAAGACCGACCTTACGCGCCTTAGCGGAAACATAATTTTGACCGGCGGCGGCGCGCAAATGGAAGGCGTTTTGGAATTGGCCAAAGACGTTTTTGGAACGACCGCCGTTCGCTTGGGAATTCCCGAAAGCCTTGGCGGAATCGAAGAAGACTACAGAAAGCCTGAGTGGGCCACCGCGATTGGCTTGGTCATTTCGCAAAAGGAGGCTGTCGCTCAGTCCGCGAAAGGCGCTAGGGCAAAGAAACAGTCCGGAAAGGGCGGAAGCTTTTTCCAGAAAATTAAGAAAGCATTTTTTTAATTAGTATATATGTTATACGTGGGAGGAATAAAAAAATGATGGAACATTCACTTGTTGAAGGCGAGAGCCAGACGCTCTTGACTCCGAACCCGACAAAAATCAAGGTTGTCGGTTGCGGCGGCGGCGGATCTAACGCGGTCAATCGCATGATTGACGCAAAGATTCCGAACGTTGACTTCATTGTAATCAACACAGACTTGCAGGCCTTGAACTATTCGCGCGCCGAAACGAAAGTCGCGATTGGCCAAAAGGTTACTGGCGGCCTTGGCGCCGGCGGAAACCCTGAGGTCGGCGAAGAGGCCGCTGAAGAGGACAAGGAAAACATCAAGAACATTTTGGCCGGCGCCAACATGGTTTTTGTGACCGCCGGAATGGGCGGCGGCACCGGCACCGGTTCCGCTCCTGTCGTGGCGAAAATCGCGCGCGAAATGGGCGCCTTGACCGTTGGCGTTGTAACCACCCCCTTTGACTTTGAGGGCGCGATAAGAATGAATTTCGCCAAGAGCGGAATTGAAAAGCTTCACAAAGAAGTTGATTCTTTGATTGTGATTCCCAACCAGCAGTTGATGAAAATCATCGACAAAAAGGCGCCCGTAACGGAAGCCTTCCGCGTCGCCGACGACATCTTGCGCCACGGCGTTGAAGGCATTTCGCGCATCATAACAATGCCTGGCGAAGTCAACACTGACTTTGCCGACGTTACCGCCGCGATGAAGGGCCAGGGCGACGCGCTCTTGGGCGTTGGAATCGGAAAGGGCGAGAACCGCGCGGTTGACGCGGCCACAAGCGCGATTAACAATCCTTTGCTTGAAAACATGAATATTGACGGCGCCAAGAACATTTTGATAAACGTTTCTTCTTCTGGAAGCGTTTCTTTGTTCGAGACCGAAGAGATGGCCAACATCATCAGGGCCAGCGCCGATCCCAACAGCCGCGTTTTCTGGGGCAACGTAAAAGACCCCAGCATGGCCGAAGACGAACTTAGCGTTACGGTTATCGCCACTGGATTTGAAAAGCCTTCTAGCGCCGACACTTTCAAGAGCGTTCGCGACGAAGAGGCTAAAAAGGCTGAAAACGACAATCTTTTGGAAGTCAGCGAATTTGACAATTTGCTCCACGGAAATTCCGAGCGGCAGAGAAACGAGCCGGCGCTTGAGAATTACGGCGTTTTCCAAAAAGTCGCCGTTGAGGAAAGCGCGGAAAAAGCCGAGGGCGGCTCTTTGGGAAAAGACCTGGCCGCTTCTTACGCTTCGCTTTCGCGCGGTTCCGCGATTGAGCCGCCCGCTGGCTTTGCCGGCAGCGACGACATTTCGCAGCCCGCTTGTTGGCGAAACAGGGGCTTGAGCCGCGAAATTAATTTGCGCTAAAAAGGCGCTTGATTGGGTTTTGACGATGACTTCAGGTGAGGCGCTGAAAAAATTCCACGCCAATTTGATTATGGTTGACGGCCGCTCTGAATTGACGGCCGAAACATACAAAACGGCGGCCAAAGAATTTTTGGGCTATCTGGAGCGTCAAAATATATCTTTGCCCAAGGTCACTGCCAAGGAATTGCTCTACTATTTGGCGGCGCGAAAGACGGACGGCTGTTCGGAATTGACGCTGGCCAAAGACATAAGCGCCTTGCGCGCCTTGGGTTCATTCTTGGTTTTGGAAGGCGTTTGGCCGCAGAACGAGGCGCTTGTCCTTGACCGGCCAAAGGCTAGAAGAAGCTTGCCGCGCGTCTTGAGCGTGGAGCAAGTTGATTCAATGCTTTCTTCGATAGACGCTTCCAACGATTTAGGAATTCGCGACCGCGCCTTGTTTGAATTGATTTATTCTTGCGGCCTGAGAATAAGCGAGGCGGCCGGCCTTCAAGTGGGCAACTTGCACTTAAAGGAAGAGCTGCTTCTTGTTCGCGGAAAAGGCGACAAGGAAAGAATCGTTCCGTTTGGCGGCGCCGCAAAAGAATGGCTTGAAAAATATTTGCGCGACGTTAGGCCCGTCCTTGTAGGCAAAAAAATTGTTCCCACGGTTTTTGTCAATTACAAGGGCGAGCCAATCAGCCGCAAGGGCATTTGGAAGCGCTTTAAGGAATTGGAGGCGCTGACAGGAATTGACTGCAAGGTTCACACTTTGCGACATTCTTTTGCGACCCATTTGCTGAGCGGCGGCGCGGACTTGCGAAGCGTTCAGGCTTTGCTGGGGCATTCAGACTTGGCCACAACACAAATTTACACTCACGTCAGCGACGAAGAGCTTCGCGACTATCATAGAGAATATTTTCCGGGCCACGCTAGCGCCGCCCAAGAGGAGAATTGATTATGAAAAAAATTTCTTTCGCTTTTGCCGCGTCTTTTGCGCTTTTCGCTTTGGCGCTTTCGTCTTGTACGAAGTCAAACAAGACAATCATCAGAATGCAGCATATGGAAGAGGGGGTCGGAAGCCCCACGTCGATAGACGAGTTGAAGGCCGCGATTTCAAAATACGAAGAGCGCGTGGCCGACATTCAGCTGGCCAACGGACAAATCGGAATCTGGCATAAAATTCTGGCGACCCGCTACCTTGACAAAAAAATGTACGGCGAGGCGTTGAAAAGCTTCCAAAAGGCGCTTGAGTATTATCCGAACAACCAAAACCTTTACTATTACGTCGGTCTTTGCGCGGGCTATATGTCCCACGCTTCGATGGACTTTGACGCGGACGGCCGCGAGGAAAAGCGCGAAAATTATTTAAAGCTAAGCGAGGAAGCGTATTCGCGCGCGATTGAAATTGAGCCGCGCTACGCCCGCGCCCTTTACGGCTTGGCCGTCCTTTACGTTTTTGAATTGGGCGAAGACGAAAAGGCGATTCCTCTTTTGGAAAAGCTTTTGACGATAGAAACAAAGAACATCGACGCGATGTTCCTGCTTGCCCGCGCCTACTACATGAACTACGACTTTGACAAGGCCGTCGGAATGTACGACAAAATCATTTCGCTCACCAAGTCTCCGGAACGCAAGGCGGAAGCCGAGGCCAACCGCGAAATCGTTCAAAACGCCGCTTATTCAAAATAAAAGACAAAACGCTCCCAGTAGTCTGGCGTTTTCCCTGCGTTTTTAAAAAAAAATTCAAATTTTTCTCAAAAAAAGTCTAAAAATTTCATAAAAACCTCTATCTTATATATGAGGAATTTTTATGAAGAATTTGAACGTTGCAATCGCGGTCGCCGCGATCGATTTTTTGAATTGTTGCGAAAAGCGGCGTCTTTACGAGGCTCTTGAAGGCCTTGACGGCGCGGAAGAAGGAGCCGCTCTTTCGTTTTTGGAAAAATGCTCCTACGACGAAATATGCCGCCTTTCAAATAGGGGCTTGCGGAAAAATTCGCGGGCCTTTCGTTGGAAGGGGGCCGAGTTGGCGCGCTTGTCAAGGGCGGCGGCTTCAATCTGCAGGACAAGCGGAATAAAGGCCGCGCATTTTGGCCAGAAAGAATTTCCGCCGCTTTTGCGCCAAATCAACGACCCGCCCTTCGCCCTTTTTTATCGGGGCGACATAAGCGTCCTTTTGGGAAAGACCGTAAGCGTTGTAGGAACCCGCCGCCTTACCCCGGACGGAAAGAGCGCCGCACGGGAATTTGCCTACAAGGCCGCAAGCTCTGGCTTTTGCGTCGTAAGCGGCCTTGCGGCTGGCGCGGACGGCGCGGCGCATCAAGGCGCTGTCGACGCTTTTTTTGACGGAAAAGCCCCTTGCTGCAGGACGGCGGCGGTTTTGGCGGGCGGGGTGGACAACCTTTTTCCGCCTTTCCACAAAAAGCTTGCAGCCCAAATGATTCAAAACGGCGGGGCCATTTTGAGCGAATGTCCGCCGCTTGTTCCCGCCGAAAGATGGCGCTTTGTCCAGCGGAACAGAATAATTGCCGCGCTTTCGCCGGCTACGCTTGTTGTTCAAGCGCCGCCGGGAAGCGGCGCGATGATTACGGCGGACTTCGCGCTGGGCTACAACCGCGAGGCGCTTTTTCACCAAGCATGCTTTAGCCCTGCCGCCGCCGCGATTTCCAATTTGGTTTTCAAGCGCTTGCAGGCGCAGGAAGGCGCGGCCGCGCAAAGGAAAATTCAGTCCAGCCCAGCTGTTTATGTTCAAGACGGCGCGCGCGTAATTTCTTCTTTTGAAGAATTCTCTTCGCTTATGTATTGACAAGTAAAGAAAAGAGCGTTATTTTCTATTATATATGGCTAAGACAACAAACACCGCAAAAAGCGCCGAGGCAAAAAAGCCCGCGGCTAAAAAAGTTTCCAAAAAGGATTCTGCAAAAAAGAGCACGCTTGTAATCGTGGAGTCTCCCGCAAAGGCCCACACGATAGAAAAATATCTTGGCCCCGGCTACACCGTGAAGGCTTCGATGGGCCACTTGATCGACCTTCCCAAGTCGCGAATGGCGATTGACACTGAAAACAACTTTGCGCCGGAATACATCACCGTGCGCGGAAAGGCCAAGCTCTTAAAGGAACTTCAAAAGGACGCAAAAAAATCCACTCTCGTTCTGCTTGCGTCGGATAACGACCGCGAAGGAGAGGCCATCGCTTGGCACTTGAACAACGCGCTAAAGGAAAAGACCGACGCGCCGATTCACAGAATCGTCTTTAACGAAATCACGCCGGTGGCGATTAAGGAAGCCGTTCAGCATCCAGGCGAAATAGTCGAGTCCAAGGTGAACGCGCAAAAGGCCCGCCGCATTCTTGACCGCTTGGTGGGCTACAACCTTAGCCCCCTTTTGTGGGCCAAAGTAAAGAACGGCCTTAGCGCGGGCCGCGTTCAGTCCGTCGCCCTCCGCTTGATTTGCGAGCGCGAAAAAGAAGTTGAAGAATTCATTCCCGAAGAATACTGGAGCCTTGACGCGGACTTTTCAAAAGGAAAGTCTTCATTTGCCGCGCAGCTTGTTTCGTACAAGGGGGAAAAGCCCGTTCTAAAAAGCGAGGCGGAAGTGAACGGCATCATCGAGCAAATAAAGAACGCCGAATGCAAAGTGACGAGCGTAAAGGCCACCGACAAGGTTGTGCGCCCAAAGCCTCCGTTCACGACTTCTAAATTGCAGCAAGCGGCGGCGAACCGCTTGGGCTTCACTTCGCGAAAGACTATGCAAATCGCCCAGCAATTGTATGAAGGCGTGAACATCGGTTCAACCCGCGTGGGTCTCATAACCTATATGCGCACCGACAGCGTTCGCATTTCGCAAACCGCTCTGACTGAAATCCGCGAATGGATCGGCAAAAACTATCCGGACGACCTTCCCGCCGAGCCTATTGAATACGCCGTTGGAAAAGGAGCGCAGGACGCGCACGAAGGCATTAGGCCCACTTACGTTTCATACACCCCCGAAAGCGTGAAGGAATATTTGACCCGCGACCAATTGCGCTTGTACACGATAATTTGGGAGCGTCTTGTTTCAAGCCAAATGAACAACGCCAAGACCCGCACGACCAGCGCCGAAATCACGGCCGGCGACGCGGTCTTTAGAGCCAGCGCGAGCAAGATTGTCGACAAGGGCTTTTACCATGTAATCCATTTGCTTTCTTCAAAAGAAGACGCGACCGGCTCTCTTCCGCTTTTGAAAGAAGGTGAAAAGCTTGCCAGCGGAAAGTTCTATCCTGAGCAGCATTTTACCCAAGGCCCGGCGCGCTACACCGACGCTTCAATCGTAAAGACTTTGGAAGAGCGCGGCATTGGCCGGCCTTCAACATACGCTCCTATTATCAGCGTTTTGCTTGACCGCTACTACGTTACGCGCGCCAACAAGCAATTGGTTCCGACTTTGCTCGGAAAAATGATAAACAAAATTTTGGTCGAATCCTTCCCGGAAATCATTGACGAAGAATTCACCGCGCAAGTTGAGAACGACTTGGACAAGGTCGAGCAGGACGGCTTGGTTTGGACCGACATGATTGGCCGGTTCTATTCGCCGTTCAAAACGCGCGTGGGCCAAGTCATGGAAAAGACCGAAAGCGTCAAGGGCTTCTTGGACGAAGAGACCGACAAGGTTTGCGAGCTTTGCGGAAAGCCTATGGTCAAAAAGCTTGGCCGCTTTGGCTTTTTCTTGGCGTGCTCGGGATTCCCTGCCTGCCACAACACAAAGTCGGTTCCTCTTGCCAAGTGCCCGGTTCCCGGCTGCGGCGGCGAGATTGTCGAGCGAAAGACAAAGGGAAGGGGAAAGGCCTTTTACGGTTGCACCAACTATCCCAAGTGCACCTTTATCAGCCACTTTAAGCCGATTGACTCCTACTGCCCCAAGTGCGGCTGGTTCCTTGTCGAAAAGTACGACAAAAAGAACGGCGCCTACAAGAGCTGCATAAACCCCGACTGCGACTACTTGCACTCGGCGGACGGCGAGGAAAAGGCTCCCGCAAAGGCGGAGGCCGACGAATAATCGCGCGGGCGGGATATGACAGTAAAAGAATCGTGTGACGAATTTTTGGTCTATCTCGCCACCGTTCGCGGAATGACGGAGAACACCGTCAAAGCCTACGCCGACGACTACAAAAAATTTTTTGAATTTGTCGGCCCGGACGCGGAGATTGACAAGGTCTCGCTCCAAGACTTGCGCTTTTGCGTAGGCTCCTTGAGCGCAAAGAAATATTCGGTCGCGTCGATAAACCGCTTTATAGCCAGCGTCCGCGCGCTTTTTGCCTACAGCCAAAAATTCGGCCGCCTGCAAGTTAACCCCGCGCTGCAATTGAAAAGCCTAAAAGCTCCCAAGCATTTGCCCAATTTTATGACAGGAAGCGAAGTTGACGCGCTTTGCGAACAGCCGCAAAAGAACGAGCTTTTGTGGGCGGCGCGCGACAAGGCGATTTTCGAGCTGCTTTATTCGTCCGGCTGCCGTGTGGCGGAACTTGCTTCCCTAAAGATGGGCGACTTTTCCGCTGGCGGAAAAAGCGCGATTGTAAAGGGAAAGGGCAAAAAGGACAGAATCGTTTACTTTGAGGAAGACGCGCGCGCGGCCTTGTCCGACTATTTGCCCGAGCGCAAGGCGCTTCTTTTGCGGCTTAAGTTGCCGGGCCAAAAGGCGCTTTTTGTAAACGAAAAGGGCGGCGAGCTTACCGCGCGGGGAATCCGCTGGATTGTCAGCCGCTATTCGGGCGCGGAGGGAACTAACCGCCACGTGTCCCCCCACGCCTTTAGGCACACCTTTGCCACGGCCATGCTTTCCAAGGGCGCCGACGTCCGCGTCGTCCAAGAAATGCTTGGCCACGCGAGCATTTCCACCACCCAGCGCTACACCCACGTCACCACCGAACAGCTAATAAATGTATACAAGCAAGCGCATCCTCATGGAGATAAGTAATGCATATAATGGTAATACAAAGCGGCGCGAAGGCGCGGCCGGCGTTGTGAAAACTCTCTGTCTGCGCCTGCCGCGTTAGCGGCAGCGTTAAATAGTTTCAAGCGCAGACAGTGAGTAGCGACGCTAGCTAGCGGTTTCACAATGACGGACGCAACTGGGAGCCGCATTTTTTTGTTTTTGTACAAGTTGCCGTTTCTTTCAAAATTCATTATATTATAAATATGAAGATACGAAGCACTACGGTTATTGCCGTAAAAAGGAACGGAAGCGTGGCGATGGCGGGCGACGGCCAGGTTACTGCCGGAAACACAATCGCCAAGGGAAACGCCACAAAAGTCAGAAAGATTTACGACGGAAAGGTTTTGACGGGATTCGCCGGCTCTGTGGCCGACGCGTTCACGCTCTTGGATAAATTTGAAGACAAGCTTAAGGAATGCAACGGCGACATTTTGCGCGCCTCGGTGGGACTGGCCAAAATGTGGCGCACCGAAAAAATGCTCCAAAAACTTGAGGCCCAGCTTTTGGTGGCCGACAAGAACAAGATTCTTTTAATCTCCGGCGACGGAAACGTAATCGAGCCGGAAAACGACGTCATGGCCATCGGAAGCGGCGGCAACTACGCCTTTTCGGCGGCGTTGGCCTATATGGAAGCTTCCGACTACAGCGCCAAGGAAATCGCGCAAAAGTCGCTTGGCATCGCCGGAAAAATCTGCATTTACACAAACGACCATATCACCGTGGAGGAACTCTAATTGGACGCGATTGACTTGACTCCCAAGCAAATTGTCGAGCGCTTGGACAACTACATAATCGGACAAAAGAACGCCAAGCGCAGCGTGGCCATCGCTTTGCGGAACAGAAGCCGCCGCCTTAAATTGTCGGAAGACATGCGCGACGAGGTGGCTCCCAAAAACATTTTGATGATCGGCCCCACCGGCGTGGGAAAGACTGAAATCGCCCGCCGCCTTGCAAAGCTTTGCGGCGCTCCTTTCATCAAGGTTGAGGCGACAAAGTATTCGGAAATCGGATACGTTGGCCGCGACGTTGAGTCGATGATTCGCGACTTGATGGCCGTCGGCTTTAAGATGGTAAAGTCGGAATTGGAAGACCAAATGCGCGGCCAGGCCAAGGAAAAAGTCGAGGAGCGCCTTCTTGACCTTCTTTTGCCGGGAAGCGGAGAAAAGCCCGCGGCCCCTAACGGCGGCGGAATTCTTGGAAGCATTTTTGGCCGCAAGGTTGTTCAGCAAAAAAACGAAAACGGCGAGGTCATTCTTTTGCCGGACGAAAGCCAGGGCGCGCAAGACGAGGCGCCCAAAAACGCCGCGCAGACACAAGACATGAAGGAAACGCGCGAAAAATTCCGCCAAATGCTCCGCGAAGGAAAGCTTGAAAGCCGCGAGGTGGAGCTTACCGTCACGACAGGCCCCAAAGCCGCCGCGAGCGGAATCGGATTTTTTAGCGGCGGGAATATGGACGACATCGAAAGCGCGATGCAAAGCATTCAGCAGATGGTGGCGGGCAACAAGAAAAAGCAAAAGACCGTCACGATTGCCGAAGCGCGAAACATTCTTACCGAAGAAATTTTGGACAACATGCTTGACGCGGACAAGTGCGCCGAAATCGCCAAGGAGCGCGTCGAGCAAAGCGGAATCGTTTTCATCGACGAGATTGACAAGATTGCCGTGCACGGCGAGGCGCACGGAGGCCAGTCCGTTTCGCGCGAAGGCGTTCAGCGCGACATTCTTCCGATTGTGGAAGGAAGCCACGTCAATACGCGCTACGGCGTTGTTGACACCAAGCACATTTTGTTCATAGCCGCCGGCGCCTTTAGCTTTTCAAAGCCCAGCGACTTGATTCCCGAATTGCAGGGCCGCTTTCCCTTGCGCGTGGAATTGGATTCCCTCAAAAAGGAAGACTTCAAGCGCATTTTGCTTGAGCCCAAAAACGCGCTAGTCAAGCAGTACAAGGCGCTTTTGGAAACTGAAGGCGTGAACGTGGAATTTGGCGACGACGCGATAGACCGAATGACTACGATTGCTGAAGACGTGAACGCCAAGGCCGAAAACATCGGAGCGCGCCGCCTGCACACGATTATGGAAAAAGTCTTGGAAGACATTTCCTTTACGGCGGACGAACACAAGGGCGAGACAATCACGATTGACGCGGCCTTTGTGGACGAAAAGCTAAAGGACATTTCTTCGTCCGAAGACTTGTCGCGCTACATTTTGTAGCAAGGCGCAAGGCCGCGCCAAACGATTCGCGGCTTTGAGTCCGCTTGCGGTTTGCCTAGTCGCAGTCAACCAGTTCGTAGGCGGCGCTTTGGTCGCCCGCGAACGAAAGACGCTTCCAGTCCAGCTTGTCCACGCATTGCGCGGGGCGGGCTAGGGGAACCTTCTTTTTGTTGCGGACAAAGAAAACAACGCTTTCCAAGGGAACTTCGACAAAATAGTCGCCCTTGGGAAGTTTTTTTTGCGCCGCGATTTTTCCGCCCTTCCATTCAACCATCGTCATAGGCTCCGGCAAATAAACGTGGCGGCCAATCGCGTTTTGGACGTAAACCGGCGCGACCATAATTTCGTTTCCAATTAAAATTTGGTCGTTGACCGCGCAAGCCCTTTTGTCGTCGGAAAAGTCAAAGGCCAAGGCGCGCGCGTAAAGGCCGTCGTTCTTTGCCGCCTTTAAGTATTCGCTGTACAAGTACGGAATCAAAGCGTAGCGCAACTGAACCATGCTCTTAAAGTCTTTTGGATTTTCAAACTGGTAGTATTCCTGCTCTCGGGTTCCCAACGCGCTGTGGTTTCTAAAAAGGGGAGTGAAGAGCGCGAAGGCTGTCCAGCGCAACAAAAGGTCTCGGCTTGCGTCGCCGTTAAAGCCTCCGATGTCGCTTCCTGTGTACAAAAAGCCGCAGAGGTTTAGGGAAACGATTTGCTGCAAGCTTAAGAGTATGTCTCCCCAGTAGGAATGGTTGTCGCCGGTCCAAACGCCGCCGTAACGGTGCGCTCCGATGTACGACGAGCGGGAATAGAGCAGGGGGCGGCCCGTTTTTTGGCTTGCGTCCGCCCTGAGCGCGTCCATCGCCTCCATGGCGCCGCGAGTCATATTGTAGCCGTAGAGGTTGTGGACGTCGTAATGGTTGACCAAAACGTTGCCGTCTTTATCGGGCTTGGTGGCCGCGAACGCGCCCGCAATGTTCTTGTTGACCTTATGGTAAAAGCTTTTGTAGTCGTCCTTGTTGTTGCAGACGGAGTTGGCGGCGTTCATAAACTCAAAAAGGCCGGTTACGTCAAGAGCCTTTGTCTTGAATTTTTCTAGCTCTTTAAAAGTTTTTTTCAGGTTCTCTCTTGTGTAAAAAAGAGCGGGTTCGTTCATGTCGTTCCAAAAGCCTTCCACGCCTGCGTCAAGCAGGGCCTTGTATTGCATGCCAAACCATTTGCGGGCGGCGGGATTCAAAAAGTCGGCGAAAACGCTGTCTCCCGGCCAAACGCCGGCCTCAAAAGCCGAGCCGTCTTTTTTGACGCAAGCCAATTTTTTGGAAAGCATTTCTTCATAGACGGAATAGCCCTTTTGTTTTTTCACGCCCGCGTCGATTATAGGAACAAGGCGAACGCCGTCCTTCTTTAGCCGCGCGCAAAAGTTTTTAAAGTCCGGGAATTTCTTTTTGTCAACCGTAAAGTCCTTGTAGTCTTCCATGTAGTCGATATCCATGCAGATTGAGTCCAGCGGAAAGCCCAATTTTCTGTAGCTTTTCCAAACTTTTTCAATGTCCTCCTTTGAGGCGTAGCCCCAACGGCTTTGGCAAAAGCCAAAGGCCCATTTTGGAGCGATGTAAGACTTTCCTACAAGCGTCCTGAACTCGCGGGCGATTTCTTTTAACGCGCTGTCCTTTTTTGAGCTGGTGAAGAAGTATATGTCAACGTCGGCCCTTTCGATTTGGACGCAAAGCTCATCGCTTTTTGTAAAGGCCAGGTCAAAGACGACTTTGCCAGGGTAGTCGATGAACACGCCAAAAGTTTTCTTTCCAAAAACCATGAAAAAATTGTGCGAGCCGTAAAGGCTTTGCGTCGTTTCGGTTTGGTTGGGCTGGTCGCTGTTGTTGCTTTTAAAAACATAGCCGCGCTTGTCAATGCCGCGCATTGTTTCGCCCAGGCCGAAAATTTTGTCGCCGTCAAAAAGGGGACAAGTCCAAACAAGAGCGCCGCCCGCTTTTTTCGCGCTTCCAAAGGGCAGCTTTCCTTTTGAAGCCTCGATTTTTTGAACGACAGCCTCCGTGTCAAAGGGCTTTCCAAAAGTGAATTTTTTGACCATGCTTTTCACCTCAATTTATCGGCAAGCGGGGCTTGCCGCTCTCTCGTGGTATTGCAGTCGCGCCTGCTGCGCTCCGCCCGAGTAAAATTATAGTATTGATTTTTTTATAAATCTCGTGATATAGTATTAAAAAATAGAAATATTTTCACGTAAAGGAGGGTATATGGCGATTGACATAAAGAAAAAAGAAACGCTCAAGCGCGGAACGGCCTTTTTTCCGATTCAGTATTATTGCTCGAACACCGCCTCGCCCCTTTACAATTTGCCCGTCCACTGGCACAACGAATTTGAGCTGATTCACATTCTTGCGGGAGAGCACGTTTTTTTTGTCGACGGCGAGGAAATCGTCCTAAAAAAAGGCCAGCTGGGCGTTATTCAAGAAGGAATTCTGCACGGCGACGGAGCGAACAAAACGCCCTGCCGCTACGAATCGGTCGTCTTTGACTTGAACCTTATCCGCAACAAAAACTACGCGCACGATTCGTTTTTGGAAGACGTGTCGTCGGGCAAGGTTGTGCTGAACAAAATCGTTCCGCTAAAAAACAAGGAAGCCAACGCGGAAGTGGACAACATGTT
The DNA here is from genome assembly GCA_902799965.1 of uncultured Spirochaetaceae bacterium. GTDB lineage: Bacteria > Spirochaetota > Spirochaetia > Treponematales > Treponemataceae > Treponema_D. Next base: position 13,448 of record CADCCO010000015.1, read on the forward strand.
TTTGGCCATGCGGCGAGAGCCTGCGGGCTACGAGCTTTTGACGGTGGCGCGGCTTCTGTACATTTTTGGCTACATAAAGGGGAACAATTTTTTCATTGAGGACGAACGCGTTCTTGACCGTTCGCGCGCTCGAAGCGACCAGCTCAAGGCCGTCTTCAATCTGATAAAGCAGAACTACGGCTCGATGATTTCGCTTGACGACATGGCCTCAAGCGCCGGAATGTCGCCCAAATATTTTTGCCGCGTCTTCCGCGAAATGACCCACCGCACGCCCGTGGAGTACTTGAACGCCTTTCGCGTTGACCAAGCCTGCCAGCAGCTTCGCGCCGGAAAGGAAAGCCTTATCGACGTGGCCTACAATTGCGGCTTCAACGACTTCAGCTACTTCATAAAAACTTTCAAGCGCTACAAGGGAATGACGCCGCACAAGTACCGCAGCTTTGACCTTCGCCTTGCCGACGAAATCCAGCCGCCGCCGGAAATCCACGAAAACGAATACTCGGACATTAATTCATAATTAAGAATTAACTTCTGATAGCGGTTAAAGACGAAGGATGCCCCGGATTGAATTCCTGGCGCAGCGCGATTTCCGCCAAGAAATTTTTTTGCAAAAGACATTCTGGCTTTTTCCAGTCCGGCTCAAGGCAAAGCGGCTTTGCGAATTCCAGGCCGCGCGGGTCGGAGAAAATTTTCCCCGCGATTTTTTGAGGCTCGGCGGAAAGCGCCAAAGTTTTTTGTCCGTCCGCAAATTCCGCGCGGAGCTCCAGACCGCGCTTTTCGCTTCCGGCGCTTATCGTAAATTCCCGCGCGTTGTCGCCGTCCGCCGCGGACCATTCGATTGAAAGCTTAAATCCGTTCTTTGCGCCAAGAGCGATTTCCGCGCGGCCTTCCGGCCATTTTGCGGGAAGACGCGGGCAAAGATAAATTTTGTTTTCCAATAAGTCAACGTCCAAGCCCAAAAAGCATTGCCAAGCCGCGCGCAAGAATTCCGCGTCGCTCCGCAGGCTTGAATACGCGCCCGAAAAGCTAACCTTTCCGTCTTCGGCGGGGTAGGCCCAAAGGTTTGAGGCAAGGCTTCCCGCACAGGGGCCGTCAAAGACTTGCGCGGCGACGTTTTGGGCGTAGCTCCAGGCAAAGTCTTGCTCGCCAATCTCGCAAAGAGCGCCGATGACCGTTCCAGCGTTCCAAGTCCAAATCGCGCCGTTGTGGTAGGCCGCGTCCTCGTGGTGCCATTCCCAAGTCTTGTGGTAGGGGTGGAAATATTTGTCGTTTTGTGAAAGCGAGCAAATGCCGTAAGGGAACAAAAGCTCTTGGACGGCGGCGCGCGCGGTTTTTTGCGCGACCTCTTGCGGAATGAATTCGCGGCCCGTTATTTTTGGAATCGTCAAAAGCGCGAGCTGGTTGGGGCGGACGCGAAAATCCGCCGCCTCGTCGCGCAAAAGGCAGTCGGCAATTTTTTGCCCGTCGTAGAATTTTCCCAAAAAAGAATTCTTCACTTTGTCGGCGGCGGCTTCCCATGTCGCGCGCTCGCTTTCCTTGCCTAAAATTTCCGCGATGCGCGCGCCGCACAAAAGCGCGGTGAACCACAAGGCCTGGATGTCGCAGGCTCGGTTCCCGCGCGGACAAAATGACTTTTCGCCAAAAATGCGCGCGTCCATCCAAGTGTCCGCGTCGCCGTGCAGCAAAAAGCCCGCCGAGTCGGTTCGCAAAGTCCTGTCGCATTCCAATGCGAGCGCGACGTTTGGCCATAGCCGCTCCAAAAATTTTTTGTCGCCCGAAAAGCGCGCGGTCTCGAAGGCTTCGCGGACAAACAAAAGGCTCGCGTCGGCGGTGTTGTAAATCGCGTCGCCGCTTGCCCGGTAAATGTTCGGAAGCCTGCCGTAGGTCACGCTGCGAGGGTTTGCGTCTTGAAAGGCCGCGAAATTTTCAAAAAGAATTTGCGCGTCTTGAATGTTTCCGCTAAAGAGCAAGGTTCCCGGAACGGAAACAAAAATGTCGCGGCCCCAATAGTCGCGGAACCAGGGAAGGCCCGCCCAAAGCGCGCGGGTTTTGTTCTTGTTCAAAAATTGCAGGGAAGAGAATTTTGTCCATTCAAGCGCGCGGTTGTAAAGCCCCGCGCCGTTTTGGTCTTGCGAAGAATTTTGGTCTTGCAAAGAAAAAGACGACTTTCCAAGCGAGCCTTCGATTTCCTTTTTGCGGCGCTCAAAGGCCTTTTCCCTTAAAAGGCGCGCGGCGGCCTTTGTCGAGGCGCTGGGGGAATGTTCCAGCGAAATGTAAAGCTCGCCCGGCCCTTCAAGCGAAAGAACGCGCGCGCGGTCGGCAACCTTTCCGTAAACTTTTGTCAGCTGCAAAAGCTCCGAAACGAGCGGCTTGGAAATTTCCACAGGAACGCTTGAAGCGAAGGCCTGCCCCTTGTCCAATTTTTTCGCCAAATCAATCGAAGGAAGAAGAACAAGGCTCGCGCTTTTTTTGTCAAAATTCGCGCAGTCAAAGTAAAGCGCGTTTTCAAAAAGAGAGCAAACGACTCGTTCCTTTCCGCCGTTAAAATTCACAGTCCAAACGCCCGGCTCCACTATCGTGTCCGCGCCGTCAAATCGCGTCAAAAGCCGCTTGTAGCCCTCCGCCTCTTCAAAAACGCAAAAGTCCGCGAGCAAAACTTGGTTTTTGTAAACCAGACCCTCGCCGTTTTGCGGGCTGTCGGCGGCCAGAGTCATGTAATTTTCGTATCCGTCGGCTAGGCAGAACTTCTTTTCCTGCCCGGCCGAAAGCTCTATTTTCATATCGCGTCCAAAAAAGTGAATTTTAGGCACATTTTAACGCTTTTTGCAAAAAAATCAAGCGGTTTTGGCGAATTTTGAACAAAAAAATACAATACTTGTTCAAAGTCCGCTTTGTCTTTATACTGAACGCGATGACAGGCGCGAGAATTTTTTTTGAGCTTTTTTGGACTTTCTTCAAAATTGGGGCGGTGACTTTTGGCGGCGGAATTTCAATGCTTCCGATAATCGACCGCGAGCTTTGCCAAAAAAAAGGCTGGCTCACGCAGGACGAGCTGATTGACTACTACGCGATAAGCCAGGCCACGCCGGGAATCATCGCGGTCAACGTCGCCACTTTTTGCGGCCACAAATTAAAGGGCTCGCTTGGCGCGGCGGTCTCCACCATCGCGGTCGTCACTCCGTCCGTAATCGTAATCAGCCTTTTGGCTTCCTGCATAAACACGGTGGAACAAATTCCGCCAATCAAAAAGGCGCTTATGGGCGTGAACATCGCCGTGGCCGCCAACTTGACCTATTCAATCATAAAGCTTTCGGGCAAAACAGTCGCGTCGGTCTTTTCGTTTTTGCTTTTCGCCGCGGCCTTTGTCCTTGTTTTCTTTTTTAAGGTCAACGTCGCGCTGGTGATTTTTTCGTCGGCCTTTTTGGGAATCGCGATGCGTTTGGCCGCGCAAAAGATAAGCGCAGGCAAGGCCAAAAACGCCGCCGCCTCGACCGATTCCGGGCTTGCAAGCAACGCGGACATTGCTAGCAATGCTGGCATTGCTGACAATTCCGCCGAGGAGGGCAAGGAATGAGCGCGCCTTCCTTAATCGAGCTTTTTTGCATTTTCTTTTGCATCGGCCTTTTCACAATCGGCGGCGGCTTGGTCGCCATCACCAGCATGCAGCAAATCGTTGTCGGCCGCGGCTGGATAACAAGCGAAAAATTTTTCAACATGGTCGCGATAAGCGAAAGCACGCCAGGTCCCATCGGCGTTAACATGGCCACCTACATCGGCTACGAATTCCACGGAACTTTGGGCGGAATGATCGCCACGCTGGGAGAGATTCTTCCCTCTTACATTTGCATAGTCTTAATAGCGAAATTTTTCGCGCGCTTTCAGGAAAAGCCAATCGTAAAGGCGGCCTTTAAAACCTTGCGGCCGGCTACCAGCGGAATCGTCTTGGTGGCTTGCGCCCAAGTCTTCGCTCTGGCGCTTTTAAATTTGAACACGATTGGCGGCATTGAGTCCGCCGCCTCGTTCAAGCAGGCGCTTTCCGCCGTCGCGTCCTTGTTCAAATGGAAAAGCCTTGCCTTTTACGTGCTGGCTTTGGCCGCGCTTTTCAAGACAAGGCTTCATCCCATTGCCGTCGTCGTCGCCGGCGCGGCTTTTGGCGTTTTGTTTTTGTGACTACCAGTTCTCCGCGCTCACTTCAAAGAAGCTTTGCGGGTGGGCGCAAACGGGGCAGGCGGCGGGGGCTTTTGTTCCCACTACGATGTGGCCGCAGTTCCTGCATTCCCAAACCTTGACTTCGCTCTTTTCAAAGACTTGCGCGGTCTCCACGTTCTTCAACAGGGCGCGGTAGCGCTCTTCGTGGCGCTTTTCGATCGCTCCGACCATGCGGAATTTGGCGGCCAGCGCCTTAAAGCCTTCCTCTTCGGCGGTTTTGGCAAAGCCTTCGTACATGTCGGTCCACTCAAAGTTTTCGCCGTCGGCCGCCGCGCCCAAGTTTTGGGCTGTCGTTCCCAAGCCGCCGAGTTCCTTGAACCACATTTTGGCGTGCTCTTTTTCGTTGTCCGCCGTGGCCAAGAATATGGCCGAGATTTGCTCAAAGCCTTCTTTTTTTGCCACGCTGGCAAAGTAAGTGTACTTGTTCCTGGCTTGCGACTCGCCCGCAAAGGCGGCCTGCAAGTTCTTTTCAGTCTGCGTTCCCGCGTATTGATTCGCCATAAAATCCTCCAGGCCTCCCATTATAGCGCGCTTTCCCGTTTTCCGCAAACGATTTTTTCCGCGCTTTTTGTTGTCATTCCATATTGCGCTTGTCTTTCCGCGCCTTGTTGCCAAAACCGCGTTTATTTGCTATAATAAATGGATATTGTCATATACGGCTTATAAATTAGGAGCGTAACATGGAAAACATGAAAAAACTGATTATGTCTTTGACAGCCGGCCTTTTGCTTTTGGCCGCGGCTTCGGCTTACGAGCCGCCCGTTCAGGGCGAAAACCTCTTCTACCTTAGCCATCCGGAACTCTTGACGGAAGGAAACTCCACCGCAGGCGGCGGACTTCAGTCTGTTTTGCCCGCAAGCGGAACGATAAACCCCGCCTTGATAGGCTTGGAAGAGCGCGTGACCCTTGACTTGGGCTACACCGGAATGTTCAACAGCAAGCCCAACGACGGCTACACTGGCGTACTGACCGGCGTGGACGGCAGCCAGTACATTCTTAGAAACTATGGCGGCTCGAAGCTTGGATATTCGCAGGCCTTTGGAACCGGAATCATCGTTCCCACCGACTGGGCCAACTTTGGCGGCGAGATGGAATTCATCCTTGACAAAAAATGCATGGGCCTTGGCAACAGCTTCCATATGAAGACCTTCGCGGCCAAGCAGTTCTTGGACAAGCTGTACATCGGCGTTGGCGTGGGCTTTGGCTACGAGTGGGAATTCTACGACGACTGGATGCTCACCGCCGACGTGGGCGCCGTCTACAACTTTGGCGACTTGGCCTTTATGAAGAACTTTAGGGTCGCCGCCAGCGCCAACAATTTGGGAAAGACGTTCAACATGAAGCGCGACTGGATGGGCTGGCCGGGATTCTCAAACATCAGGGCCGGCGCCGCCGCCGAGTTCATTCAAAAAGAAAATTTCTCGCTTGGCGCTTCTTTTGATGTAACCACTCCCTTCTTCCATAATTTAATACTTGACTCAGGCTTGCAGATGAGGTTCAACGACTTCATTCAGCTGAACACCTCATGGCAGTTCAACTTGAAGGAGTACTTTGACAACAACGCCTCGTGGTTGCCCACAATTGGACTTGTCTTCAAGTTCAACATCGGAATGGGAAACAGCGACTTTGTCAAAAAGCGCGATTGGACAAAGAGCGAGCTTTGCCCGTCCGCAGCGTGGAAGAACGTGGACTGGAACATCAACATGGCCAGCGTAGGCGCTGTCTTGCGCTTGGGCCAGCTGGACTCTTCCGGTCCCGACATTGATATGGAGTAAATTGTATGAAAAGAATTCGCGTCGCGACCTTGCTTTTGTCGGCCTTTTTGGCGGCGGGCCTTTTTGCCGCCGACCAGGCAAAGGGCCCCAAATACATTTCGCCCAACAACGACGGCGTTCAAGACAACTTGGAAGTTAAAATCAGCGTAAAGGACAAAAGCCGAATTTTAAGCTGGTCCTTGATTATAGAAGACTACAAGGGAAACATCGTCCGAACAATCGGAAACAAGGTGGCGCTTCCCACGGCCTTCAACGCCAAAAACTTGGCCAAGCAGATTCTCGCCAAAAAGCAGTTTGTCGAAGTTCCGCCCGTGGTGGTTTGGAACGGCGCGCTTGACAACGGCGAGACCGCTCCCGACGGCGAATACTTTTATTACGTCACCGCCACCGACGAGCGCAAGAACACCAACAAGACAAAAAAAGCGTCGGTCATCGTAAAGAACGCTCCGCCTGTCGTGAAGCTTTCGGTTTTGCCGGAAGACCAGCGCATTTTTGGCGAAGGCGACAAGCCCGAATTTGAAATCGGCCAAAGCGGCACAAAGGAAGACAAGTGGACGGCCAAAATCGAGGCCGCCGACGGAACCGTAGTCCGCAATTATTCTTGGGCTAACAGCGAGCCAAAAGACTTCGCTTGGCCCGGCACCGACGACAAGGGAGTCATCGTTCCCGACGGCGTTTACAAGTACACAATCACAGCCACCGACCGCGCCGGAAACACCGCGTCGGCGGAGGCGGCCAACATCATATTCTCCGCGGAAAAGCCGGAAACGAACGTCTTCATTTCAGGCTCAAGGTATTTTTCCGTTCCCTCAAAGAGCAAAATCTCTTCCGTCACGCTTGAGGTTGTCATACCTGAGCCGCGCAAGGGAAGCGGAAACGCCATCGTCAATTGGAGCGTGGGCGTTTTTGACAAGGCGGGAAATCCCGTCAAGTCTTGGAAGGGCGGCAGGGGAGACGCTCCGCCCAAGCAAATCGTCTTTGACGGAAAAGACCAAAAGGGCGCGCAAATCGCCGACGGCGAGTACTACGCGCGCGTAGAGGCCGAATACTTGAACGGCTACAAGGCCCCCGCGGTAAACTCTCCGACGTTCATGTTCGACACTGTTCCGCCGGCCGCGACCATCACTGAATACGACGAAGTTTTCAGCCCGGATGGAGACGGAAACAAGGACTCGTTCACGCTCAAGCAAGTGGCGGAAAAAAAGTCCGGCTCGCCGATTCGCGACTGGACCGGAAAAATCGTCAAGGCCGGAAGCGACACGGTGGTCCGCGAATTTAAGTTCGGCTCGGAACTTCCGCAAAACGTTTCTTGGACCGGCTTGGACGCAAACGGAAAGCTTTGCGAGGACGGCGCCTACGACTACGTATTGACGGCGAGCGACGCGGCGGGCAACTCCTTTGTCGCAAAGACCGGAAAGGCCTTTAGCCTTGACACTTCAAAGACCGAAGTCATGCTCGCCGCGAGCGACGAGGCCTTCAACCCGACCGGCAAGCGCAACAGCGTTTCTTACGCCAGCGTCTTAAAGTCAAGCGCCGTCAAGTCTTACATTTTTGAAATTAAGAGTTCCAAGGGCGCGGTCGTTTACAGCCAAAAGGGCGGCGGAAGCGTTCCCGCAAAATTCCCCTGGAACGGAAAAGCCAGCGACGGCTCGGTCTGCGAGGACGGCGTTTACAAGGCTTCGATTTCCATTGAGTCAAGCAACGGCTCGTCAGCCCGCGCGGACGCCGCTCCGGTAACGATAGACACAAAGGCGCCGTCCGTTGACTTGACGGTGGCCGACGCTTTGTTCAGCCCCGACGGCGACAGCCGCAAGGACAGCGTTAAAATCTCCGCCGCCAATTCTACGGCGGAAGACAAATGGTCGGCCAAGATTCTTGACGGCAAGGGAAACGCCGTCCGGACTTACGAATGGGTCGGAAAAATCCCCGCCGCCTTTGACTGGGACGGAAGCGACGACAACGGAAACAAGGTCGCTGACGGAAAGTATTCGCTCGAAGTCGCCGCCCAAGACAAGGCCGGAAACGAATTCTTCAAAAAATTCGACAACATAACGCTTGACACAAGACCCACTCCCGCTTACGTAACGGCGGCTCTGCCCGGAATCAGCCCGGAATCCAAGACCGGCCTTGTAAAGCAAACCTTTGCCTTGCGCGTCGGCTTGAACGAAGGAATCGAAAAGTGGAGCTTTGACGTGGTTGACGCAAAGGGCAACTCAGTCTTTGCCTACGACGCGTCCGCCAAGACCGTTCCCGCCTCGTTTGTTTGGGACGGCAAGGACAAGAATGGAAAGGTTTTGGAAGGCTCTTTCCAAGGCCGCTTGAAGATTGAATACGCCAAGGGCAATCTGGTCGACGTTAAGACCAGCGCCTTCATTTGCTCGGTAACTCCGCCGGCCTTGACGGTCAGCGTGGCGCCGGAATTCTTCAGCCCGGACAACGACGGCACGGACGACGACTGCTTCATTTCGCTAAGGGGCAGCGCGGCCAACGGAGCCAAGCTTGTGTCTTGGTCGTTCGACATCAACAATCCTGTTGAAACCAAAAAGCCCGGCGCCTTCTGGAAAACAAGCGGAACGGACAAAATCACTCCGCAAATCGTTTGGGACGGCCTTAGCAACACCAGCCGCGAAAAGGACGGCAAGGCCGAGCGCGTCCAGTCGGCGATGGACTATCCTTACGTCTTTACCGCCACCGACAGCCTTGGCCTTACCAGCGTAAAGACCGGCTTTATCCCGGTTGACATTTTGGTAATCCCGGACGGAAACGTCCTTAAGATGGCCGTGCCCTCTATCATCTTCCGAAGCAACTACGCCGACTTTAAGACGGCGGACGAAGCTCCGGGCAGCCAAGTGACAAAGGCGCAGGCCGCCAACAACGTTCGCGTGCTAAAGCGCGTGGCGGAAATCCTAAAGAAATTCCCGGACTACACGGTAACGGTCGTTGGCCACGCCAACAAGACCGGCGCCAAGGGCGAGGACGAGATTTTGCTTAGCCTTTCAAACCAGCGCGCCGCCTTTGTAAAGGAGCGTTTGGTTGAATACGGAATCAAGGCTGAGCGCTTGAGTTCTGAAGGAAAGGGCGGAAGCCAGCCCGTCGCCGACTTTAGCGACACGGCCAACTGGTGGAAGAACCGCCGCGTTGAGTTTATATTGCATAAGTGAAAAAAAAGGCGGGCCAAGTGGTCCGCCTTTTTTTTGTCTCACTTCCTTAACATTTCTTTTGAAATCTTGTAAACGCTGCCGCAGTTCTTGCAGCTGACCTCGATTGGATCGGGGTCGTTGGCAAGAATGTCTTCCAATTCCGCCTTTCCGATGTGCTTGATTGAGTCGGCGAAGGCGGCGGCGGAGCAGGGGCAGTCAAAGGCCACTTGCCGCTCCAAAACTATTTTTGGGTCAAACTCGCGGAAAAGGCCTTTTATAAGCGGCTCGCGCTTTTGCCCTTCGCTGAACCATTGTCCAAGCGAGGGGCAGGCTCCAAAGGCGCGCTCGGCGTTTTGGATTATCGCGTCTTGCCGCGCGGCAGTCTCGTCCTTTTTGTCTTCCTTTCCTTTGGCGCCGCCAGCCGCCGGAAGCGCCTGCATAAAAAGGCCGCCGGCTCCGATTACGCGCCCCTGCTTGTCAAACTGAATTCCCGTGTTGAAGGCGGTGTTGATTTGCTCCGACTTGGCGAAGTGCCAGGCCAAGTCTTTGGCTATGTTGCGGAATTTTATTTCGGTCGTGCCGGTTTGCGGGGCTTTTGCGCCTTCGATGTCGCGCGTTATCGAAACGATTCCGCCGCCAAAAAAGTCGGTCAAGTCCCAGTTGGTTATTTCATGCTCAATCGGAATTTTGTCCTGGAAAATGTAGCCGCGCACGTAACCGCTTGAGTCCGCCTCGACGGAAAAGCCGGCCGCCGGACCGTCAGTGTCGTATCTAAAAGTCAAGTGCTCGCGGCCCTTCATCGTTTGAATCATCAGCGCCGCGCACAGTTCCGCCTGGCCCAAGACAAGCGTTTCCAAAATGCCCAAATTGTGCTGCGCGCGCATTTGGTTGACCATTTTTGTGCCGTTGTAAAGCGCGCCTCTAAAAAGCCCGTTGGCGGCCACAAAGACCGTCATGCCGTCTTGCTCCACGCCCTCAAGCTTTTTCAAAAGCTCCGCGTCCGTTATCGCTTGCGTTATCATTCTTGCCTCATTTTTGTTTCGACTTCAATCCTGGCGGCGGCCATCTCGCGCGCGCTGGGAATCCATTCGTATTTTTGCCTTAGAATTTTCGCGGCTTCGATCGGGTCGCCGTCCGCTTTTTGCATTGCGTCCGCGCGGTCGTCCGCGAATTCTTTCATTGAATAAATTTTTTCGTCTTGCGGGAACGTGATGTCGTTGACAAGCCAGCGGTCCTTTTTGAAAACAAGCGTCGCGCTGCCTTGAATTTTCTCTACGCTTATGTCGCTTTCGCCGCCTTCGTTGTGGACGCGGAAAAAGCGGACGGCCAATTTTTTTTCGCTTCCGTTTTTTACGGAAAGGGGAACAGGCTTTTCCTTGTAAAGGGGCGCGCTCTTTTTGTTGTCCGCTTGTGTCAGAGAACTTGAATCTTCGCCCAGCTCAAAATTCGTTATGCCGAAAATCCACTTGTCGCTAAGGTCGGGCCGGTAAAGGTAAAGCTCCGGCGTTACGGTGCCGACCGTTTGGCTGAACGCGTCGCGCATTTTGCTTGCCACGTAAATGTTGCTTGTGGACTCCACCAAGCTTTTAGCGCTTTTTCCGCCGCTTGCCGCCTGCATTAGAATCGTGTTCATTGTATGAAGGCCGCTGAAAAAAACTTCCGCCGTCTGGCGCGGGCTTAGGGAAATCGTCGTTGGCCGCATAAGCTTGTCGCGGCGGACCGAGCGGCCAAAAAAGAGGCTTCCGGCAATCAAGAAAACGCCGGCGATGAAAAGCGCGCGGTTCCGCCTTAGCGTTCGGCTGGCTCCGGCGCGGGCGGCTTTTTTCCCTAAAATCTTTTTGGCCTCTTCCTCAAATTCCTTTTGGCTGACGGCGCTTTTTCGCTCCACGGCCGCGACGCTTCCGTCCGCCTTTAAGCCAAGTTCCGCCGCAAGCTCGGCAAGCGCGAAGTCTTTGTCAAGCCATTCGACTTTGGCGCCGCCGTCGCCTTTGCCCGCGCCGTTTTTGCTTAGGCCCGACTCTTGCAGTTTTTGCTCAAAGGCGGCGCTTCCGTATTCCAGCGCGTAGGAAATTTGCGCGGCCAGGCGGGGATTGATTCCGTTCACGCTGTTCTGAATCGGAAGGTATTTCGCGTCAAAAATGTCGGCCTGCCGCTCTTCCATGTTTTCGGCGGGGAAGGGAAAGCAGCCCGCGAGCGCTTGGTAGACAACGCAGGCGCGTACGAACGCCGGGGCGCGCGCGTCCAAAAGGTTTTTGTCCTGCCAAACCGCCTGCAAAAGCGAATAGTCTTTTGAGGCGGCGTTCCGCGCGGAAAATTCAAAAATATTTTGCGGCAAAAACAAGAGGCTCGCTTTGCCCTTGGCTTCTTTGTAAAGAACGCCGCCCGCTCCGTTTGCCGGAAGCGCGCGCCCCTCTTTTATGGCTTGCGTAACGCAGGAGGCGTAGGCAAAAACAGCGCGCGCCTTTTGGGCCGCGTCGCTTGACTGCAGGACAGCCAAAAGCGGCCGGCCGCCAAAGCCTTTTCCCGTGAACAAAACCTGGCCGCTTTGCTTTTCGGCTTCGGTTCCGTCAAAGCGGAAGGGCTTGAACGAAAAGCGCGCCTTCTGGGTGAAGAGCTCGTCCGGTCCGCAGGCGCTTTCCGCCAAAAGGCCTTCTTCGTTCAAGTCTATCGCGGCTTGAATTTTTCCAAAGGCGCTTTCGCTTAAAAGGGAGTTGAGGATTGTCTGTTTTGCTGCGCTCGCGGCTATGTTCATGCTTACAGAATAATGAAAACGCGCGATTGTTGCAACAAGGCTCCGCGACTTGTTTTGAACGCCATTTCGCGCTATAATAGCCCGCATGGAAGAAAAGAAATCCAAGCTCCGCCGCCAAGGCGGACAAACGTTTTTTCAGTCGTTGGCCGCAAAGGTCGTTTTGCGGGTTGTCACAATCACGCTGCTTGTGGCGGCGGTTTTGTTTTGCGGAAAAATCGCGGGCGACAAGCTTTTTAGCGTCCGCGTCCAAAACAAGCGCGCCGCCGTGGAGCGGGAGCTGGCCGAATGCGCAGAGCTGGTCTTGTACAAAATGCGCTACAGCGACATCATCACGTTAAAAAAGCGGGGCGCCGTAAGCAAGGCCTTTAGCATTGTCCGCTACACGGGCGTTTTGCGCGCGGGCATAGAAAACATCCGCGATTCCAAAATCGTCATTTCAGACGGCGGAAGAAAACTGCTGGTGAAAATTCCGCCCTGCGTTTTGCTGGGGAACGACATTGCCTCGCAGGAAGTTTTTGACGAGCAGCAGAGGCTTTTTACCAGAATCAGCACGCAAGAAGTCTTTGACCAAATAGAAATCGCCAAGCGCGAGGCCGCAGACGAAATCCTGGCCGACGGACTTTTGGACGACGCGGACGCCCGCGCCAAGCAAGTCGTCACCGCGCTGCTAAAGCCCCTCAACTTTGAAAGCGTCACCGTTGTTTTAAAATAATGCTGCGCGACCGTGTCATTGTCGGGCTTGACCCGACAATCCTTTGGCAAAAAGATTCCCGCGTCGGAGCGCGGGAATGACAGGGCAAGGGCCGCGACCGGGAGCGCCCGCTTTTTTTTTAGTATTTTTTTTCTATAATTTTCTTGCATTATTTACACAACTATGCTATAATGTTACAATAATATTATTGTAATTCGTGTAGTTCGTTCACGGGAGGGGTAGATGAACGAATGGCTCAAAAAGCTTGGCGACAGCGCGAAGGGCGCTTGGGCCAAGTGGTCAAAAATTCAAAAAGCGATAGTCATAGGCATCGTCGTCGTCGTAATCGTCGCCGTCGTCGCCATGTTCCGCGTGTCTTCAACTCCAACAACAGTCCGCCTTTTCAACGCGCCTGTCACTGGCGAAATGCAAGAGCGAATTCTCACTCGCCTTGATGAAGAAAACGTTCACGCCACCGTCAACGACGCGGGCTACATTTCTGTTCCCGACGACAAGACCGCCACAAAAATGCGGAGCCTTCTCATTACCGAAGGCTTGGTTCCCGCAAGCGTGGATCCCTTCGCGTCTTTCTTTGACCGCGGCTGGTCCACCACCGACGCTGACCAAAACGTAAAGCTCCAGCAAGCGATTACCCGCACCATTAAGAAGCACCTCGAAGAGCTTGCCGACGTGGCCTCTGCCGACGTGACCCTTGTGCTGCCCGAAGACAAGCTTTTCAAAGCCGACCAAAAACCAGTTTCGGCAAGCGTCATCTTAAAGGCCAAGCCGATGAGCGATCTTTATTCCAACCGCAGAAAAATCTTGGGAATCCAGCGCCTCATCTTGAGCGCGGTTGAAGGCCTTGCCGCCGAAAACTGCGTCATCACCGATTCCGAAGGAAACATACTGAACGACTTTGAGGGCATGGCCGAAAGCGACCGCCTCGACTTGGTCAAAAAGCAGGAAAAGCTGATTCGCGAAGGCGAGGCCCACTACCGCGCGCAAATCCTAAAGGCGCTCCAGGGAACCTTGACCAGCGACCGCGTGCGCGACCTCAACATCAAGATCGACATGGACTTCTCCAAGGAAACAAAGGATTCCGAAGTCTACCACCCGATAACAATCCGCGAGGACAACCCGGACACGCCTTACGACGATTCCGAATTCCGCGACACGCTTCCGATAAGCAGCCAGACCGTCACCCGCGAATGGCAGGGCACCGGCTTCAACCCGCAAGGCCCCGCCGGAGTGGAGGGCCAAAACCCGCCGGTCTATTCCGACATGTCGAACGTCATCGGAAAGCAGACCGAAACCGGCGTGACTCAGAACAACGCGCTCAACAAGGACGTGATTCACCGCGAGGAAAGCCCCCGCTACGGAAAGGTCACCGTCTCAGTCAACGTTGACGGCATTTGGAAAAAGAAGTACGACAAAAACCACAACCCCGTCTTTAACGACGAGGGCGGCATCGTGAGAGATTATTCGCCTGTTCCCAAGGAGCAGTTGGAAGACATAGCGAATTACATTCAAAGCGCCATCGGCTACGACCGCGCCAAGGGCTACAAGGTCACTGTGACCAACATTCCCTTTGACCGCAGCGCCGAATTTGAGGCCGAGGACGCGGCAATTCTCAAGGCGCGCCAAACCCGCCTTACGATTATCCTTGTGTTGATTGGCCTTGCCGCAATTCTGGCGATATTCATTCTCTACCGCATTATCAGCCGCGAGATGGAAAGGCGCCGCCGCCTTCGCGAAGAGGAATTGCTTCGCAAGCAGCAGGCCGCCCGCGACCAGGCGCTTTGGGAAGCCAAAGAAGAAGGCGTGGAAGTCACGATGTCGGTCGAAGAGCGCAAGCGCGCCGAATTGCAGGAAAACGCCATCGCTATGGCAAAAGAGCATCCTGAGGATGTCGCGATGCTCATCCGCACTTGGTTGATGGAGGAGTAGTATGACTAGAGAAGAGCTTAACTTTGAAATGACTTCCGAGAAGGGGATTCCCGGAAAGAAAAAGGCGGCCATTTTGTTCGGAGAGCTTGGCTCGGCGGCCGAAAGCGTCATGGACTACCTTAACGAAGGCGAAAAGCGCAAGCTTTTAAAGGCCATGCGAAAGCTTGGAACGCGCTACAATCCCAACAATCCCACGGAAGTTCGCCAAGAAATTCAAACGCTAGAGACTTTAGAAAGGTTCGGAAAAGTCCGAAATATATATAGGGACGTGGCGGGCGAACGCAAGGCCTTTGAAAAGAAAATGGCCGCGCCCACCGCTCAAATACGGACGGCGATTGACAATTATCCCGACAAAGTGGCTTCCGTTTTGAGCGCCTGGTTGAGCAAAGACAAGTAAAATAGAGGAAGTTAAATGTCAGACGAAGCGTCAAAACCAAAGTCATCTCCAAAGCCTCAATTAAAGCCGGCTTCCGCCTCAAAAAAAGGCGGCGCCAAGGACTTTAAAAACCTTACCGGCCGCCAAAAGGCCGCGATTTTCTTGGTTTCTGTCGGAAGCGACGTTTCTTCCGAAATAATGAAGCACTTGCGCGAGGACGAAGTCGAAACATTGACTTTTGAAATCGCGCGCTTGGAAACGATTGACGCGGAAATAAAAGACCAGGTTTTGGAAGAATTCCAAGACTTGATGAACGCGCAAAACTTCATCACTACGGGCGGCATCGACTACGCGCGCGAATTGCTCGAAAAGTCTTTGGGAAGCCAAAAGGCGATAGACATAATTAACCGCTTGACCTCAAGCTTGCAGGTCCGCCCCTTTGACTTTATCCGCCGCACCGACCCGGCGCACTTGCTCAACTTTATCCAGCAGGAATACCCGCAGACAATCGCCTTGATTTTGGCATATTTGGAGCCGGCCAAGGCCGCCGTAATTTTGCAGAACTTGCCTGAAGAAATTCAGCCTGAAGTTTCAAAGCGCTTGGCCACGATGGACCGAACTTCTCCTGACGTTTTGCGCGAAGTTGAGCGCGTTTTGGAAAAGAAGCTTTCAACATTGTCAAGCGAAGACTACACAGCCGCTGGTGGCGTTGAATCCATCGTTGAAATCCTTAACCTTGTCGACCGCTCTTCCGAAAAGGCGATTATCGAATCTTTGGAAGAAGAAGACCCCGATTTGGCGGAAGAGATCAAGAAGCGCATGTTCGTATTCGAAGACATCGTCATGCTGGACGACCGTTCGATTCAGCGCGTTCTTCGCGAAGTCGACACGCAGGAATTGGCCAAGGCGCTCAAGTCCGTCGACGCCGAAGTTCAGGACAAGATTTTCCACAATATGTCAAAGCGCGCGGCCAGCATGCTCAAGGAAGACATGGAATTTATGGGACCTGTGCGCTTAAAGGACGTAGAAGAGTCCCAGCAGAAAGTTGTTTCTACAATCCGCCGCTTGGAAGAAAAGGGCGACATCGTCATCGCGCGTTCGGGCGAAGACGAACTTGTATCTTAATCGCGCGTGGTGAGGAAGTGAATGGCAAAATCAGTTTTTAGGCCGCTTGAATTTAAGGACGACAAAAAGGACGTTGTTACGCTAAAGCTTTACCGCGACTACGCTCCCGTCGTTGAGGAAGTTGAGGAAGAGGCCGAGCCCGAATACACCGGCCCCACGGCGGACGACCTTAGGCGCGAGGCGGAAGAGTTCAAGAAAAATTGGGAAATCGAAAAACAGAACATGCTTTCCGACGCGCAGGCCCAGGCGGACGAAATCGTAAAGAAAGCCGAGGACGCGGCCTTTGCCGAAGTAAAGCGGCAGACTGACCAAGCGCAAATCATAAAGACCGAAGCCGAAACTTCGGCGCAAGAAACTCAAAAGGCCGCCCAAGCCGAAGCGCAAAAAATGCTTGACGAGGCGCGCGCCCAAGTGGAAAAGCTAAAGGCCGACGCTTCAAAGGAAGGCTACGACCAAGGCCACGAAGAGGGCTACCAAAACGGATACGCCGAAGCCGTCCGCCTTGTCGACCGAATGCACAAAATCGTGGACTCGGTCATGCAGCGCCGCGAAGAAATTCTTGACGAGACCGAAAGCCAAATCGTAGAGCTTGTAATTTTGATTACCCGCAAAATCGTAAAGGTCATCAGCGAAAACCAAAAGAGCGTAATTCTTAGCAACGTTCTTTCGGCGCTGAAAAAAGTCAAGGGACGCGGCGACGTAACGATTCGCGTCAACCTTGCCGACGTTCAGCTTACGACCGACCACATTCAGGAATTCATTCAGCGCGTCGAAGCGATTAAGGGCATCACGGTTATGGAAGACTCGTCGGTGGAAAGCGGCGGCTGCATTGTCGAAACCGACTTTGGCGCGATCGACGCGCGCATTTCCAGCCAGCTTTCCGAATTGGAAGACAAGATTATGGAAGTGTCGCCAATCAAGACTGTGGCAAAGTCCGACATTGCCGGCGCGTAGAAAAACGCCGCGGCTTTAGGGTGGGAAAGTGAAGTCGTCGTATAACGTAGAATTCAATCTTGACAAGTATCTCAAAACGGCGCAAGAGGCCGAGACCATTCTGTATGTCGGAAAGGTCAAGGCCGTTCACGGCTTGGAAATTCTAAGCGAAGGCCCGCGCTCGGTAATTGGAGAAATTTGTTCCATAAGAATAACGAGCTTAAAAAAAGAAATGCTGGCCGAAGTCGTCGGCCTTGACGGAACAACCGTAAAATTGACGGCCTTTGGCGACACGCGCGGAATCGAAGTCGGAACTGAAGTCGTGGCCAGCGGCCGCACCCTGCAAGTGCCGGTTGGAATGGGCTTGCTTGGCCGCGTTGTGGACGCGACGGGAAAGCCGATGGACGGAAAGGGCGACGTGAACGCCGAAACCTTGTATCCCGCGCAAGCCCCGGCGCCCGACGCGCTTAGCCGCAAGGACATAAACCAAAGAATAACGACCGGCGTTCGCGCGATTGACTCGATGCTGACTGTCGGAGCGGGCCAGCGCTTGGGAATCTTTGCCGGTTCAGGCGTGGGAAAGTCAACCCTTATAAGCATGGTGGCCCGCAACACCAACGCGGACATTAACGTAATAGCGCTGGTCGGCGAGCGCGGCCGCGAGGCGCCTGACTTTATCAAGCGCGACTTGGGCGAAGCGGGCCTAAAGCGGTCGGTCGTCGTCCTTGCCACAAGCGACATGCCCAGCATTTGCCGCCTGCGCGCGGCTTACGTCGCCACCGCCATAGCCGAATACTTCCGCGACCAAGGAAAGAACGTAATGCTTATGTTCGACTCGGTGACGCGCTTTGCCCAGGCCCAGCGCGAAATCGGCTTGGCGGCCGGAGAGCCTCCCGCGCGCGAAGGATTTCCGCCCAGCGTTTTTGACATGATACCAAAATTGCTTGAGCGCGCCGGCGCCAACGACAAGGGCAGCATCACCGCCTTTTACACAGTCTTGGTCGAAGGCGACGACATGAACGGCCCAATCGCCGACACCGTGCGCGGCGTTTTGGACGGCCACATAGTCCTTGACCGAAAACTGGCGCAAGCCTACCATTATCCGGCGATTGACGTTTTGGCAAGCGTAAGCCGTTTGAGCCGCCGCGTGACCGGAAAGAAAACACGCGAGGCTTGCGGCCTTGTCCGCCAATGGATGGCCACCTACCAGCAAAACGAATTGATGATAACGACCGGCGCCTACGCAAAAGGCGCAAGCCCCGCGATTGACGCGGCCATCGAAAAGCATGAAGAAATAGAAGAATTCCTAAAGCAGGAAGAAACCGACTCTTGCCCGATGAAGGACACGCTTGACAGGCTGGCCGCTCTTACCGGAATCGAAATCCCGGAAGAGGAATACGCCGACTGCCCCGCGCTTGCCATTCCCACGGTGGCGCAAGTTGTTGACGCGCGCGAAAGCGGCGGCAAGGCGGCGGGCGTTTGAAAAAGTTTGTCTTTGAGCTTGAAAAGCTTTTGGACTTGCGCAAGTACGAGCAAGACCAGGCGCAGATAGAGCTTGGAAAAGCCGTTCAAGCCGAGCAAAAAATCCAAGAGGGGCTGGACGAATTGGCCCGCCAGTACGCGGCGACAAAAAAACTTTCGCGCGGCCAAACCGATTTTAGCGCCATCGCGCAAGCCCAGCAATTCTACCAGTTCATAAAAGTTCAGCAGGAAAAATTGATGAACGACATGGCGATGGCCAAAATCGTCACGGAAGAAAAGCGCGCCCTCTTCAACGCCGCGATGCAAAAGCACGAGTCCATCAAAAAGCTTAAGGAGCGCCAGTTCGCGATTTTTAAGGACGAGCAAAAAAAGGCCGAAGCCAAGGCGCTCGACGACATCGTTACCGCCAAGTACAACTAACGGCGAAAAAAAAACTCCGCTTCCGTTTTTTTTTCGCCGCTTCTTGGTCTTGCCAACAATCTTAGTATTTGAAAGCCGACCCGCCTATAAATTCCCTAATAATCGAGCGGTCGGGAACGGCCGTCGAGGGAATCGGCGGGAAGGCGTTCAGGAAGCGCAAGAGGCGGCAGGCTTCCGAGTATTCCTTTTGTCCCGGATGGATGCAGCGCAAAAGCGGCTCCGCGTAAATCTTCAAGACGCTAAGCTCGTAGTCCAGCGCGGTGTTCAAAATCGCGTCGGCGTTGTTCTGGAAGGGGAAGATGTGCAAGCGCTCGCCGCGGCGGACTGAATCCCACATGGCGATTGTGGCGGCCGCGCTCTTTCCTCTAAAATTGTTGTCGCGCACGATGCGGCGGATCAAGCGGTTGTCGCTGGTCGAAATTCTGTTGTGCTCGTTGATGTTCAGCTGGGTCAGCGCCGAAAGGTAAAGCTTGAACTTTAGTTCCGGCTGGATGAGGTGGGTCAGCTTGTCGTTAAGGCCGTGAATTCCTTCCATAATCAAAATGTCGTTGGGGCCAAGCTGCAAGGTCTTTCCCTTGTATTCGCGGCTTCCCGTCACAAAGTTGTAGCTTGGAAGCTCCACTTTTTTTCCGGCGAACAAGTCCAAAAGGTTTTGGTTGATCAATTCGATGTCCAGCGCCTCAATGCACTCGTAGTCGTAGTTTCCGTTTTCGTCCTTGGGAGTGCGGTCGCGGCCAACGTAGTAGTCGTCCAAGCTTATGACTTTGGGCTTGTAGCCGATGGCCTGCAATTCCATCGCCAGCTTTTTGGCGCTGGTGGTTTTGCCTGAGCTTGAAGGGCCTGCGATCAACACAAGCCGCGTCGTGCCGCGGTTGTGGATTTGGCTTGCGATGTCCGAAATGCACTTTTCTTGGAAGACTTCCGAAATGTTGATGAACTCGTCGGCCTCGCGCTTGGAGACCAATTCGTTGAGCGACGCGACGCTTGTCACGCCGATTTGCTTTCCCCATTGTTTTCCGCGCTCGTAAGTCTTGAACAATACCGGGTATTCCTTGAATTCCTGAATCGTGTCGGGCTTGGAGCTGGACGGGAACAAAATCAAAAAGCCGTTCTTGTATTTTTGCAGTTTGAACGCGCTGAGCGCTCCCGTTGAAATCAACATCGGGCCGTAGTAAAGGTCGGTGTATTCGCCGATTGTGTTCATCTGGACGCGGGGAGGGCAAACGTAGTTGAGCTGCTTGCGGGTTTCCAAAAGGCCCAGCTTTTCAAAAGTCTGGATCGCCTGCTCGTAAGAGATGAAGTGCGTTTCAATCGGAACGTTCTTCTTTATGAGGGCGTCCATCTTTTCCTTTAATTCTGAAACGAATTTTTCGGGAACTTCGCTTCCGTCCTGGAAAGTGTAGTAGTAGGCGTAGCCAAAGGAGTTTTCAATGATGACGTTGTTGTCAGGATTGATTTCGTGGGCGGCCGCGGCAAGAATGAAGCAAAGCGTGCGCCTGTAAACTTGGCTTCCGTCCTTGCTGGACATCAAGACCGGCTCCAGCGTGGAGTCCACGAACAGGCCGCGGTTCAGCGAAACGACTTCGTTGTTGGCGCGGACGGCGAAAATCTTCTCCGGCTTTTCGTCAAACTCGTTTATGAAGTCGGCTGGGGTGGAGCCGGTCGCCGCTTCGATTGTCTTTCCCGACGGGAACGTGATTTTAATTTTGTAGTTTTGCATATCTTTCTCCTTGCCGAACATTACGGCTGGCCGCGCGAGCTTGGCTGCGAGCGCGGTTGTTGCCGCTCATGCGGCTATCTTTCTATTTTGGGCTTGCCAATAGTTTTTATTGCCGCTCTAAATCCGCCGGGCCAAAGCCGAGCGGAAGCAGTTCCTCCAGCGTGAATTCCTTTGTCTCGCCATTGGCGTTTTGCAAAAGAATGACGAATTCCTTTGGCTTGCAAAATTCCATCATAACTTGGCGGCAAACACCGCAGGGCGGGCAAAAGTCCTTTATCACGCCGTCCGGGCCGCCCACAATCGCGATGGCGTCAAATTGCCGCTCGCCGGAACTTACAGCGTTGAAAAACGCCGTGCGCTCCGCGCAATTGCTTGGCCCGTAGGCCGCGTTTTCGATGTTGCAGCCGCCGTAAATTTTTCCGCTTTTTCCAAGCAGCGCCGCGCCAACCTTAAAGTTGGAGTAGGGCGTGTAGGAGAACGAAAGCATTTCCTTGGCTTTTTTTAGCAAATCATCTTGTTGCGTTTGGTTCATTCTTCCATTTGATTTTTCGCCAATAATATTGTAAAATGTAATGATAGAATGGCGTTTTTATGTCCTTTGCAAAGGGGAGAATTATGGAAAAGGAAAATTTTGAAAATACCATGCTTGTGACTGGAATGGGGCGGCTCGCGCGAAAGGGGGCTTTTATGCGTCCGCGCGTTAAGGCTTTTTCCGCGCTTGCATTTGCGGCCGCGCTTTTTTCCGCCGTAACATTTTTCTCCTGCGAAAATTCATCGGGGCCGTCGACCGCCGCTTTGTTCGCGGTTAAGGCCGCGAGCGAATCCAGCGCAAAGGCCGCCAAGATTGTCAAGCTTACTGGAACCGTTGGCGGCGCGCTTCCTTCCGCCGTATCGGCCTCCGCAAAGCCCGACGTTTCGGACAGCGCGCGCTTTGTTTACTTTGCCCGCGCGGAAGCCAAGGACGCAAGCGGCGCCGTCATCGCAACTTCAAAGGGAACATTCGGAACGGCGGGAACAAGTTCCGCGAACAAATTTGAAATACCGCTGGAAATCGGAAAGACTTGGACCATAATCTGCGGCATTAAGGACACCAAGGGCACCGCCGCAGAAGGCGACGACGTTGAAGTATACGTTGATTCCTTTACCAAAAACATAACCGCCGACGAGCCGGCCATAACTCACGCCTTTTACCCCGCGCCAAAAACCGGCGCGGAAGAGACGGGCGACGTGGCGCTGGAAATTTCCGTGTCGGGAACGCAAACGGTGACAGTCGCGGCTGCCTGGGAGGAAACAGGGCTAACCGCGCCGACAGTTTCCGGGATAAGCGGCGGAAAGGTCACGATAAGCGCGACAGGCGTTAAGGCCGGAAGCCACAAGCTTGTGGTCAGCTTTAGAAGCTCAAGCGGCGAAGTCCTTTATTCAACCGCGCAAACGATAAGCGTCTTTGGCGGAATGAAAACCGACAAGTGGGTTGAAGACGGCTCGGCGGGAATAACCTCGTCCGGCTTTGCGGTGGACGACTCGCTTTTGGCCTCAGTGCTTCCGGAATGCATTTACGTGGGCGTTCCGAACGGACTTCCGAATTCCGACGGCGTTAGCGCAAGCGACTTTAACAGCGGCCACTTGATGGAGCCGCTCGCAAGCCTTGACGCCGCGTTTAAAAAGATTGAGAAAAACGGAAGCGGCTCTTCTTCGTACAAAATTTTTGTAACCGGAAACGCGAGCGGCGAACTTTCGGGAAACTCAACTCTTTCCGCGGCCGCCACAAAGGCGCGCTCGGTCACCGTGCAAAGCGCGGCGGGGGCGGGGCAGGCCGTCCTTAAGGGCGACGGAACCGATTCCGTCATAACGATCGACTCGACCGTTCCCGTCACGTTCAAGAACATAAAGATTACCGGCGGCAACGCCTCCGACCGCGGCGGCGGAATCCGCGCCAAGAACGGAAGCAGCCTGACGATAGAAAGCGGAACGCTGATAACTGGAAACAAGGCGGGCGCGCGCGGCGGCGGAATTTCGACCGGCGGAATCTTCAAGATGAAGGGCGGCGAAGTCAGCGGCAACGAGTCGGGCCAGATTGGCGGCGGAATTTTCTTCGAGGCCGAGGCCGGAAGCTCGTTCGACGTTGAGGCGGAAATCTGCGGAAGCGGCGCCTTGATAAAAGGCAACACAGCCAAGAAAACGGCAGCCGACTGGGACGGCATGGGCGGCGGCTTGTACATCGGCAACAATGCCACGGTTGCCATGAGCGCCGGCGAAATCAAAGGTAACAACGCCGAGCGCGGCGGCGGCGGCGTTAGAGTCAGCGGAAGCGGCGCCAAATTTGAACTTTCGGGAAGCGGCAAAATCACCGGCAACACGGCCGACGCGCAGGGCGGCGGAATCGACGACGACGCGGCCTTTGAAATGACAGGCGGCGAGATTAGCGGCAACACGGCGCCAAAGGGCGGCGCGGTGCACTTGAACGGCTCTTACACTGGCGGAACGTACGCGCTGGCAAGCTTTAAAATCGGCGGCGCGGCCAAGATTCCCTGTTCCGGCGGAGAAGGAAACAACGACGTATACGCCTGCCGCGCCTCTTCCGGCTCGGATGACGGCGGAAAGTATCCGCTCGTGCAAGTATTGTCCGGCGGCTTTAGCCTTCCAAGCGGAACAAAGGCCGCCACCCTTACGCCGCAAGACTGGCAGCGCGGCCTGGACATTCTGGAAGCCTCTAGCGGCGACATAGATTCATACAAAGGATATTTCGCGCTTACCGACGGCGACTTCAACTTTTCAAAGAAAAGCGGCTCCGCGACAATCGCAAAGCTAAAGGCGCCGATTTACATCAAAGCGACTGGAAGCGACTCTTCCAGCGCGTCCGGAACAAAAAGCGCTCCCTACAAGACGCTAAATTACGCCGTGACTAATTTGAGCGGCGGCGAGCCTGACACGATTTTGATAATTGGAAAAGTAGGAGAGCAAGAAATTCCCGGGCTTTCGACGGACAGGTGTTCCGCGCTTACTATAAAAGGCGTGGTTGACGACAGCAATCCGTCGTCGCCCGCCGCGCCGGAAATCAACGCAAGCGGCCGCAACACAAGCGCGCTTGTCTTGAACGCCGCCGCGCCAATTACGATACAAAACCTAAAGATTACGGGCGGGCTGGGGGTTACGGAAGGCTCTTACTCTTACGGCGGCGGAATAAAATTGACGGCGGGAACCCTTTGCTTGGCCGACGGCGCCATTGTCACCGGAAACAAAGCCACATACGGCGGCGGCGTTTACGTCAAGAAGGGAGCCAGCCTTTACATGTACGGAACTGCCTTGATTGGCGACTCCGCCGACACTCCGGCCACAGGAACCGAGCCTGAAACCGGAACTGACGGAGCTTGGACAAACTGCGGCAACTACGCAAGCTCGGACGGAGGCGGAATTTACAGCCAGGGCTCCGTCTACCTTGGCTACAGCGGAACAGTCAGCGGAAACCTTGTTCCCGCGCCCTTTACAGGAGGAGTAAAGAGAAATTTGTCCAACTCAACCTCCGGCGGAATAAGCTCATACGGAACGGGAACGGCAAGCGACAATAGGTCCGTTCTAAAAATGCGCGCGGGATATGTTTCCTTCAACAAGGCTTGCAACACGGGCGGAGGAATAAAAGCCTGTCAATCAAATGTAGAAATCGCGGACGGAGAGATGAGCCACAACCAAGGCAAAGAGGGCGGCGGAATTTATATCGCCGCGGACTCGGACGTTGCGTTTAGCGGCGGAACGATAAAGGAAAACACGGCGACAGCGTCGGAATCTTATCAAGGCGGCGGCGCGGTCTATGTTATGTCCGAAAACACTGCAAGCTTCACAATGTCCGGCAGCGCCTCGATTCCCTACGGCGGCGCCAAAAATAATAACGACTTGCTCTTGGGGTGCGCCACAGACTCTTATGGCAAAATTCTGCGGAATGCTTCTTTAAAGATTGCAAGCGCGCTTACCGCGTCCGGAACGGCGGCCACAATCACGCTTGGCAAGTGGCAGCGCGGAGTGCAGTTCCTTGGCGTTGGCGGAACTTATTCAGCCTTGACCGAAGGCGATTTGGGCAAGTTTGACTTTACCGATTTGGGTTGGGAAAAGGAGCGCTACAACAAGGATAATCCAGGAAGTTCAACAGCGACAAAAAATGCCGCAAAAATCGACGCGGACATTTACGTGGCAGGCTCTTCTCCCGAAAAATGCAAAACGACCGCCGGAGCCAGCGCGCCGACCGACACGGGCAACACAAGCGGAAACTGGGCGCACCCATTTGCCTCGATTAGCGGAGCGCTTTCTTCCGGCTTGCTGGATTCAAGCCACCAGGCTATTGTCGTTGACGGAACTGTGACCGGCGCGCAGCAGCAAGTTCCCTCAACCTTTACGACTTCGCTCCCGGACGGACTTACAATCAAAGGCTATAAGGCAAGCTCGACAGCGGCTAGCGCCGCCGCAATCAAACGGTACGCGAATCCTTCAACCGCGACGGCCGCTTCTAACGGAAGCGCCCTTAAAATAGATAATGACACGGTGCCGGTCACGATAGAAGACCTTGCGATTACCGGCGGAAAAACCTCCGGCAACGGCGGTGGAATAAACATCGTCAAGGGAACGGTAAAGCTTGGCGACGGCGCCAAGATTGCCGGCAACGAAGCAAGCGGCTTGGGAGGCGGCGTGTGCGTTGACGGAAGCGACGCGGCGCTCTTTATGTACGGCTCTTCCTTAATTGGTGACAGCGTTACGTCTACAACACTTGCTAAAGACGGAACAAGCGCAAGCGCGACAACATTTGCAAACAAAGCCGGCCAGCATGGCGGAGGTATTTATAATAACGGCGGCAAAGTTTACATCGGCTACAGCGGACTTTCTGGCTCGACTCCCGTAAAATCCGATATGGCTTCTGGCTACGGCGTTAGAAGAAACATCGCTTACACGTCGGGCTCGACATCATATCATGGCGGCGGAATCATGAACCGCAACGGCGGAACGGTCAGAATTGCCAGCGGAAGTATTTCGTATAATTACAGCTCATACGATGGCGGCGGTTTGTACAACAACACAGACGCGGGCGACGTGATTATTGAAGCGCCTCAAACTGCGTCAAACAAAGCCGTTTTTGAAGGCAACAAAGCCAAAGGAAACGGTGGCGCGATTTGCAATAAAAAGACTTTGACAATGAGCGCGGGCCAGATAGGCGGAAGCGGCGTTCAAAATACCGTTGATTCCGGAGCCAAAGGCGGCGCGATTTTCCAGGACGGAACGTTCAACATAAGCGGAAGCGCCGTTGTCTACGCAGGAAGCGAAACAGTAAACGACGTTTATCTTGGAACAACTTCAAGAACAATTACTGTAGGCTCTCTTGACGGAAGCGGAACTGTGGCAACAATCACACCCGCAGAATGGAAGCGCGGAACCAACATTTTGTCCGCTACAAGCAGCATCGCCAGCGCTACATACAACCGCTTTGCCATGAGCAAAGACAATGGCGGCTGGGACAAAACAAACGACGATACTGCAGCCACAAAATATGTAAAAATAACCTCGCCGATTTATGTTGTTGGAACAGAGGCTTCCGGCTCAACAAGACCTGACACAACATGGGGCTGGGGTATGACTTCAGGCGCAAACGGAACAAAGACCAGCCCTTACGCTTCAATTTCAGCAGCGCTTGGTTGTCCGGATTTAGCTTACACAAGCAACACAATCACAATTGCTGGAACGCTCAAAGGCGCGCAGACAACAGGAACTTCAGTATCTGCAAGCGAGGTTACAATAAAAGGCTATAATACAAGCGCCACCATTGACGGAAAAGCAAATGGCCACGCCCTTACAATCGCCGCGGCAAAAACGTTTACAATCCAGCAGTTAAAAATCACAAACGGAAATACCAACACTGGCGGCGGAATCTACATCAGCAGCGGAACCGGCACTGTAGTGAATCTTGATAATGGCGCCAAAGTTTACAGCAATAAGGCAACAAGCGGTGGAACAGGGGCAGGTGTTTATGTAAAGAGCGGCGCGACACTCAACATAAAGAACGGTTCAGAAATTTACAGCAACACGGCCGCAAGCGGAACCATTAACGGCGCAGGCGTTTACAATGCTGGAACAGTTGTCATGAGTGGAGGAAGCATTTACAGTAACACCGCAAATTTGGGTGGAGCCATCTACAATGCCGGCTCACTTACAATGTCAGGCGGAACCATCGGCGGAAGTTCAATGCAGAATTCCGTTTCCGGAACAGGAGCCGCCGGCGGTGCCATTTACCAGAACGGAACGTTCACAGTGAGCGGCACTGCAAAAGTATATGAGGGAAGTGCGGGCACAAATGACGTTTACTTGTCGTCAAGTTCACGTACAGTTGGTGTTGGTTCCTTTGATTCATCCAACACTGGTACGGTCGCATCCGTTTCTCTATACGAATGGAAGCGCGGAACAAACTTCTTAAGTTCATCCTCAGCTATTTCTGATACTGTAAAGGCTCAGTTTAAGCTCACAAAAGACAATACCGGCTGGGAAAAAAAGGACGACACAAGCTCCACTACAAAATATGTTTACATTACTTCGCCGATTTATGTAGCAAGCTCTGCTGCAAGTGACTCAACACGAATAGTTTGTTCAGCAGCTCCTTCTTCGGGCAACAACGGAACAAAGACAAGCCCGTATGCTACGATTGCACAGGCGCTTGCAGACAGCGAACTTACTAAAGTCGACAATACAATCACAATTGATGGAACTGTTGCTGCGCAGACAATTGGAAGCAGTGTAACTCTTCCTACAGGTGTAACTGCTGTCACTTTGCAGGGATACAAGGCATCTTCAACCGCAACAAGTGCAGCTGTGATTAGCGGTGGCGGAACGGCAACAGCGCTTACAATCGGTCTTGCAAAAACATTTACAGTAAAGGACATACAGATTACAAACGGAAGTGCTTCTGCCGGAGGTGGAATTAACATAACAGCAGCCGCAACTGTAAACCTTGACAACGGTGCAAAAGTTTACAGTAATAAAGCAACATCTGATGGAAAAGGCGCAGGCGTTAATGTTGTAACTGGTGCAACATTAAATATAAAGAGCGGCGCTTTAATTTACAGCAACTCGGCTGCCAGCGGCAACATAAACGGCGCAGGCGTTTACAACGCGGGTACCGTGGACATGACGGGAGGTCAGATTTACAACAATACTGCTAATAACGGTGGAGGAGTTTACAATACGGGAACACTCTATGTAAGAGGTACAGCTCTTATAGGTGATGCAACTTCAAACACAAATACAGCAACTGGAAATACCGCAGGTTCAACATGTTCAAATTCCGCTGCAAATTACGGAGGTGGAATTTACAATTCAGGCAATTTATACTTTGGATGCGATTCATCAGGAAGTTCTTCTACGACAGGTTATGCATTGTCTACTGACTATGGCGTCCGGCGCAATTACGCCAACGACGGCGGCGGCATTTACAACACAGGAACATTCAAATCAGGCAGCGGCTCTATTTCTTACAATTACGCGCCAAACAGCGCGGGCGGCCTTTACGCGGGCGGCTCGACCAACAACATGGGCGGCCTTGGGGTGTCATACAACAAGACGGGCAAGAATGGCGCCGGCGTTTATGTGGCAAGTTCAAAAAGCGCGGAAGTCACCGCGCAATCTGGCGTTAACCACAACACCGCCACCGCGTCCTCCGGCTCAAGCGATGTTTGCGGCGGCGGCATTTACGTCGCCGGAACGCTTACCACAACCGAAACCTTGAACGCCAACTGGAACAGCGCGAGTATAACCGGCGGCTCCGGCAAAGCGTATGGCGGCTGCGTTTACATCGCGTCCGGCGGAAAGTTCGTTTATTCCAAGGGACAGCTTGGAGGCACCAGCCAGTCCAACACGGTTTCCAATACGGTTTCGGGCAGTACGGACAAGGCTTATGGCGGCTCCATTTACCAAGACGGAACATTTGAAGTGTCGGCAAAAGGCTACATTCCAAAGGGAAGCCTCAGGACAGACGACGTTTATCTTCCTTCTGAAAAATACATTACCGTTACGGGAGAACTTAAAACTAATTCTAATTTAAGCCAGATGGCAATTACTCCTTCTACATGGAAGCGCGGAACTCAGGTTCTTTCTTTTGGCTCTGGAGTCACCGCAAGTGATGAAATTGGCAAATTCAAAGGCAGCGAAACAGACTGGAAAACTGTCGTTGATTCAAGCGTAGGAAAGCTTTACACAGAGTATAAGATTTATGTTTCTTCCAGCGGAACTTCTTCCGGCACGGGAACAAGCTCTAATCCATACAATTCTATTTCTACTGCTGTAGACCAGTGTTGGACGACAGGTAAAGACTTTACTATTTATGTTTCAGGAAATCTCTCAGGTCAACAGACAATTCCTGCTGCAGACTCAACTAATAAAACAGGTCTCGCCAAGTCAATTACACTGTCAGGAGAAAACGGAAGCTCAAGCGACGGCATCAACAGAAATCTTACATCTGCTTCAACAAAAGGAACTGCGCTTGTAATTAATACATCATATCCTGTAACGCTCACAAAGCTTAAGATTCAAAAAGGCTATATTTCTGGCAGCGGTGGAGGAATCCTTGTAAATGGCGTGGCCGGAGCAAAGCTGACGCTGGGGGATGACGTGACCATTACGGCAAACAATGCTACAGGCGGCGCGGGTATTTATTTTGAAGGAACTTCTAGTTCAAAGGGAAATCTTATTCTTAAGGGGAGCTCCGGAAAAATTTCAAGCATAAGCGCGAATACAGCCTCAAATTCTGGTGGCGGCGTTTACTTAAAGTACGCAAACTTATGCATGTCGGGATATTCTGTAATCGGCGACACTACGGCAAGCAAGGCCACAAGCGGCTCAAAGTCAAACAGTGCAAAATATGGCGGCGGAGTTTACTGCGATACAGGCGCCGCTGTATGGCTTGGCTATTCGGAAGCGAATGCAAGCAAATCGGACACTTTGCAGTCTTCTTACGGAATATGCAGAAACTATGCCAGCGACTCTACGTACAGCGGCGGCGGAATCTATTTTTCAGCTGCAGGAACTCATTATATGAGTAGCGGCTCAGTTGACTACAACGGTGCGGCTGCCGCTGGCGGCGGCGTTTATCTTTCAACAGGAACCCTCAACATAGCCGGCGGAACTATATCGAACAATGCTGCAACTTCTGGCGGAGGTCTTTATATAGGAAACTCTAATTCCGCCATTGCAAAACTTTATGGCTCAAGCGTAATCGACGGCAACACCGCTACAAACGGCGGCGGCGTTTACGTTGACGGAGCGACAGGTTCCGGCGGTTCAGCTACTAGAGGAAAACTTCTTGTTTATGGCGGTGGCTTGATCGGAAAAACTGGCAATACCATTGCGGATTCTGGCACTTATGGCAATAAAGCCACTAGCTATGGCGGCGGAATTTATAATAAAGGAACAGTTTGCATTGGCTACAGTGCATGGACTAGTAGCAGCAGTAATACACCCACAACTTGCTCAAATGGAGTTAGAAGAAACTATGCGTCTACAGGTGGCGGTATCTATTCTACAGAAGATTACATATATCTGCACGCAGGAAACGTTGCATATAATTACGCAAGTAGTAGTGGCGGCGGCGTGGCATTGGATGATAATACTTATTATTCTTATCTTGAAATGAATGGAGGAACTATAAGTTACAATAAGTGCGGTGCTGTTAAAGGTTCAGGCGTTTATGCAATCCATGGTTCTATTACTATGTCAGGTGGAACAATAAACAATAACACAAATGCTACACAAGGAGGAGGCGTTTATCTTGACAGCAGCAGTTCTTTAAGAATGCAGAATGTTAGCGGAGGAACGACAAGCGGCACAATAAAAGACAATACAGCTACTTATGGCGGCGCAGTCTATATGGATAAATGCGGTTCGTCTAGCGGAATAACACTAAAAGGTGCCGCTTCAATACCAAAGGGGTCGAATGAAAAGAATGACATCTATGTAAATGCTACCAGCAATTCCAGCGAAAAGCCAAAAATATCAATCTCAGAAGTTTTGACTAATTCCAGCATAAGCTTAGTTACAGGCTCGTCATATTTTTATGCCGAAGGATATTCTATTGTTAGCGGATACAATTCAGATTGCACAAACTGCTCTTCAAAATTAGAGATTAAATCGCAATCTAGTCAGGACTGGACTATAACAACAACTTCCTTTGCGGGAACTCTTGCAAAAGCCAAAAAGCTGACAAGCTCAAATATCGCAAGTTTCACGCCAACGGCAAGCACAAGCTACAATTTTGTGATTGATTCAACTGTTTCAGCGGATGATATGAAGACTTTCCTGGAAAAATTGTGTAACGAAGAAGTAAATACTGGAAAAGTGAAAATTGGCAGCAATTCTATATTGGATTTGTCTAAATATAATTTGACTAGTATTGCAAGTATGACTTTCGGAAATTCTAACGATGAAAAACTTGTGGAGCAAACTTTTGCCAAAGTAATTTTACCGGCAACAAATTGCGAAAGCATGCTGGCTAACTGGCGTGTAAGAAAGTGTCTTTCCGGCGCAAAAGAATTTGTAGTTGCGCCTGGTTCGACTATTATGTGTACAGATAGTTACGGTGTTGTATACAATGCGGATAAAACAAAGATTATTTATTATCCGGCGGCAAGCACCAGAACTTCGTATACATGGCCCAGCACTGTTGAAGAGGTTGGGGATTACGCATTCGCGCTCACAAAAAATCTTACTACGATGAACATTCCTAGCACTGTAAAAAAATTAGGCTTTGCAGCCTTTAGCCAGTCCAAATTTCAAAGCGTGACAGTTCCTTCATCAGTTACAACTTTTGATAGTAATGGCGAAACTTTCTGGGGGTGTAAACAATTAACGACAGTAACTGTTAATAATTCTGAAATTGCATTAAGAGAATTCGCTTATTGTTCAAATTTAACAACCGTTACTTTAAATAATAGCCTTACTAAAATCGGAGCACTTGCTTTTGAATCAACTTCGGTAACGACAATTACAATTCCTGGTTCTGTAACATATATTGGTGTTAATGCCTTTCCTACAAACATGACTTCCATGACCTTTACAAAGAAAGACAAATGGAAAAAATATTCTTCGAACGGCAGTACTTTGCAAGGAAGTTTGACTTCATCCGATTTGACTGCGGCAAATTATAACAGTACATTGCATAGTTGTGTGTTAAAGTATGGTAATTGACGCTTGCGAGCGGAATTAGTTTGCGGGGGCGACGGCCAATTCCTTTTGCAGTTCCAGCACTTGCTCCAGAGGCAGGCCGGTTATTTGAGCTGCTTGCTCTGGGGTCAAGTTCATCGCAAGGGCGTTCTGCGCGGCTTCCACTGCTTTCTCTATGCGGCCGTCCTCTTTTTTCGCTTCCATGTCCAAATCGTAGTCATATTCGCCAAAAAACATATTCTTAACCTCCGTGGCCTTGCGGGAAAGATAGTCAACAAGAATGCCTTTGGAAATCGCCTCGCTTATCGCCTTGTCGTAGCATTGTCCGCTCGCGTTCTGGATTTTTCCTTAGTTTGCGGCTGCCGTTGTAAAAGACGTAAAATTCCGGCGTTGGAATCTTTAAAAATGCAAAAAATAATTTTCGCCTTGAATTTTCGTTAAAAAACTGCTATAGTGACTGTCGCTATGGAAATGAATCTTGACGAAGAAGCGGCTTTGGTGGAAG